>CANFUF010000048.1 GCA_947450095.1 Roseiflexaceae bacterium
CGCCGTCGGCGTGGCGGTGTGCGTCGCCGTCGGCGTGGCGGTGTGCGTCGCCGTCGGCGTGGCGGTGTGCGTCGCCGTCGGCGTGGCGGTGTGTGTCGCCGTCGGCGTAGCCGTGTGCGTCGCCGTCGGCGTGGCGGTGTGTGTCGCCGTCGGCGTGGCGGTGTGCGTCGCCGTCGGCGTGGCGGTGTGCGTCGCCGTCGGCGTGGCGGTGTGCGTCGCCGTCGGCGTAGCGGTATGTGTCGCCGTCGGCGTGCTGGTGTGTGTCGCCGTCGGCGTGGCGGTGTTGGTAGGTGTTTCTGTCCGTGTTACTGTATGCGTGTTGGTTGCGGACATTGTTTTGGTAGACGTACGAGTGTTGGTTGCAGATATTGTTTTGGTTGCGGACATTGTTTTGGTAGCAGACATTGTTTTAGTTGCAGACACTGTTTTGGTAGACGTACGGGTGTTGGTGCTGGACATTGTTTTGGTAGACGTACGGGTGTTGGTGCTGGACATTGTTTTGGTAAGCGTACGGGTTTTGGTGGGTTGCGCTGCCAATGCATAATCCACATGCAGGGGATACGTAAGTAATACATATAGCATTCCAATCAAAAATATGCGCATAACAGTCCTCTTCGTGTCAAAGAAATCTACACCGAAATGGAGATTGCCCGATGCCAAAAATGGATTGCCTACCTATTTTCCAAGATGGAGGAATGAAATAAATTGCCTACCTATGTACAAAATCAGAAAATAACGCGTCGATTCCTTTCATAAATAAAATAAGACAACTGCGCGAATCGGCGCGGCCGATACGTGGGTAGTTTGCCTATTAATGATTGTTTCACGGTTGGATTGTGCAAATTATACTAATTTGCGATTTTGCTGTCAATACCATCATCGTACTATTTATTCGTATACATCTACCAATTCAGGCTAAAATAGGCTATTCATTCTCTACCCAGATGGACATATATGCTACATATTATTGGTGATATCAACGTCGATCTGTTGATGGCGCTGGCCGAATGGCCTCACGAAGGGGGCGATGCCCTCGCCCATACCGTCACCTGGAGTAGCGGTGGCACCGGCATCAATAGCGCCGTAGCCGTCGCCCGTATGGGCGGCCACGGGCGCTTGTGGGGGCGGGTTGGCAACGACCCCGCCGCCACGCAGGCGCTGACGATTGCCCAGGCCGCCGGCGTCGACTTGCAGGGCATCCAATCCGATGACCACATCCCCACGGGATTGTGTGTTATCCCGGTGACCACCGGCGGCGAGCGGACGTTTTTGAGTTATCGGGGTGCCAATCAAGCCTGGCAGTTCCCCAGTGATTGGCCTACCACCCCCGGCTGGCTCCATGTCTGTGGCCACGCATTGCTTAGCGACCCCCAAAAAGCCAACGCCATCCAAGCCCTCAACTATGCCCAACAGCACGGCTGGCAGACCTCGATTGATTTGTGCGAGCCATTGACTCATTATTTCGCGCAAATCATCAACCAACTCGCCCAGCCCCTCAGCGTGTTGCTGGGCAATCAGGCCGAAATGCAGGCCGTTGCCCCGTCACACAGCCGCGCCGCCCCCATCTGCATCACCAAACAAGGAGCCAATGGCGCCCTCGTCGCCGTGGCAGGACATACGACCCACTACCCGGCGTTTGTGGTCGATGCAATCGATACCACCGCCTGTGGTGACACCTTTGCCAGCGTCTGTGTATTGGGGTTGACACAAGGGGCGCCACTGGCCGATGCGGTGCTGGTGGCCAATGCAGCCGGGGCGATTACGGCCAGCCGGCGCGGCGCAGCCGATATTGTGCCGACCAACCACGAAGTCTGTGCGCTGTTGCAACAGCACCAGCAACCAATCCCGCCATGGCTAGCGACAATGGTACAATACCCCCATCAGTAAATGTGTATGCGTATGGACTATTTAGAGGTATTTTTATGACTCCTGCATGGAAAACGCGACTCGATGCGTTGCAAATATCCTCACTCGCTGATATTTTCCGCACTCCCAAGCCCATCATCGGCATGGTGCATTGCTGGCCATTGCCCGGCGCGCCGGGTTATACCGGCTACGGCATGCAAACCATCATCGACCATGCCAAAGCCGATGCCGAAGCCTTGATTGCCGGTGGTTGCGATGGACTGATTGTCGAAAACATGTGGGATATCCCGTTCCGTGCCGGTGCCCACATCCCCCCCGAAAGCATCGCCAGCCACGCCGTCGTCGCCGCCGCCATCCGCAGTGTCAGCCCACTACCAATGGGGATTAATTTGGTGCACAACGGCGGGGTAGCCTTGCTAGCGATTGCTATTGCCGCTCAAGCCGATTTCATCCGCGTCTGTATGTTTACCGGCGCCGGGGTATGGGATGCCGGGAGCTTTGATGAAGGGTGTGCCGCTGATTTGATGCGCCGCCGCAAAGAATTACATGCCGAACACATCAAAATCCTGGCCGATGTCGACAAAAAACATTCGGTGCGCTTCCCTGGCATTGATTTGGCCACCCACATCGAATGGACACGTTTTTTTGGAGCCGATGCCTTGATTGTGTCGGGACGGATGACGGGTGATGCCCCCGATGTCGCCAAGGTCCGTGAAGCCAAACAACTCGCCGGAGACCGCCCCGTGATTATCGGCAGTGGTGCCGACGAACACAATATCGCCGCCTTTATGGCCGTCGCTGACGGCGTCATCGTCGGCTCGAGTATCAAGCAGGGCGGGGCGATTGCCGACCCTGTCGATGTCGAGCGGGTCACGCGTTTTGTGGCTGCCGCCCGAGGTGCATTATGACTACCCCCCGTCAAATCATCATGCCCAGTGATGTCTTCCCCCCCAAATGTGGTGGAGCCGGCTGGAGTGCCCATGCCCTGGCGTTGGCGTTGCAACAACGTGGCGAGCATGTCACCGCCGTGGTGCCCCGTTCCAATCAAAAAACCATGTTTTACAAACATGAAGTGCTCGATATCGAGACCATTGATGTGGCCGAACCCCAAATCCCCTTGCCATTTTTACAAACTTATCTGCGCCAACAATTGATCATCCCCCGCTTGCGTACCGCCATCCGGCGGGCCATCATCGACCCCGCCCATACCATCATCCATGCCCAGCACCTGCTGGCAGCCCAAGCTGCCATGCCGTTACGGCGCTTGGGTGCCAAAGTCATCGTGACCGTGCGTGATCATTGGCCGTGGGATTACCGCGCCACCGGCATGCAGATGCAGGGTGACCAACGCACGTTGGCAGGGATGCGCCACACCATGACCACGCGCAAGGCGCCACTCACCCAACGCCTCCTTGCCCCCGCCTATGTACGCCAAATGCGTGGACGGGCTGATTTATTAGCCCAAGCCGACATGGTCATCGGGGTGTCACATTATATGAGTGCCCGCATCGCCCAACACATCCCGACCGCCAAAGTCGTCGCCATCCCCAATATGGTCGATTGTGCCGCAATCGCCACCACCATTGCCCAGCCCCTCACGGTGGCGAACGTACCAGCCCACTTTAGTTTGTTTGTGGGTAAATTAGCCCGCAACAAAGGGGCCGAATTGTTGCCCGAATTGATTTTGCGCATCCGACCACCTGCCATCGTCGTAGCCGGCGACGGTCCACTCAACGACGCGGTCGCGGCAGCCGCCCAAGCCGCTGCCATCCCCTGCCTGCAACTCGATTGGGTCGAGCACGACGACGTATTGCGTTTGATGGCGCGCTGCGACGCCTTGTGGTTCCCGTCGTCGTGGGATGAGCCCCTTAGTCGCGTATTGCTCGAGGCCTTGGCGTGTGGCGCCCCTATCGTGGCGATGCCCACCGGTGGCACTCCTGAGATCATCGTCAATGGCCGCTCAGGCATCCTCGCCCCCGACATCACCAGCTTTGTGACTGCCGCGCAGCGCTTGCACAACGATGCCAGTTGGCGCCAACAAATCCAAGTGGGTGCGCGCTTACGCGCCCAACAATTATTTGACACCAATGTCGTTATTCGTCATGTGCTTGGCTTGTACAATCATATCGGGGGCGCTTCGTGACGCCGCCCATCCGGGTAGCCATGCTCGCCCGCGTGGTCTGGCCGCTCCACGGCTATGGTGGCATCGAGCGCCACGTCTACCACTTGACCACCTATTTAGCCAAACTAGGCGCCGCCGTCACCCTTTATGTGCAAACCCCACCCGACCCAAGTCAACTGGCCCAACTCACGCCCCACATGCAGGTGCGTACCTTGCGCTACGACTATACGTCGCCCTACCTGCGCCCCAATTCCATCCTCGGCCGCCAAATCAATTACCCGCGCTATACGCTGGAACTCGGTCATCAAGTCGCCTCTGCCGTGCGGGCTAGGGAATTCGACGTGGTGCATAGCCAAGGCCTGTGTGCCTTTGGCTATGGCTGGTTGCGGCGCAATGATTCACAGTTGCGCGCAGTGCCCTTTTTTGCCAACCCCCATGGGCTCGAAGAATACCGCACCCCCGATTGGCGCAAATGGTTGGCCTATGTGCCCTTTCGCTGGATGTATAGCACCGGGCATCGCTTGGCCGACTACACCATCGCCACCGACGCCTGTACCGCACCTGATTTGCCCCATTACCTCGGGGTCGATCCGCAGCGAGTGGTGGTGATACCGAGTGCGATTGATACCGCCGAAAACCTAGCGCCTATCGATACCAATCTCGTCCATGACCTGCGGCAACGCTTTGCCGCCCACGACCAATTGTTGATGCTCAGTGTCAGTCGCCTCGAACGCAACAAAGGCTATCATTTGTTTGCCGAAGCCCTCGCCCAAGCCCACCGACGGCGCGAACTCCCTGCCACGTGGCGCTGGGTGCTCGTCGGCGAAGGCAAAGAACGTACCGCCCTCACCGCCCAAATGCATCATCTCGGCATCGCCGCCCATGTCACCTTTGCTGGGCGCATGAGCGATGCCGAGCTGCAAAATTTGTATGCGGCCTGTGACTTTTTTGTGCATCCCACCCTCTACGAAGGATCATCGCTCGTGACCCTCGAAGCCATGATCCACCAACGCCCCGTCCTGGCCACCGCCGCCGGGGGTATTCCGGACAAGGTGTTTGATGGGGTCAATGGTATACTAGTTACACCAAACAATATGCAGGCGCTGTATGTGGGTTTACAACAGATGCTCCACGCACAAGCACATTGGAGCGAATGGGGCGCTAGGGGCGCAACAATTGTCCGCCGCCACTTTGATTGGCCTGTCGTCGCCCAACAAACCATGGAAGCGTATCGCCACGCATTATAGATACGGTTGTTATGCAAATCACCCCGTTTCACATTTCGATTGGAGCCGATGAACAAGGCGGCTTTGTGTTGTATGTCTTTACGACATCACAAAACATCGCCATCCCCATTGACATCCCCGAATACTTGATTCAATCAGGGGTGCGCCTGCTTCAACCAACCCACATTGAATTATTGGGCGATGCCACCGAGTTAGGCCGCGAACTAGGCGCCGTCATCTTCCCCGAAGTCGTCCGCGACATGTTGATTGCCCAAGCACGGACCGCCCAAAACAACAACGGCCGCCTCCAAATTCAAATCCAAATCGCCGTCCCCGAACTCGCTGCCCTACCATGGGAATGGGCGGTAATAGACGGGACCCGCCAATGGGCGCCGGCCATCAACGACGATTATGCGGTGGTGCGCTTATCATCGATTAACGCACCCGCCCCGCCGATTTTGGTCGATGGGCCCTTGCGAGTATTGATGCTCGTGCCCCCCGACCAAACACCCCAATTCAGCATGATTCATACCATGCTCCAAAGCGAAATCAGTGCGCGGCGCATTAGCGTCTATATCGTCGAAGTCCAGACTCTCGCTGACATTGAGAAAGCCCTCAGCCAAAAAATCTACCACGTGGTCCATTTTGTCGGCGATGTTTTTCTCAATGCCGATCATCTCATCCGGATTGCCTTTGGCAGCGAAATCGACGTATTTGAGCTCAACGATTTGCTCACTCAATTCCCCGATATCGGCCTCATTTGTGTCACCATGGCAGCCAGTGGTGAGCCCCAGATCCGCGCTATGCCCCAGATTTTTGCGGCCCTCTTGATGAGCAAAACCATCAACGCCGCCATCACTTTTAGTGGGATTAGTCGCCCCGATACCATCATCCGCTTTGCTGCCACCTGCTACAACGCCATCATCGAAGACATCCCTCTCGATCTCGCCGTCACCCGTGGCCGCCGCGCCCTCACCAGTGGTCGCCGCGATGTAAATTGGGGGCTCGCCCAGCTCCGCATTGTACCCGGCACCGAACGCTTATTTGTCTTTGACATACCCAATGACCCATGGAGCTGGGTGCGCGCCACGTTAGCGGTGGTGGGCATTGCCGCCGCCATCATCGGTGCGATTCTGCTCGGTCGCCTGCTGAGTGGCCATTCGATTTTGATGCCCCATTTACCCACCATCACCCTCCCTACGAGTACCTCCAAACCATGACCACCCCCCAACGCCATTTACCCTCGATCGAGCGCTTAGTCAGTGCCGTTGCGTCCGGTTCCCCGTTGCCACGCCCAACTATTGTGGATTTGGCTCGTCTTTTGGTAGAAAAAATACGCCGGCGCGCCGGTGAAGTGCCTACATTTGATACCATTGTGGCGCTCCTGCGGCACGATATTGCCCTATTATTAGCGCCGTCATTACGTCCTGTCATCAATGCCAGTGGCGTCCTTTTGCAGACCAACCTTGGCCGCGCGCCTCTCAGCCAGGCCGCCCGCCATGCATTGCAACACGGCGCAGGCAGCGTCAATATCGAATACGACCTCGCCGCCGGCGGCCGTGGCGAACGAAGCGTGCACCTGGCAGGGCTTCTGCGCCACCTCAGTGGCGCAGAAGCCGCCATCGCTGTCAACAACAACGCTGCCGCCATATTGCTGACCCTGACCGGGTTGGCGGTCGGACGTGAAGTGATTGTGTCACGTGGCCAAGCCGTCGAAATCGGCGGCGGCTTTCGCATCCCCGATGTGTTGCGCCAAAGTGGCGCCACCTTGGTCGAAGTGGGCACCACCAATCGCACCTATGTGCGTGATTATGCCGAGGCGATTACCGAGCGCACCGCGATGATTTTGCAGGTACATACCAGCAATTTCCGCATGCAAGGATTCGTCCATCACGCCGAGCTCAGTGAACTTGCCGATTTAGCCCATCAACGGGGAATTTTGCTCGTCGACAATCTCGGCAGTGGCTCATTCATCGATGTCAGCACGTATGGGCTGGCAGCAGAACCGCTCATCCCCGACCGCATTCGTGCGGGTGCCGACGTGGTGTGTTTCAGTGGCGATAAATTAATCGGTGGGCCTCAAGCGGGTATTATTATTGGCAAACAGGCCCAAATTGCGGTGCTCGCAAAGCACCCATTGATGCGGGCGATCCGCCTCGACAAATTAGCGATTGCCGCCATGCAGGCGACATTGCAGAGTTATGTCACGCAGACGGCACACACAGACATCCCAATTTGGCAGATGATTAGTCGAGGTAGTGATGAGCTCTATCAACGCGCCGCAACCATCGTCCAGACCCTACCCGCCCCGTGGCAAGTACGGGCCTGTACCAGTACGATTGGCGGTGGGTCATTGCCCGGCGAGACACTCCCATCGTGGGCGCTGGTCTACCCTCACCCTCACCCCGATGTCCTCGCCCACCAACTCCGCCATGCGCCGATTCCCATCATTGGGCGCATCCAAGATGGAGCCCTCTGGCTGGATTTGCGCGCAGTGTCACCGAGTGACGATAGCGTCATCGCCACGACATTGATGGCACTGTGACTATGCACGCCACGCATAGCTGGCGGTGTTATTCCAACAATTTCGTAATATTGCCGATAATTACCCTAATTTTCTTTAAATTTTACTATAGTTTTGCCTAAAGACAACACAAATTACATGCAATTTTGTGTACGTTTTCTGGTAAAATACCCCTCGGTAGTGTGCGTATGCTCATGCCATTCTTCGTTATTACTGTCGCTCGATTTCCAATCATTTACGCCGACTATTATGATATACAATCAGGTTTTTTAATGATTATCATCCAACGGATTTATCAACAAGCGAAACCACATTTATGGTATTGGTATGTGCTTGTATCATTTTTCTTTTTGCTTATCACACTATATAGCGGAAATAGCGCAAATTGGCATCTCGATATTGGCGCATCAAGCACGCGCAGTTTTGGCGTAGCGTTAATGGATTCTGAATTCACGCATTTTTTTGGGGGCACGGTATGGTTCCGGCAGATTCCCAAAGGGAGTGATATCGGGGTACCCGACGTAGTAGCCACCCAAATAATCCGCATGCGCATCATTACTCGCTACGACGAAGCCCCACGCGAAATCGTGGTGCAATCTGAGCGCCTCAAATTCCCACTTACCAATGCCGGCCAATACCGCACCTATTGGATGTATGTACCACCAAACCAACATTTTGTCATGAATTGCGATACGAGTAGCGTTACATTGCCCTACTTAAGCAAATTTTGTGCGGCGCTCGTCGATATTACCGGGGTTACCACACTTCACACAAATCAACTCAGCCTTGGGCAATTTACGGTACTCTTGCCGGTGATGGCATGGATGCTCTTGGTAATCATCAGTCTGTGGCGGATGGGTATCCGTACTGATGCAAAATTCATGCTTATGAGTGTGGCTACCTTGTTTGCCTATTATGTGTTGCACCATTATTTCTTACAAATCATTACGTGGCGTATCCCACTGACAATTTTTTTGGTGGGATGTAGTGGAGTTATCTGGCTCGTGACCCAACCCAAATTTCGCTATGGGTGGTTGTTGGCCATATTTGTGTTGGCAGTAGCCCTGCGCGTTTTGGCCTATAGTGCGCCAGGAGTAGATGGTGTCGACCGCAAAGTCCATGCCCGCCAACTCGAAAGTGTCATTTATGGCAATATTTACCTCGAAAACATCGGCACCATTGTGCATGGTGGGGCTGCCGGTGATAATAACCAAGTCTACCCCTATCCTCCGGCGATTTATTTATTATTAAGTCCGGTCATGTTGCTCATCAGCCCGGTGATGACATTTAATTTTTATGTGGGACTCGCATCCTTAGTCGTCGATGCCACATTGGTCTTTTTTTTGGTGTGGATGATTATCCAACAACGGCTCGGACAACGCGTGGCCATCTATAGTGCGCTTGTGCTATTGTGGTTCCCCCAAGCCTATGTGATGCATAGTTATCCCGTGGTTGCCCAAGATTTAGCCCAATGGGCGAGTTGGTGCTTTGCATTTTTAGCGATTATTTATTATGACAATCCCACCAACCGCAATATTATTTTGCAACTATTCTTTGCTGGGGTTGCGATTACCGGGCATTTTGGGGCATTTATTACCATGACCGTCATGCAAGCCTGGCAATTTGTGCTTGGTACGATGCGCCACGCAGCCTGGCGTTGGCTATGGGTAACTGCGGTAATGGGAATTGTTTATTACAGTCAATATACCGTCCTGATTTTGGCGCAAATGGGGCATTTAGTACATGCCGCCAATGGAACACGCCTCGATGAATTCTTGGGACTCTGGAAAAACGGCATCGATGATCACTATAGTTGGGTCGTCTTTTGCGTGGCGCTCCTCAGTCTGGGATTACCCGTACTCCGCCAGCGCCCAGCCTTGACCAAAACACTTTGGTCGGGATTTGCGGCAAGTGGTTTACTCGCCGTGTTACGGATCGTGTTTTATGCCAATCCGACCCGGTTGGTGATTTTTTTGGCACCACTCATTGCCCTTGGCGTGGGCATGATGATGCCCCGCTATACCAATCACCGTGCCGGACGGTGGTTGGTATACACGCTCTTTGGCTATCTGGCCTATAGCGCGCTGACCACGTGGTTGACACTTACCCTCGACCAGCAATTAGTCCGCTGGATATTACCCCAATAACAGCGTTGTATTCAATAATTCACTTGCAAAATCTGTCGCACTACTGCCAGTAATTCATTGATATTACTGGCCAGCGGTGGTTGCGTGGCATCGAGTTGGCGTGCGTGGGCATGGACCAGTTGACGTTTGACGATATCGTCAAACGCCGCACCTCGTGATAGCCCCATTTGCGCGCGCACTGCACTACACGCATTACTCAATTGCAGCGCGGTAGCGCCGTCGCCTTCGGCTAATGCAATCCCAGCACCGATATCAATCACATACAACAAATCATTAAAGCCGCCGACCCGCTCGATTTGGCGAAAGGCTTGCGTTAAATAAAAACGCGCATCACTGACGCGGTTTTCTAAGGCGGCGACACCCGCAATCCGCAAATGAACTGCTGCAATGTTATTTGGGGCGTTATATTGCTGAAACAGCCATTCGGCTTTGCTGAGTGATTGGCGAGCCAACACATAATCTCCCAGCGCCATAAAAATCAACCCCCGATTGGAATACGCATCAGCTAGCCACAATGATTGTGCTTGTGCTTGCGCTTCGTAATGCAACAGCGCTGCATCGCTTTGCGCCAGACTTTCACGAATCTTACCGGTGGTCATATAGACATAGGACAACGTATCATGACAGCGGGCCACCCAATATTCATAGTGCAACGAATTCATCACCGCCATCGCACGCTGCAATAAACGCTCAGACTCTTGCCAACCAATCAGTTGTAAGGCGTGCAACGCACATTCCAAGGCTGATTGGGCCCAGATTACCCGTTGTAATCCCAAGTCGGCATGATGCATCGCTTGTTGCAAAAAGCGCATGGTGCTTTCGACAATTCCCCGATGACCATAAAAACTCCCAATCGCATGGAGCAACTCACTTGTTTGGGGATGATTTGGGCCAATCCGGTACACGGTGGCTTCACTGATGACACATAATTGGGCACATAACCCAAATCGAATCCATGACGTACGCCACCGCACAATCATACGCGCGGCTAATTCATCCATCCCGCGTTGATGCACCAGCACCAAAATATCATATATTGCTAATACATCATGGATTTGCAATTGGAGCGCATGGCGTTCTTCGTCAAACAACACCATCTGTTGCGGGGATTGCGTCAATTGGTGTGCAATACGCCGAATCAATGTATCGATTTGGTCAGTATTGCACATAGAATACACGGCAGTACGCATCGCATCATGAATCACGAACCCATCACCATTACGATAGCTAATCAATTGACGGCGTTCAAGCAGATGTAAATAACTCATCAGCGGTTGTTGTTTATCGGGCAAGATGATAGCATCAATCAATCCCCAAAACTGATTCCCGAGTGGTTGTTGTACCAACGCCATAATCTGCAACAACAATTCAGGAATTTCGCCAAGACCACTCATTACCCGTTGATAAATCACCTCCAAGGCAATGGCTTGACTACCACCACTATTTGCCAATGCGATGATATGCATGGGATATCCATGTGTTTGGGTCACGATATCTGCTGGCAATACCCCATCGTGATGGCGCAGATGCGTCTGATTATAGATTTGCCAATAGAGTGCGCGAATGCTTTCTTCATTCAAGCCAGTCAAGGCAAATTCACGAATTGCCGGCATGTGCCGGCCAAGTCCTGCGATTTGGCTGGTAATCAAAAATTGGGTCGTCGGGAAGGTGTGGAGCATATGACGCACGATTGCTTCGGCGGGTAATGCATCATTCCCCAACACATTATCGAGACAAATAATCGTATTGCGAAACTCATCGGCATCCTTGAGGCGGGTATACCACGGCTCGTCTGCCCGTAACCGCATCCGCATCGTTAAGCCAACGGCTTGATAGACCTGTTCCATCGCGGTAAATCCAGTGCCGATTGCCACCACCGGGATGCGCCGGCCATATGCCGGCATTATCAGCCGGATAACTGCCAAGGCCAAAGTGCTTTTGCCAATCCCCGATGGCCCGCTCAACAATACATGGAGGCGCCAGGCGTTACCCTTACGGCGTTCGGCAAATAAGCATTCGGTTACTTCGTGCAGTAATTCATCTCGCCCAATACAAACATTATCAGCCTGGGAATGCATCGGAATCAATTGATAAAACTGGAGTGCCGTCCGCCATTCATCATCAGCAAAATATTTGGCAAACCGGGAAATATGGGCAATCGGTAAGCGTGTCAAATGGCATAATTCAAGGAGCTCATTGGCACTCAAAATTTGCAGATCAAGCTCAAGTATCGTTTCGTAGGTAAATACCAGCTCTTCGATGGTTGTTGCAACCATTCGATTGGGGCGTGACGTAAAAATATCCGCAAAACGATTACTGCTCACCGCACAACCACGTTTTTGGATTCGTTCAACTAATGTCAATGATTTCACTGACGCAAATTCAATCGGTAATTCTTCTTTCCCCGTCCCGATTTTGATACCATGTATGTGTAATCGTTTTTTGACAAGCGTCATAATTTCGATAATGTGTTTTTTGATTTGTTGCTCGTTTGATTCAATATGAGTAGGCATAGCTACTTTCCTCTCACAACTTCCCGATTTCTTTTACCGTATCACACACACTTCACGATAAATTTGTTGTTTTTTACAAATATACCACTATTCTGATTGATAATACCGATTCTCTATACATCTATCGTATACAATAATTTCATCCGCAATAAAACCCTTCTGCGCTTGTTATAATGCGCAGATAGCTACACCATCATATAGTGCAACAGGCATTTCATGCATAAAATAATTTCTTCGTTCCGTTATCAATTAGCAGCAGTGCTTTTATTCGTTATCATTATCGTCACGTGGCAACAACGGCAATCGTGGCAGATTGATGTAGGTACGCCATCAGCGCGGGCATTTACCACCACCCTGCGTGAATCAGAATCAGCCCAGATTGACGGCAAACTCACTACATTCCAGTGGAGTTTGCCCCACTCACGCATCACCCTACCACTGCATAGTCAACCACAAATTATCTGGCTCCGCACCATTATGCGCGCCGAATCGCCACCCCATGCGGTGACGCTCTCCAATGCCAATCTGCAGTTTGCGCTCGCAACCATCACAGGAGTGCGGCGCTATGCGTTTTATGCCACTGATGGCGCCCAAATCACAATTGACTGCGATATGCAGGGGGTAAGCGATAGCGCGTTGACCAAAATTTGTATTGCCATCGACACCATTGACGGCCAACCGACCAATACTGCCCTCGACTGGCCGGTCATCGGGTGGATGCTGATATTGCTAAGTGCCCTTGCCGGCTTGGTCTGGGTTATCGTCACCCCAGCGCATCCTTGGCGGATGTTGCCATTGCTCATGATTGGAGTCACGTTGCTCTGGAGCTTCCCGCTCCAATGCACGTTATTTGCACCGCAGTTGAGCCTCGGTATAGGCAGTATGGCATTGGTGCTCTGGAGCATCCAGCGCTGGGTGGTAGGAAGTTGGCAAAAAATCGCAGGTCAGGCCATGGCATTAAATATCGCCATCAAAGGGCTTGGTGTCATTGTCCCTGGCTATTTCGGCACCGATGTCTTCTTCCATGTCAATCGCTTCATGGCGACGTTTAGCGGGCGCCTCTATCAGGTCGCTGATGGCCAAGGGCAAACCTACCCCTACACCCCAGGCGTTTATCAACTGCTTGCACCAATCATGTTACCGTTGATGACCCTGATTCCCGCTGATCGGGTGATTATTTTGAGTGCCGTCATCATTGACAGTAGTACTATTTTGATTTTGGCATGGATATGCCAGCGCTTGGCATGGTCGCAACGCAGTATCACCCTGATGGCATGGTTGTATGTGGTATTGCCGGCAGGTTTTTTACTCCAATGGCAAGCCACCATTGCCCAAAACGTCGGGCAGTGGCTGGGGATGATGGCAATTGCCACCTCGCTCTTTGTGGTAACACCGGTGAGTCTGGTCTGGATGGCATGGGCGGTGGTGGGCCATTTCGGGGCATTTTTGACCTTGCATTTAGCCAATACACTCGCCCTTGGCTTCCCCGCACTACGGCGGATGGGGTTGTGGTGGTGGGGAATAGTGGGGGTGATGGGGCTGATTTTTTATAGTCAGTATGCCGGATTAATTCAGGCACAACTCCATCACCTCGGTGGGCACGCTGCTGATATCGGTTGGTCAGCACGCTGGTGGCAATTTGCATGGAATTACGGGTTGTACGGGCATTATTTGGGCATTGGCGTGGCGCTTGCCATCATTGGCTTAGGCTTGGCACCCCGTGACCGCTGGTGGCAAATGTCTGTCGCAATGCTAATCAGTGCCGGATTATTGTTGGTGGCACAGGTGCTGATTGATTTTGGCGCCACACGCTACGTAATATTTATATTCCCTGTGGTTGCGAGTTATGCCGGCGTCGCACTGGGGCGACTGCGGCGCGGACGCGCAGGGCAGATTATGCTCATCGCACTACTCGGGCTCATCGCCTTACAGAGTGGGTTAGCGTGGTTCAATGGGGCAGTGTTGGGGATCAAAATGGGCTATTTGTGGTAATTTACATCATCGCCAATTGCCGGCGAATCGCATCGACGAGGGCCATGCGATCGGCGGGACGATTTACCACATCCAAATCATCGGTCACAATCGGCAGCACCGCACAATGCGTGAAGTCGCGCATCCATCCTTCGTAGCGTTCATTCAGTCGGCTGAGGTATTCTACGGGAATTTGGAGCTCACTCACGCGGCCACGCTGGGCAATCCGATGGAGCAGGGTGGTGACCTGGGCCTGCAGATAAATCACCAGCGTGGGGGGTTGGATGCGTTGCACCAGTGTGACGTAGAGTTGCTGGTACAACGCAAAATCGCGGGGTGACAAGACCTGTTCGGCATGTAATTCTTTGACAAAAATCTCAAAATCCTCGTACATACTGCGGTCTTCGATAACTGATTGGTTCATCAAGGTAATCTGGTGATGTTGGGTATAGCGTTGGGTAAGGAACCAGATTTGCGAATGAAACCCCCAGCGGGCGCGATCAGCATAATAATCGGCTAAATAGGGATGGTCACTCACATGCTCGTAATATGGTTGCCAGCCAAATTCGTGGGCGAGGATTTCAACCAGGGTGCTTTTGCCCACCCCAATATTCCCCGCCACCGAAATATGCCGGCGCGGCGCTGGATTTCCAATTTCCATCACGACTCCTTGTCACCCTCGATTAGATTTTTACCATACGCCATTTGCCTTGGCGGAAGCGCAAGTACGACAATAAGGCCTGCACAAAGAAATCTATCCCCATGGCGACCCAGACGCCATTCAAACCACCGCCATGTTTCAGAATATAGTACGAGATGGGCAACCGGAAGCACCACGTGCTGATGACTTTGGTATAGAGCGGCCATTGGGTATCACCGGCGCCACGGAGCGCCCCAGACAAGACAAAATTACCACCCATAAACAATTGAAATGCGCCGGCGATTTGCAAGGGCACACTCCCCGCCTGAATCACCGATTCATCATTGATAAACAAGCGTAATAATACGCTAGGAATCGCCACCATTATCCCCCCCAACACCAACATGATGATGGATGTTTGGCGGAGTGCTTCGTAGCTGGCTGCTTCGGCTTCATCGGGGTCACGGGCACCCAAACCTTGGCCGACCAGCGCCGATGCGGCGATTCCATAGCCCCAACCTGGCAAAAACGACAACGATTCGATACGAATCACCAGATTATGGGCGGCATAGGCAGCAGTGCCTAACTGGGTAATCATTCCTAAGAAAATAATCAGTGCCCCTTGAAAGACCGCCTGCTCACCAGCAAACGGCAATCCCACCCGCGCAACACGTTTAATCATTGCCCATTCGGGCCACAACGGGCGATTGAGGATGAGTCCAGCGCGACCACGTAACAGCACCACCAGCGTCACAATACACCCAAATGTACGTGCCACAGCGGCACCGCTGGCAGCCCCGCGCACCCCAAGGATCGGCAACCCAAAATGCCCGCCAATAAAGCAATACGAAATCACTACATTGAGTATATTGACACCAATCATGATATAGAGGGGTGTGCGCGTATCACCAGCACCACGGAGCGCCGCCATACCAATCATATTGATGGCGGTAGGGACAAAGGCATAGGCAAGGATGGTCAAAAACTCGCCACCGAGTTGGGTTACTTGGGCAGTCGCTCCATACACGCCAATTAATTGGGGGGCAAATATGATACAGACGACGCTCATCACCATCGATGCCATCAATCCCAAAAACAACCCTTGGCGAAGTGCGCTGTTGCCGAGAAGCCCGTCATGGGCGCCACGGGCGCGGGCGGTTAGGGCAGTACAGCCAGTGCCAATGGCCATAAACAAAATCGTCATCGTCCAAAACATTTCGCTCGCAAGGCCAGTCGCAGCCAAAGCGGTGGCACTGCCATACCCGAGGAATTTGGCAGCAGTAAGGGGTAATTGCCCAACCAACAACACATCCATTAAGCCGACCATGGTATTGAGGACTTGTTCGCTGACTGCAGGCATAGCGAGTGCAAACACTCGCCGTTGTCGTTCGCGTTGCCGTTGCATGATAGTTCCTTTTTATATCGTGCAGGCATTGTACCATTGACTATGTGATGAGTGGTGCATATTTCTTCACATTGGGAATTCGCAACGACCCGAGAAAAGATTGAACTTCTGTATTTATTTGATTGCAATGGCAAATCTACTCCATTCATACTTCACAGAAATTCCTGCTTGACATGAAACAAATGTTCGCATATAATCAGCACAGATGTTTCGAACATATGTGTTGATTACGAGATAAGCACCACAAGGAGGACACAATGGCCGTACGTTCACAAGAAATGCGCAACCCAACAATGCGCCTAGCCCGCCCCAAAAGCCCATCGTTATTCTTACGCCGTTTGGCAATGCCCACTCCGTCGGTTGGGTATATTGTCGGCGCATTCATAGCAGCTGTCGCATTATATTTCGTATTAAGTGCCGTCATTAGCTGGGGTATGAGTCGTTATGACGACATGCGCTATGGTACAACCCGCACATTTCACACCGATGCGGTAATCGGAATTGATGATTCAGTTACGAACCCAACCCATTTTGTGGCAATGAACATCAACCGCCAAGTAGTCATCTTGCAGATTCCCGGTGGTGATGCGAACAAAACACGGCTCATCAATGGTCCCTATTTATTTGGGGGCACCGAAGATCGCACACCAGTAATTTTGAATTTCAGCGACGTCAACAACGATGGCATGATTGATATGGTCGTCAATGTCAAAAACGAAGCGTTGATTTACCTCAATCGTGGCGACCGGCTCGGCTTGATGACCCCCCAAGAGCGTGCGTCAATCTCGCTCCAACCCTAAACCATCTTCCTGCGGGATCCCTGCCCACGGTAATGACTCCCCCGCCATTACCCCTCCCGCACAACCCTCACCCACAGCCATGGGTGAGGGTTTTTTGATTGTGGCATGCCCCAAACCTATGGGCGAATAGCGGCGAATAAATTCGCCGATATGATTCGCCCTTACCATTGGGCCGCGACGATCCCCGGGCGATGGGTCGCGACGATCCCCGGGCGATGGGCCATGACGATCCCCGGGCGATGGGCCACGACGATCCCCGGGCGAATAGCGGCGAATAAATTCGCCGACATGATTCGCCCTTACCATTGGGCCGCGACGATCCCCGGGCGATGGGCCACGACGATCCCCGGGCGAATAGCGGCGAATAAATTCGCCGACATGATTCGCCCCTACCTACCATGTGTTATAATCGTCGCGCGCTACCCAACTCCTCGATTCATCATCCCCATAATTATTGCGCGCGTTACGCGCCGGAGCATACATGACCAGCACACCAGAAATATCCTTGCCTTGGCGCCAACGCTTCGCCCATTGGCTCACCCAAAGCCGCGAAGCCGTCCGTACGATTCCCTCAGCCTTCAAAATTATCTATTCAGCTGATCGTGTTGGTACGAGTATTTTGATTTTCAGCACTGCGGTCAGTGCGGCAATTCCTGCCATCCAAGCCTATGCCGGTGGGCAAATTATTGACAGCGTGTCGAAAGGGATTGCGCTGCATGATGCGATGCTGGCATTTAACACCAGCCTGCATTGGATTTTGATTGAATTTGGGTTGATTATCTTGACCTTTGTGGTTGGGCAACTACGAAGTTTTGCCGAACACAGTATTAACGCCCAATTATCGTTTTATATTGCCACCCAAATGATGCAAAAATCGGTCGAGCTCGACATCCAATATTTCGAAGATCCGACGTTTTATGACAGCCTGCAAAACGCCCGCCGCCAAGCCGAATTCCGGGCCATGGCGCTCGTCACCGGCGTGTTTACGATTGTGCAACAGACGGTAACCTTGACATCGTTTTTGGTATTGGTCATCCGCTTCCAGCCGTGGATTGCCGTGGTGTTGTTTGGAGCGACGATTCCAGCATTTATTGCCCAAGGGCGCTATAGCCGGCTGTTCTTCCGCTTGCTGACCCGGCGCGCCCCGGAGTTTCGCCAACTACGCTACCTCGAGGAATTAGTCACGAGCGACAAAAGCATCAAAGAAGTACGCTTGTTTGGCTTGGGTAAATCAATTATCGACCGTTATACCACCACCTTCATGCAATACTTCCACGAAGATATCGCCATTGCACGCCGGCAATCGCTGCTCGGGACGGTGTGGGGGTTGATTTCGACCACGAGTTTTTATGTATCGTACGGCTGGGTGGTGTGGATTACCTTGTCGGGCAATTTAACCCTCGGTGGGCTGACGTTTTATACGGCGATTTTGCGCCAAAGCCAGACCACCTTCCAAGGGTTGTTTAATAGTGTCAATTTCATTTTCGAAAACGGCTTATTCATGACGCAACTACTCGATTTCATGGCATTACAACCCATCATGCCTCAAACCAAGAATCCGATTGCCATGCCCAATCCGCTCGTGGAAGGCATCACCTTCCACGACATATCGTTCAAATATCCTGGGCGTGACGAGTGGACGTTGCGGCATATCGATTTGCACATCAAAGCAGGCGAAACGCTCGCACTAGTGGGACTCAATGGTGCCGGCAAAACGACGTTGGTCAAATTAATCACGCGACTCTATGACCCTAGCGAAGGCAAAATCACCATTGATGGCATCGATTTGCGTGATTTCGCCCAAGATGAACTACACAAACGCATCGGCGTCATCTTCCAAGACTTTGTGCGCTATCAAATGACACTCAAAGATAACATTGGCTTTGGGAATGTAGAGCGCATGGACGATATCGCCCGTATTACCCACGCGGCTGAAGATGGTGGTGCGGCCGAAATCGCCGCCCAACTCGCACATGGCTACGACACCACGTTGGGGCGCCAATTCATGGATGGCCGCGAGCTGTCGGGTGGGCAATGGCAAAAAATCGCCCTTAGCCGGGCGTTTATGCGCGATGGTGGGATTCTCATTCTCGATGAGCCCACTGCGGCCCTCGATGCCCAGCGTGAACATGAAATCTTCCAGCACTTCCGTGAACTCACCCAAGACCGCACGGCTATTTTGATTTCGCACCGCTTTAGTACCGTCCGTATGGCCGACCGGATTGCGGTGTTGTCTGATGGAGCCATCGTCGAACTGGGGAGCCACGCCGAGTTGATTGCCAATAACCAACGCTATGCCGAATTATTCGAAATGCAAGCGAGTGGCTACCGCTAATACCCCACGCACCACAACTCCCCTGCACCACTGAATGGCAGCAGGGGAGTTGTGGTGCGTGAGAATTGGTTTATTTTTTGATTTCGTAGATGGTGATTTGCCCTTGCTGGAATGCCACAGTGGCAATCGAATCAAACAACCCCAAGCCTCCTTCGCCATAGACATCCCGTTCCGTTGGGCCGACATACACGTAGCGCACATGATATTTTTCGAGTAATGGCCGTACCACAGCTTCGTCACCGCTACTATAGATGGTGCGGACATCTTGGTCGCGTGTGCCGATTTGTTTTTGCGCTTCAGGATGCCCACCACGCCATTGATCTTCGTGGCCAGGCCAGCCCATGATGGCGGGTAATCCTGTTGACGCCGACACCCCACCGAAGCCTTTGCCTTCGATATCGTACTGGCCACCAACACCTTCGACAATCACCGAGCCTGCAGGCGCGTGTGAGCGTAACCATACAATTGACTCATGACCACCTTCGGGGTTGTCACGCGGTGTATGACCAGCGAGGTTGCCCTGTTGATCGACAAACAAAGCCTTCCCAACAGTCGCCGCTGGGTACACCAACGCAGCCAAGAATATAGGAATGGTAACCACACATAACACGACCCGCAACCACCGTTGGCCAACCTGCCAGACATACCACGCGCCCAACACACCGGCCACACTCCAAATCACCCATACTTGATAATAAAACTTAAATACCGTGTTCATCCGCGAACTAAATACGTCGCGGACATACACCACGTCAACGGCGAAGCAAAGCAATGCGGCAATCGCCGTCATGCCCAACCAAATAGCAATCATTGGCGCCATATCAGTGCGGGTAAAAATCATGTACAACGCCAACACCGTTAATGGTATGGCGGTGATACTGACAAAACCGGTAAACGCACCAATCACGCCTACCACCAAGGTGACGGCAAGCATGATGCGCTCTTGTTTGGTACGAGTCATACGGGCTACGGCAATCAGGATCGGCACGAGGAACAAGCCAAACATGATAAACAAGCCATGAAATTCGGTACGGGCCGGGGCTGGTCCAAAGTAGCGTGACAATGCCCCAATCACGGGGGTACTCACCAATGGTTCAGCACCACCAACAAGTGAATGATAGGTCAAATGAAATGGCAAGTACCACGCATATGATGCCACTGCAACAATACCGATTTCACGCCCAATATCCTGCCAAGACACGCTATTTCGGATGCCATACCATACGATTGCACCAATATACAGCAACATATAGGTAGGATAATCCCAGCTATTGAGTGGATACAACAATCCCAACATGAGCGCCGGCAACAATAGATCAGGAGTTTTGCCACTTGCACGCCGGAGCGCCAACGCCATCAGCAACAACACAAACGGCAATGCCATTACGTGCGGATGCATATCACCCAACCAAAACGAGAAAAATGGAAATTCCGTAATCGCATAGCGCCGTTCGGTGCCTCCATTGTCCACAGGAGTAGTATCCCACACCGATCGCGACGGGTTCCACCAATTAAAATCAGCCCAGGTGTCATGTGGTGTTACACTTGTCGTCCCATCAAAATCCCAACCTTTGAAAGGTTTGGTTAATTGCATCGTGCCACGACTGCCAAGCCCATTACTAATCGCATGCCCAATATCGGTTGATTCGAGGGCAAGCACTTCGGGCAATCCAGTAACGATTTGCAAGAACCCCCCGAGATTCCCTACCAGTAATAACGCCGCAAACGCCAGTGTCGCCATCAGCGGCGCTTCGCCACGGCCAAGCGGGCGCCCATTCGGGCGCCATTGCGTAATTATTGCCAGAATAATGCTCACCACCGCAGCCGCACTCATACCAGCCGTTGTTGCCAACGCTAAATTGTACGACACCACTGGATCTGCGGCGGTAAGCACTGCTGGAATCGCTGCCAATACATAGCCGGCATAATAATAATTAATCGTAAAACCTGCCATCCAAGGATCTAATGGCGGGAAGCTCGGGCTATGCATCACACTATTAAAAAACGCATAGTCCATGGGGCGTTCGGTACCCCATGGATCAGCATTACGGCTTCTGATAAAAACCACCATGGCCATGGCAATCAAGAAAAAAACTTCACTGAGTGCCCAGTTACGCCAATGCGCACGCAGCCATTCTTTATCGATTCCTCCCGCACGACGCCAGCCGATATAGCCAATCACGAGGGCAGCAAACAGCACGCCACCACCATTGAATGGCAGGAGCCCAATCATGGCGCAACTCCATACACCAACCCCA
>CANFUF010000049.1 GCA_947450095.1 Roseiflexaceae bacterium
GCCATGACCACCGACGAAGCCATTTGGGATTTGACGATGAACATCAATCTCAAAGGGGTCTTTTTTGGTTGTAAATACGGCATCCCCGCTTTGCAGCGGGCCGGTGGCGGCTCGATTATCAACACGGCCTCGTTTGTGGCCTTGTTGGGGGCTGCCACGCCCCAAATCGCCTATACTGCCTCTAAGGGTGGCGTGTTGTCGATGACCCGCGAGTTGGCGGTGGTGCATGCCCGTGAAAACATTCGCGTCAATGCGATTTGTCCGGGGCCGTTGCGCACCGAACTGTTGATGAAGTTCCTCGATACGGATGCAAAAAAACAACGGCGCTTAGTGCATATCCCAATGGGGCGGTTTGGCGAAGCGCACGAAATCGCCAAGGCGGCCTTGTTCCTCGCTTCATCAGAGTCATCGTTTGTGACGGGGGCAACGTTTACGGTCGATGGTGGGATTACGGCGTCGTATGTGACTCCCGAGTAAGGTTTTGGGGTTAGCAGGTCGATTCAACAGGCATGATGTGCTTTGCGCATCGTGCCTGTCTATTTTTGTGTGTGGATGCGGTGAATTTCGACAGAATAACACATTTGGGATACACTCAAAGATATGAGCGTCACGTAAAATATGATAGATTATTACGCCAGATACCGGGAGTAAATTGTGCAGCGAATACTCCGTCAAAATGCCACATTGTTCGCGTTTATTGCGATTGGGTTATTGAGTTGGGTGGTGATTTGGTGGGCATTTGCGCATCAACCTACGCAAATATCGTTAGCATTACATGACCCATTGATTGCCCAAGGGACGTTGGGAATCGACCCTGAAGGGGTGTGGTTTACGGGGAATACCCAAATCGTAGTGAATCGCTTTGGCGACACACCATGGCGGGCCATGCAATGGCGTTGGCGCCAAGCACCAGGGACGCCGCTGGAGGTACGCCTCCAGCTATCGGTGTTGCACGTGGTGATTCCGGCGACGGTTCCGTGGCGGGTGGTCCATGTATTGATGCCGACGGGGCAACGCATACCGCCATTAGATGTGCAGAGTGCTACGGTGCGCCCAGCGGGTGATAGTCGTGATTTGGGCGTTATTATGAGCTACCTACAGATTATTCCATTAGAGAATAATCCATGGTGGCCAGGACTCGTGGCCTGCGATTATTTTTTGTTGCTAGGTGTGGCGGCGCTGTGGTTATATCGTGGGCGTTGGCTGGGTGTGGGGGCATTTGTGGTGTTGTGTAGTATTTATGGTGCCATGATTCTCCAAGAAGTGCCACGCGGGTTCGCGCAGCCGTCATTGTGGTTAGACCGTGAGAGCCGGTATATTTTGTGTGTATTGATGGTAGGGTTTGCGTGGTTTCAACGCTACCGCCAGGTCGCGCATCTGGCGCCATCAGGACGGCGTTTTGGGCTTGATGTGATGCGGGCCGTGGCGATTTTGTGTGTGGTAGTAGCGCACTCGACCCGACTTTTTTTTACGGAATGGGCCAGCACCCGTGATGTGTTTAAGTGGTTTGTGAATATTGGGTCGATTGGTGTGGATATTTTTTTTGCGTTGAGCGGCTACTTGATTGGGGCGATTTTACTACGGGCATTAGCGCAATTTGACGATTTTACGGTGGTCAAACGTTTTTTGGCGCGTCGTTGGCTTCGCACATTGCCGGCTGCCTATGTATCGGCAGTCGTCGTGTGGTTTGTTGCTCCTCCAAAGCATATTTTTGATTATCTTGCGAGTATTTTGTTTGTGGGTTTGTTTAATCCATGGCATTTTTCGACAGAACTCACCTTCTGGTGGAGCTTAAGTGCCGAAGAATTATTCTATTTGTTGTTTCCGTTGCTATTGTTTCTTGTGATTAAAAAATACCCCCGTTGGCGTGCATTTGCGATAACTATCGGGATATTTGCAGGGTTTGCCCTGCTGAGTCGGGCGATTCTCGAATGGGCGTTGCCGTTTGCGATTATTGATAATATGCAATACGTTAGTTACGCCTGCCTTGATGCAATGGTGTGGGGTATTTTATTGCAATGGCTCCGGCGTCAACGTCCAGCGTGGTTTATCCGCTTGAGTCATATTGGGTTTGCACCTGGTGCGGTGATTTTTGCTGCCGGTATCGCCTTGCTCCTTGATCCGTTGCGTTGGGTTGAAATAACACTATTTGGTTGTCATATTCTGATTGTGATTGGTGCCGTATTGATGATTCCGGCCATGGAATCGATCAAAACCCTCGGCTGGCGTAGTATGGATAGGGTCTTTGCATGGATTGCGGTTGTGAGTTATTCGGCGTACCTCTACAATGCCATGATGAGTGATTGGGTGTTGCAACGGTTTGGTCCAGCGACATCGTGGGCCATGTTGGGGCAATCGTTGTTATGCTACTTTGGTTTGACCTTTGTGGCCTCGGCGCTGAGCTATTATGTGGTTGAAGCGCCTGTGTTGCGCTGGCGTGATCGCCATGTCCGTGAATCGCTATAATCATTGTAGTATGGAGATGTTGTGTGAGTGCACACCAGCCACTGATGTATTTACCGTGCATAATTTCACCCTCTTGAACTCTGACATGTATAGCGTGAATATGATAAACGTGGTATGAACAATTACAAAAGCAGTTATAATCCAATTGATATTTATGATGAATCCGTTGCTGATTTTTTGGTTGCACAAAGCGCTGGTTAACGTGCATGAATGAATGTCAACGCGCAATCACGGTAACTATCTATATTGGCTCGTGACGCCCAAACAGGACAGGGTGACGCTGTGCGCATAACGATGTGGCTATTTAATAAAATTAGTGTGCCAGCATTGGTATTTATCGGAGTGGGATTGTTGGGATGGGTGCTGATTTGGTGGGCACTCGCACCGCAACCACGTGATGTTGGATTAGATTTGAATAATCCGCTGGTTGCCGACGGTACCCTTGGCCGTGACCCCGAAGGGGTGTGGTTGACGGGGAATACCCAAATTGTGAGTGATCGCTTTGGTGATACGCCATGGCGTGCGCTCCAGTGGCGCTGGCGCCAAGCGCCGGGGACGCCGTTGCAGGTAACGTTGCAGATTGAATCACGGCAATTTGTGGTGAATTCGAGCCCAAAATGGCGGATCGTCCACTTGTTGATGCCCACGGTATGGCAACATACCCCGCTCGACATTCGTAGTGGTACCCTGAAGGTCGCTGGTGATAGTCGTGATTTAGGGGTGATTATCGGGCAATTACAGGTGGTGCGTTTGGCCACGCCACCATGGTGGTTGTTTGTGGTGGTTTGTGATTATTGGTTGCCGTTATTGGCTGCAGGGATATGGTTGTGGCGTGGGCGCTGGGTGGGAGTTGGCCCATTTGTGGCACTCGTTGCCATCCATGTGACAACGATTTGGCTCGAGTCGCCACTCGGATTCGCCAATGCGTCGTTGTTGCTTGACCGGACTGGGCGGTATATTTGTACGGCGCTAATGCTATGGTGGACATGGCAACAAACCAAGCGGGTACCACTCACGAGCATTCCCCGTGGGCATCGCTTTGGGCTTGATGTGATGCGGGCAATTGCGATTTTGTGTGTGGCAGTGACCCACTTTACGCCATTGGTATTGGAGTCATGGTATTTGAATCGTGATTATGTTCGTTGGGAACGCTATCTCGGTGCGCTCGGTGTGGATATCTTTTTTGCGTTGAGTGGCTATTTAATTGGGGGGATTTTGTTACGGGCCTTGCCGCAAATGATTGACTTTGCCGTGGTGCGACGGTTTTGGGTGCGGCGCTGGTTACGCACCTTACCGGCTGCCTATGTATCGGCGATTGTGGTCGTGCTGGTGGCCACACCGGTGGTCTGGCCCGATTATTGGGCACGGGTGCTGTTTGTATCGTCGTTAACGCCCTACTTAAATGGGAACGAGATGCGGGCGTGGTGGAGTCTCGCCACCGAAGAATATTTTTATTTGCTTTGTCCATTATTTTTGTATTTCTTCATGCGGACACGCCACCGCCAATGGGCCTTTTTTGGCACGCTGACGATTTTGGGGTTGGCTGGGATGATTGCGCGGGCGGGCTGGTTAGCGGTCTTGCCGACGGTCAATATCGGTGGCATCGAAATCGTTCCCTACGCCCGGCTAGACCCAATGATTTGGGGCGTCGTAATCGCTTGGGTGCGCTTTACGCGGCCAGATTGGTTTGTGCGCCTCAACACGATTGGCTATGCCCCAGGTATGGTATTGTTGAGCGTGGGGTATATGTTGTTGCTCGACAAATTGCGCTGGTTAGTCCCGGGATTGTTTTTGGGGCATATGTTGATTACCGGCGGGGCAGCCTTGATGATCCCCGCGATTGAGTCAATCGTGACGACAGGGTGGCGGGTGGTGGATCGCATGCTGATTGGAATCGCTGCCCTGAGTTATTCGATTTATTTGTATCATGATATGATTGTGATTTTTCTCGAACGGCACGTTGGTCATTCGCATAATTACACTCAACTCGCGTATTTGTTTGGGGCATATGTGATATTGACGGTGGGAATCTCGTGGCTTAGTCATAAATTTGTTGAAACGCCGTTTTTACGGTGGCGCGATCAACGCTTCCCTGATCATTGATAATCATTACTGATATACTCCCCATCTCGTTGCCACATGGTAATGCGGTGGGGAGTGTTTTTTGTGCAGAAAATTCACCTGCCGCCTGATTATTTTTTATCAATGGCACTCAGCAGATACGAGTACGATATAATACCCCTATTGTGGCACTGGAATGGTGAATAGTATGGCGATTATGCAGCGTCATCTGCAACGAAATAGTTGGGTGTTGGGTGTGTGTGCCTTGCTTAGTCTGGTGGTGGTGGTGGGTTGTCTACTGATGGCCACGCCAACGGTGGCAATCGACCTCGCCAACCGTGACCTCGTGGTTGGCATCCGGGCCCCGGAAGCGCAAGGGGCATGGTCAACGGGTGATACCCATATTACTATTCCCTTTGGCATCGACATCCCGTGGCGGCGCGTCCAATTGCGCTGGTTGCAACCACCGGATAGTACATTGCCCGTCACGATTACGAGTGATACGCATATTATTGTGGCGCATCCTAGCGCACAATGGCGTACCGTCGCGATATTGCTGGCTCCAGCGCAGGTACAGCTGGTGCTCCAAAGTCCTACAACGCATGTCGCTGGCGACCGGCGCCCCATCGGGGTGCTCCTGGCTGATATTACGGTGACGCTCTTGCCCCAACCATGGTGGTACCTCGTTGCTTGGGGGCTTGACCTCTGGTTGCCGCTGGGACTGGTGGCGTTATGGCTACGGCGGAGTCGTTGGTTGGGTGTGCTGGCCTATATATTGTTGGGTGGGCTGTATGTGACTATGGTTTATCAAGAATCACGGACAGGCTTTGGGAATCCCTCGTTATGGTTGGATCGTAATGGCCGTTATGCTACGTGTGTCGTGATACTGCTGGCGTTATGGCGTCAATACCGGCCGATTGTGCGCGGAGGAGTAGTGCCACTTCCCGACCAAAAGCGTCGCTTGGGGCTGGATGTGATGCGGGCGATTGCGGTGTTGTGCGTGGTATGCGCCCATTTCACGCCGTTGGTATTTGGTGAATGGTCAGCGAAACCAGCACTGTTTCGTTGGACGTTGTATCTCGGTGCGGTGGGCGTTGATATTTTTTTTGCATTGAGTGGCTATTTAATCGGGGGAATTCTCCTGCGCTCACTTGACCGCATCGGTGTATTTGCCGTAGTGCAACGCTTTTGGATGCGGCGTTGGCTCAGGACATTGCCCGCCGCTTATCTCTCGGCCAGCGTGGTGTGGCTGATTGCGGCCCCGCGCAATAGCCTCGACTATCTTGCCAGTATTTTGTTTGTAGGGAGTTTTAACCCGTATCATTTGGCCAGTGACAATTCGTTTTGGTGGAGTTTGGGCGCTGAAGAGCTCTTTTATCTACTGTTTCCATTATTGTTATTTTTTTGGGTAAAAAAACTACCGGCACGACGGGCATTTGCCATCACACTGCTCTGGTTTGCCTGTGTAGCCATGCTCTGTCGGATTGGGTTGCAATCCTGGTTGCCACTCCAAGTCGTCGGTAATAGTGAAATCGTGAGTTATGCCCGCCTCGATTGTATGGTGTGGGGGATTCTCATTCAGTGGCTCCGCCGTGAACGTCCGGTACTATTTACCCAGCTGGCGCAGATGGGTGTTGCGCCAGGGCTGGTAATCGCCACGGTAGGGGTGATGCTGATGCTTGATCAAGCGCGTTGGTATATGCTGGCGCTGTTTGCAGGGCATATGTTGATTACCATTGGGGCAGCACTGCTTATTCCCGCATTTGATGCGTTTGTGTCGTTTGCGTGGCCTCCGCTCAATCGGTTGTTTGCGGGGATTGCGTTGGTGAGCTATTCGGCCTACCTCTACAATGTCATGATGCAACAATGGCTGTCGCGGCAGTTTGGGGCTGCCACATCGTGGCCAATGCTGATTGGTTTATTTGGGTTGTACCTCGCCATGACATTTGTGGCTGCGACGGTGAGTTATCGCGTCGTCGAAGCCCCGTTGTTGCGCTGGCGTGACCGGGTCTACCCTGAATGATGAATGTCTATTTTTGTTATGCAGTATATGGGCGGTCAGAAACCAAGACGCCATCGAATACGCTGACGGCAACCTATACCAAGACCTATACGAGCACCAAGACCGCAACGAATACGCGGACGTTGACGAATACACGCACCGCCACCCGCACACCATAAGCTGAATACTGGTTTGGTGTCCCCCTTCGCGCTGATAGTAATATCGGAGCGCAGGGGGATATTTTGTTATCACCATTTTTGCGACCATCCCCTTGCTAAATTACTGCGTTTATACGATGTATTGTAAAATATTTTATAGATAATATTTTTTAAATAATATGGTAAATGGTATTAAAATTAAATAAAAACGAATTTATTGAATGAAAAATAATATTTTTAGGTATAAAAAAAGACAATTACACTATTTTATTTGATAAAAAATACAAAATATAGAGTAAAAATGCAAAACAAATAATTTAACGACGCTTGTAATAAAAATAAAAAACTTCTTGACATTAAACTAATAATTTACATATAATGAGCGTAAGTGTGTGATCGTATGGCTACGTGCATGCGTGATTTTTTGGTATATGGTGATACGAAAGAGGACATGTCGATGAAGCGATTCCTTCACTTAGTACTAATCGCAATGACAGTACTAATGGCATCGAACCAGCAAGTGTTCGCAGCCCCCGCAGTACGTACTCCTACGGAGACGGTAACACCAACGCAGACACCTGCACAAATTGGTGGTAATGCGACAACCAATGCTGCATCTGTCAGTGCTCCCAAAGTTGCTGCAAAATTCCAGAACGGGAGCTTCGAAAGTGGCTTGACGGGTTGGACGGTATATAACGGCAATAATAAGACGGGGAACATTGCTGATGCGGCAGTCAATGCGACGGCAAGTGGTCAAGTAATTGCTGGTCAGACCAACGACTTTATTAACATGGGTGTGACATCACTGGGAGGATGTGTCACCCAAGATTTTACTGATTATAATGCGATTTGGACTCGTGATCCGAAATACGGCACCGTGCCGGTATTTGTATCGGTGGTCGGTGGTGTGACAGAAACAAAGCCCACCAATGACCAAGCCGCGATAAACAATACTTACTCATCCAAAGCAGCTATTGTCACATCGATTACGGGTGGTCCGGCTATTAAGGCTGGGTCAAATGCGGTATTTATGCAGCTTGGTGGGCACTGGCGTGCCACGGGGTACCACGTATTGCATGGTCCGGCCATTGTTAGTGATGTGTTTGGTGCGACGCAAGGCCAAGTGGTCACCTTGGATTGGTATTCGGCTGCAGGTGCCGACGACTTTGCAGTAATGGGATACCTGCTCAATACAACGACGTGTACCCAATACCCAGTAATGGAGACGACGGGTAAGACCGTCGCCGATTGGCAATATGTAACATTTTCCATTCCGGCTACCTCAGACACGTTTCGATTTATTTTTGTGAATGGTACATTTGACCGGACGGGTGGTCACTTTTCGGGTGCATCATTTTGGGTCGACAATATTTCTGTCGGTAATCCACAGACGATTGACTTCCCATTAGCGACTACATATAACAAAACCGACTCGCCGGTAACACTGGGGGCAGTGTCGAATGGGACATTGACGTCATCACCCACCGGGCTCTCCATTACCTATACATCGAGTACGCCGTCAGTCTGTACGGTGAGTGGCGGTATTCTGACTATTTTGGCGGCAGGGACATGTACCCTTACTGCAGCACAACCAGGTGGTGATGATGTCAATGGTGCCACCTGGGCGGCTGCTGCATCGGTAACGAAGTCTGCGGTGATTACCAACTATTCACCCACTCCGACTAAATCAAGCACGCCTACTTCTACCAAAACTAACACACCTACTTCTACCAAAACCAACACGGCTACTTCTACCGAAACTAACACACCTACTTCTACCAAAACCAACACTCCGACCAATACCTCGACCAATACTCCGACCAATACCCCGACCAATACCCCGACCAATACCCCGACCAATACCCCGACCAATACCCCGACCAATACTCCAACCAATACTCCAACCAATACTCCGACCAATACTCCGACCAATACCCCGACCAATACCCCGACTTCAACCAAAACCAATACCCCTACATTGACCCCATCAGGGCAATATATTACCTTTCCGGCGATTGCCGACAAGACCGAAGGTGACCCCGCAATTACCTTGCCGACGGTCAATTCGTCGGTGGGCTTACCGTTGACCTACACCTCGACGACAACGAGCGTCTGTACGGTGACGGGGCTGGTGGTGACACTGGTCGGCCCAGGGGATTGTAGCCTCACGGCATCGCAAGCCGGTGGTACGATTGGTGGCAAAACGTATACCGCTGCGACCAATGTCACCAATACCTTTAAGGTCAAGGCCAAGCAGACGATTACGTTTGCCAAGCCGGCAGATGCGGTTGTGACGGATGCTGATTTCGATCCGGCAGCGACGGCGTCATCGACATTGCCCGTGACGTATGCTTCAACATCACCCACGGTCTGTACGATTGTGGCGGGCAAAGTACATTTGGTTGCTGCGGGGACCTGTGCCGTCACGGCGACGCAGCCCGGTGGGGTGAGTGGTGGCACGACGTATGTAGCAGCGACACCAGTATCACAAACCTTCCTTGTGAAGGGTGTGCAAACGATTACCTTCCCGCCGGTACCAAATAAATTAGTGGGTGGTGCGCCATTCCAATTGGCGGCAACGTCGTCGGTAGGATTGCCGATTAGCTACACCTCGACGTCACCGAGTATCTGTACGGTGGCCGGGAATACGGTGACAATTGTCGGCCCTGGTGATTGTGCCATTACCGCATCACAGGCGGGTGGCGTCATTGGTGGCAAAACATATGTGGCAGCACCTGATGTGCCAAACACGTTTAATATTAGTGATGTCCAGACGATTACATTTGCACCGATTGCCAATAAACAAGGGAGCGATGCAGACTTTGATCCGGGTGCGACGGCATCGTCGACCTTGCCAGTCACATACTTGTCGGGCACGCCGACAATTTGTACGATTGTGGGTGGGCAAGTCCATCTCATGGGTGTGGCTGGGGTATGTAGTGTAACGGCCACGCAAACTGGTGGTACGAGTGGCGGCGTGACATATGGTCCCGCCTTGCCGGTCACACGGAGCTTCAATGTACAAGGGCCACAAGCGATTATCTTCCCGATTATTCCCGACAAGAACCCCACCGATCGTCCGTTCCTGATTACCGCAACGGCTTCGACGGGGTTACCGGTCACCTTTACTTCGACCACGCCATCGATTTGTACCATCTTCATGAACGTGGTGACGATTGTCGGCCCCGGTGATTGTAGTATTACGGCATCACAACCAGGTGGCATGGTGGCGGGTAAGTACTATAGCGCGGCGCCAGATGTGACGAACACGTTTAATATCAAAACCCCACAAACGATTACGTTTGTCGCACCTCCCGATAAAAAAGTGACCGATACCGATTTTGATCCCGGTGCCACGGCATCGTCGACGTTGCCCGTAGATTACACCAGTACGACACCATTAGTCTGTACGATTGTGAGTGGGCAAGTCCACATTGTGGCCCAAGGAACGTGTAGTGTGACGGCCAATCAAGTTGGCGGGATTAGTGGTGGGATTAATTACACCCCTGCGGCACCCGTGGCACAAAGCTTTGTGGTAAAGGGTCCCCAGACGATTGCCTTCCCGGCAGTCCCTGACAAAAACGAAGGTGGTGCGCCGTTCAAGTTGGCAGCGACGTCATCATCGGGGTTACCTATTAGCTATGCGTCAACCACGCCGAGTATTTGTACGGTGACGGGCAACATAGTTACCACCGTTGGCTCGGGTGATTGTGTGATTACCGCATCGCAAGCTGGTGGCACCATTGCGGGCAAAACCTACCTTGCGGCCACGGATGTGACGAACACCATTAAGGTCAAGGCACTCCAAGAAATTACGTTTGCAACCCCTGCCGACAAGATTTATACGGATACGGACTTTGATCCCGGTGCGACGGCTTCTTCGACGTTGCCGGTGGATTACACCAGCACGACACCGTTAGTTTGTACGGTGGTGAGTGGCCAAGTGCACTTGGTGGCACCCGGCAAATGTACGGTAACGGCTACCCAAATCGGTGGTGATAGTGGTGGCAAGACCTATCTGCCGGCATTACCTGTCACACAAAGCTTTATGGTGACAGGTGTGGCACAGGCGATAACTTTCCCGGCAATCAGTGATACCGACATGTATTCTCCTGGGATTGGGTTGTTGGCCACGGCAGACTCCGGCTTGCCAGTGAGTTATGTGTCAACCACACCAGAATTCTGTACGGTGTCGGGGAGCACGGTGACGGTGGTCAAGGGTGGTGGATTCTGTAAGATTACGGCGTCCCAACCGGGTGGGAGCATTGGTGGTACCACGTATGGCCCAGCCACGAGTGTGACCAATGAATTCTTGATTTCAGGTGCGACCCGCACGCCCACTCCTTCGATGACGAAGACGGCCACCCCTACGGCTGGGTTTAGTGATTTGCGCAAGGCGGCAATTGGCAACTTATTTGTGCTTGCCTTGTTGCAGGATGGCACGTTGTCATCATGGGGGAGTAACAAACCCAATATTCGTGAGTCGATTATTCCGTCCTATTTGAAGGATAAATTGTTCAAGGACATCGCTGCCAGTATCGGCAATGGGTATGCCTTGGACGAACAGGGGAACTTGTATACCTGGGGTGAAAATCTCTATGGCGAAGGGGTGATTCCCGCCGATGCGTTGACAGGTGTCAAGGCAATCGCCGCCGGTGCGCGGTTTGCCTTTGCCATCAAGAGTGACGATACGGTCGTCGGTTGGGGACGGAATGACTTTGGTCAGAGTACGGTTCCCGCTGGCTTAACCGATGTCATTGCCATTGATGGTGGTGATCGGCACGGCGTGGCCTTGAAGCGTGACGGTACCGTCGTGGCCTGGGGCGATGCAAGCTCCGGTCAAACCACGGTACCACCAGGGTTGACCGGGGTGGTTGCAGTGAGTGCCGGCCAAGACCACACGTTGGCGTTGCTTGACAATGGCACGGTGGTTGGTTGGGGCAGTAATTCCAAAGGCCAAACGAAAATACCGCTGACGGCAGTGGATATCGTGGCAATCGCAGCTGGGCGCGAGTGTTCATTTGCCGTCAAGGCTGATGGTTCATTGATTGCCTGGGGCAATAGCACCTATACGAAGTTTAAGATGCCTACCGGCGCGAATGTGATATCGGTAGACTCGGCCAACCAAAACTCCATTATCGGTATTCGTGGTGGTTCGATTGGGGTTGCAGGGATTAATTTGTTTGATGTGTACACTTCACGTACGCTGACGAGGACCCCCATCATCACCTTGACGCCGTCGGAAACGAAGACGCCGTCAGAAACGAAGACGCCGTCGTTGACAAAGACGCCATCGAATACCGTGACGGCAACCTATACCAAGACCTATACGAGCACCAAGACCGCAACGAGTACGCGGACGTTGACGAATACACGCACCGCCACCCGCACACTGTCACCGTAAGCTTATCCATGGTGTGTGAAACCCCCTCAGTGATATGTCACTGAGGGGGTTTTTATTGGTGTTTAGTAAACCTTAGCTTCATAATGTACGCATATCCAAGGAACAATTTGGTGATACTTGCCCCTTGTACAATACACAGAAGAAATAATCTGACAGTAGCAACCACGATTTACCAAATGTATGAGATACAGATCGGGTACGGTATATGCCTAGCGCCGAAATATGCAGGTGTATAGATAACTAATGGGGCAGGTGATTTGCGGCTTTCATGGGTGGAATATACCGTGGATCGTATTGTACTGGTAGGAAATTAAAAACGCTCGGACTACCAATGCGGTAGCCCGAGCGTTGCACAATACGATTTAGTTACGGAGTAGCAGTGGGGACTGCGGTATCGGTGGCGGTGGGAATTGCGGTATCGGTGGCAGTGGGGACTGCGGTATCGGTGGCAGTGGGGACTGCGGTATCGGTGGCAGTGGGAATTGCGGTATCGGTGGCGGTGGGGACTGCGGTATCGGTGGCAGTCGCCGTGGCCGTGGGGATGGGCTTGGTGGGGATTCGGACAATGACAGGTCGTGATGTTGCCCGAGTTCCTACCACATCGGTAATTACCGCATAGACAGATTGGTTTCCTGCGACAGCATTGCTAAAGCGGACGACGTTAAAGGCGCCGGTACCAATCAATACGCCAGGGGCTGTTGGGGTACCGGTATACCAATCAACAGATAAGCCACCAGCACCACCAAAGACACGGATGCTCATCAAGGCGGTGGCATCATCTCCACTCCAGGTGGCGGTGGTGGCACGTGGTTGTGCCAAAATTGAGATGCTAGGAATACTAAGTGCGACGGTGGCGGCGTGAGACGTAATGCTATTTGTTGCGGCATCGGTGACGATTACGCTATAGAGCCGTGCGGTATCAGTGGGGGAGTTAAAGGTCACTTGCAAGTTGGGGCCAGTGCCGACAGTGGCGCCGTTGAGTTGCCAGGCATAGCTCAAGGGTGGGACGCCGCCTTTGGCTTTGGCACTGAGGATCGTGCTGGCTTGGGTGCCGCGCCATACGGCGAGGCTATTGCGGGGCTCGCTGTCGAAGCGTAACGCTAATGGGGTAATGACGACATTTACGACTGCCGAATCAACGGTATTGCTGTTGAAATCAGTGACCCGAGCCCAGTAGGCATAGGTGCCAACGGAGACGACTTGCTTGGCTTCTTTGCTGGTAGCGACAACGGTGCTGGTATCGCCTAATGCGCCGCGGTACCACGCATAGGTGTAGGGCTTGGTGCCGCCAGCTGCTTCGACTTTGAGTTCGATGACTTTGTTGGCGTCGGTAATGCTATAGGCCACGTCACGTGATTGTGAGGTGATGCGCAAGGGCATCGGTGTTGGTGCGACGAATGCTGCGATAGCCACACTTACTGCAGTACTATCGATTGTTGTGCTGGTAGCATCAGTGACCCGAGCCCAATAGCTATAGCTCCCAATGGCCAACGTGCTACTGAGTTTGCTCCGGTTGCTTACGACTGTCGTGGTGTCGCCGACACTCCCTTGGTACCAGGTATAGGTGTAGGGTTTGGTGCCGCCGGTGGCTTCGATCTCGAGTTCGATTTTTTTGCTTGTACTTGTGGTCGTTGTAACCACGTTGGTCGGCTGTTTCTTGATTTGCAATGCGGTAACGCGGCTGGCGGCGGCAAATGTCATAAATGGGAACATTCCCAAAACGAACGCAACGATCAGGATGAGTTTGTACTTCATGATGTACTCCGTATCTTTAAACCTTGTAATCTGGACGGCCGGGGTTCATGAGAAGTTCCCTCATATACATCCATCACAAAAATCCCCCCAGTGCATATTTGCACTGGGGGGATTTCGCGTTGCCGGGTTATGGCCGACGAGGTGGCGGGGTCCGTGGGGTAGCAGTAGGTCGCGGGGTTGCCGATGGGCGTGGGGTGGCGGTAGGTTTGGGCATGGCTGGTACCTTGACGGTAATCACACGACTAGTCGCACTATGACCACGGGCATCACTGACAACCACATAGAAGGTGCGGTTCCCAGGAGTGACATTACCCATGCGCACCGTCCCAGCTCGAGTGTTGGCAACCACCGCTCCGGCGGCGTTGGGGGTACCACTATGCCAGGTGTAGGTGAGGGTACCGGCACCACCGGTGGCAACGCTATTGACGGCAAAGGTGATTTCATTGCCGACCCATTGGGCAGTGGCATTGCCGGGTTGGGTGGCAAAGCGGATGGGTGGGACGGTGAAGTCGATTTTGGCGTGGCGTGAGGTGGCTAACTCACCATTGGCATCACTGACCATCACATAGTAGCTCCGGGCAGTTTCGGTTGGGTCAGTGAAGGTCGCAGTATAGGTGGTTACATCACTTGATTGCACGATTTGGTCATCGGCAGGGGTGGCCCCTTCCAATACCCAGCTGTAGATGTAGGGTGCGGTGCCGCCGGTGACAGCAACGCCCATCGGCACACTGGCATGATCGACATCCCAGATCCCCGAGGCATCTTGTAAATCAGTGGTAAAGCGGATGAGTTCGGGGTCGACGGTCACGGCAACCGGGTCAGATTCGACCATATCGCCGTTGTTATCAACGACTTGAGCCCAGAAATCATATGTACCAATTGGTAAATCAAGCGCGATGTTGGCATCATTGCCGACCACAATTCCGTCGGTAGAGCCGTCGTCTTGGTACCAGGTATAGCTGTAGGGTTCGCTGCCACCGGTGGCTGTTACAAACAACGGTACATTGGCGGTGCTCCCTGCAGTCACAACCGAAGTATCGCTTGATTGATCGGCAATCGCCAGTGGTCCAATGGCACCTGGCGTGGTAATGTCGACTTGAATCGGATCCGAGTCAACAGTGTTGTTTTGATTATCGGTAATTTGGGCCCAGTAGGTGTAACTACCAGGCTCGAGTGTCAAGCGAATCCGTGAACGATGTCCCACCTCGGTGCTCGTATCACCCACATCTCCTTGGTACCAACGGTAACTGTATGGTTGATCACCACCGCTTACACGGACGCTGAGGCGAATCCGCTCACTCAAATTTTCAGTCACAATCGCAATATCTGACGTTTGGTCAACAATGCGTAATGTACGGAAGTGATTATGCCAACCACCGCCATCACCATTGCCACCACCGCCACCATTGCCACCGTTGTCACCACCATTGCCACCGTTGTCACCACCATGACTGTGGTCTTGGGCTACGACGGTGGGTTGATGGGATTGCGATGGTGGTGGTGGATTTGCGGCAAAGACTGCTGCTGGCACAAAGGCCAACGTAAGCAGTCCCAAAATGAATAATCGCTTCATGATTTCGCCCTTCACACGATAGAAAAATCCCAATGACCACTGCAGGACGAAATTCGTGGCGATAAAGTTCCCGTGATGAAGTAGGAAGTATGAAGGAGGAAGCATGAAGTAGGAAGTATGAAGTAGAGACGCAGTAGAGCCGTAGCCTGCTACGGCTTACTGCGTCTCCACCATGCAACGCATGGTATGAAGGAATGCCGGGTGCCACGGCACCCCGAGAGACGCAGCAGGCTGCGGCTGTACGCCCAGAAAAGAGAGACGCAGCCTGCTGCGGCTCTCCTAGAGTTTGGGGACGATGGTTTGGGCCAATTTGGGCGCGATGCCGATATAGGTCTCGGGTGTCAGTGCCAGCAATTCCGCCTTGACGGCTTTGGTCACCGGTAGTTTTTTCACAAAGGCGTGTAAGTCCGCCATGGTAGGCGCATGTCCGCGGGTCAAGTTTTTGAGGAGCTCGTAGGGTTCGACCACACCAGCACGGCGCAAAATGGTCTGATAGGCCTCGGCGAGTACTTCGGGGTGGGCAATGACGGCCGCCTGCATGGCAGGACGGTCGGGGTGCACCTTGCTCAGCCCCTTGGCACAGCGCCGACAGGCCAGCAACATGTGGCCACAGGCCACACCGAGGTTGCGCAGCACGGTGCTGCCGGTTAGGTCGCGTTGCAAGCGCGAAATTGGTAATTTGCGACTAAAAAACTCAAACAAGGCGATGGCCATACCCAGATTGCCCTCAGAGTTTTCGAAGTCAATCGGATTGACTTTGTGGGGCATCGTCGACGAACCCACTTCGCCGGCCTTGGGGCGTTGCACCAAGTAGCCGTCTGACACATAGCGCCACAAATCTTGGTTGAGGTCGGTCAAAATCGTACAAATCCGGCGCATGGCATCGAGCACCTCGGCCATGCTGTCTTGGGGTTCGACTTGAGTGGTGAGCAACACCGGCTCGAGGTCGAGTAAGCGCACAAAGGCTTTGGAAAAAAGGGCCCAATCGACATCGGGGAATGCCACCTGATGCGCCGCCAAGGTCCCTGTGGCCCCGTTGAGCTTGCCGGTCAGCGCGATACCGTTGAGGGTGTCGCGGCTCCGTTTGAGGCGTGCCAAAAAAACCGCCATTTCTTTACCAAATGTCGTTGGCGTGGCGATTTGGCCGTGGGTACGGGCCGGCATCACGGTGTGGGCTTCTTCGAGGGCCATACGGTGCAGGTGATTCATCACGTCACCGATGGCAGGGCTGATGACGAGGTCACGGGCTTCGCGCATCATCAACGAGTACGCCAAATTGTTGACGTCTTCGCTGGTTAGCCCAAAGTGCACCATTTCTTTGAGATGGCCGATGCCGATGCGGTCGAGCTGGTCGCGCATCCAATATTCGATGGCTTTGACGTCGTGGTTGACGCGGGCATCGATGGTGGCGATTTGTTCGGCTTGGGTGGGGCCAAACTCGCGATAGAGCTCACGTAATTGACTGATTTGGGCGGGCTCGAGGGGGGCGATGGTGGGGACGCTCCGGGCTTTGGTCAACATGATCAGATATTCGACTTCGACGCGCAAGCGGTAGCGCATTAGCGCCGCTTCCGAAAAAAATCCGGCCAGTTCACTGACATCGTTGCGGTAACGCCCATCGAGGGGCGATAAGCTGGTTAAATCCATTGGTCTGTTGCAACCTCATAACTGTTTTTGTCTACCCTTTATCTTAACAAAAAACTGCTGAGTGAGGGCAGGGGTTGGTACGCCACAAAAACCCCCGTCCCAACGCAGTGTTGGCACGGGGGTAGGTGCAGAGCGAAGGTATTATCCTTCGATGGCCTTCATGGCTTCCTTGATGGGGGCGCCGGTTTCTTCGAGGGTCATCTTGACATCGGCCCATACGGTGGCAACGTCTTCGGCACCAATCATGATGCGTTCGAGACCCTTACCGATGATTTGGTCGCCGCCGGGGATGAAGACGCGGGCTGAGTCTTGGGGTTGGGTTTTGGCCAACTGATCGACGGCCGTCTTGGCATTGGGGCTGGCTGCGAAGTACTGCTTCATCACGTCTGATTCCACGGCCGATTTGCGCACGGGCATGTAGCCGGTGGCTTGTGACCAGGTGGTGGTGCCTTCGGGGCTGGTGGCGTAGGCAATGTACTGCATGGCAGCTTGTTGCTTTTCGGCAGGCAAACCGGCCAAGATGGCCAAGCCGGCACCGCCGGTGGGGCAACCGAATTGATCGACTTCTGGCAAGAAGGCGGTACCGACTTTGAACTTGGCGTTCTTTTCGAAGCCCTTCAAACCGCCGGTGCTGGCCATGGTGGTGGCCGTCAAGCCGTTGAGGAAGTCAGCGCCGATATCTTTGGCGTTGTAGGCCCACTTGTCCTTGAGGACGCTGTCTTGGTAGAACTTCCCAGCGCGCACGCCGTTTTCTTCTTGGATGCGGATGGTGAAGTCAGGGTCGCTGTAATGACCGCCGTGTTGCCAAATCACGCCTTGGAACAACCAGGCCACATAGCTGGCGCTGTTGGGGTGGGCAAAGGCCATCAACTTGGTGTCGGGCGCAATGGTGGGGACGGGGGTGGTGGCGGCGGCATCTGGGGTGGGTTGGGCCATGATGGGCAATTTCATCAATTTGGGTGCCCATTCGGCTAATTCAGCCCAGGTCTTGGGGCCACGGTCGGGCAAGCCGGCGGCGGCAAACATGTCTTTGTTGTAGTAGAACAACGGGGTGCTCCGGGCAAATGGCGTCCAGTGGATGTCGCCCTTGCGGGTACCTTCGTTGATCAACGAATCGACGTAGTCGGTGGTGTCAACTTTGGCAGCAGCCATCAAATCTTTGACGGGTTGCAAGGCACCGGCGACGTAGAATTTGAACCACCACACGTCTGACAACAAGCTGATGTCAGGCGTTTGTTTGGCTTGGAGGGCAGCGGTCAACTTTTGGGCGGTTTCTTCGTAGTTGCCTTGGAATTGATAGTTCACCTTGACGTTGCTTTGTGAAGCATTGAAGCTATCAACCATGGCTTTTTCGGCTTCACCGAGACCACCGCTAAATGAACCCCAGTAGGTTACATCGATGACGGAGGTTTTGGTGGGTTCCATGACGACGGTGGGCGCAACGGTAGCGGCCGGCGCTTCTGTGGCTGCGGGGGCTGCGGCGGTGGGCTCGGCCGTCGGTTGGCTGGTGGCTTGAGCGCCACAGGCTACGATGAGGGTGCTGCCGCCTACGACCGCCATTGCTCGCAGGAATTGACGTCGGTTCAACTTGGCGTCCATGGTGTGTCTGCTCCTTTGGTGAAACCACTTAAAAATATGTGCACGACCGACACCGGTCGATGTCACCAGATTTAGCCGCGCACCGCTCCGGCAGCGATGCCCTCGATGATGAACTTCTGCGATCGCACAAACAACAACACGATTGGCGCCACCACAAAGACCGTGCCGGCCATGATGATGCCCCAGTTTTGCAATCCTTCGGTCTGGTACAAGCGGTAAAGTCCAATCGGCAGGGTGCGCATTTCGTTGGTATTGGTGATGATCAGCGGCCAGAGAAAGTCGTTCCACTCTGATACCACCGCAAACAACCCGACCGTGACCAACGCCGGTTGCGCCATCGGCATAATCACCAGCCACAAGCGTTGCCAATGACTGGCCCCGTCGATTTCGGCTGCTTCGACCACCTCGTAGGGCAACCCTAGACAATATTGCCGAAGCAAAAACGTCCCGAAGGCGGTGGCAGCATTGGGCAAAATAATCCCTTGGTAACTATCGGCCCAGTGCAGCATCGACATCGTGACATAATTGGGGACAATCACTACTTGACCAGGCACCATCAAGGCCGCCACAATCAACAAAAACGCCCCATCTTTGAGCCACTTGGGCGCCTTGGTATAGACCAGCGCATAGGCACAAAACAGCGCCAGAATCATTTTTGAAGCAGTAGCCACAACCGTGGTAATCACGCTATTGGCAAAGTAGCGCCCGAACGGTACGGCATTCCAAGCGGCCGGATAATTCATCAAGGTGGGTTGCTCGGGGAAAAAAGTCCCCGGCATGCGATAAATCTCATCGGTTTGCTTGAACGACGCAAATAGCATCCAAATCAACGGCAACCCGACAAGGATAATCACGATGGCCATGGCGATATAGGCCAAAATTTGGGGCAGCGAAATGCGGGGACGAGTATTAGACGGCATTGTTGCGTGCTCCTACTTGTAATTGCAAAATGGTGAGTACGAGCATGATGACAAAAATAACCACCGTGAGTACCCCGGCCGGACCCGCTTCAAAGTTCACAAAGCCTCGTTCATAAAGGTTATAGACCAGCACGTTGGTGGCGTTGATAGGGCCACCATTGGTCATGACTTTGATGATGTCAAACGATTGAAACGCCCCCAAAATCCCGGTTACCACCACAAACAACAACATCGGTGCCAGGCTCGGGATGGTGATGTACCACAAGCGCGCTCGCCGGCCGGCACCATCGATGGCGGCAGCTTCATACAAGGTGTGGTCGATGCCTTGCAGTCCCGCAATCAAAATCACAGCCCCATAGCCAGCCTGCTTCCAGACCATGGTCACAACAATCCCTGCCATGGCCCAAAACGGGTCGGTATAAAACGACGGGCTTTTGATGTTGAAGATATGCAAAAACTGGGTGAGCATGCCGTAGCGATCATCGAGGATGTAATTAAACACCAAAGCGATGGCCGCCCCTGACAGCAATGTGGGCAAAAAAACCACCCCACGGGTCCATTCACGGCCACGCAGGGGCAACGACAACAACAACGCCAACCCGAAAGCGCATAGTACCGTCAATGACACCGTACTAAAAGTAAAAACAAAGGTATTGCGCATGATTTGCCAAAACGTGCGGTCACCAAACATACGCACATAATTGCGAGCGCCCACAAATATTTTGAAGGGACTAATAAAATCCCACTGATACAGGCTCAGTTGAATGCCTTGGATGAGGGGATAAAAGGTAAAGGCACAGATTAAGGTGATGTTGAGTATGACAAACCCAACTAATGTGAGTGATTCACGGAGCAACGGGATTTGACGACGATTCATGCATACCTCCATTTATGACCCTTTTCAGTATGCCCAGTGCGTGTTATCAAATCATCAAATTGTGACGCCTTCGTCGTTAATAGGGGTCTAACAGTGGATAGGTATATGGTTAATCAAAAATAACAACCTGTAATACACGTATAACAACAAAACCCCCATGCATTAATAATGCACGGGGGTAAGCGACGCCCACAATTAGGCAGTAATAAGCGCTCGACGGGGGCGGCGGGTACGTTGGGCGACTTGGGCGACGGCGGTACCGACGACCACTACAATCAAAAGCGACCCCAGCATGTGGCCGCCGCCGCCATGACCGCCGTGCTCACCGCGACCACCATGGCCATCGGGACGAGGTGCGAATTCGGCATTGGCGATGGAGGGTTGGCCGGCTTGACCGGCATTACCACCGCCGAGCAGGCTCATCCCGAGGTGGGCTACGCCCATCAATGCAATCAGGACGGCGACAATGGCGAAATAGCGCAGTAGTGTTTTCATCATTAGGAAAGTACCTCTACAGTGGCGGTTGATTTGCGCCCACGAAACAAGCCGACAATCCAGTTCCAATGCAACGCGGCATGTGCCCCGATCAAGCCAATGGTCAGATTGGACAACAAGCCATGCACGCCGCGCAGGCTATGATTGTCGAAGGCCACGACCCCTAGCGCCGGCAAGGCTTGTTGCGAAATAGCGATACCGGTATAAACCAACAACCCAAAGACCACAAACAAGGCGATATTGAGCACCACACTCAGCTTGCTCGTGATGGTTTGGCCTTGGCTGAGGCGACTGAATGTGCTGACGAGCCAGGCCCAATTGCGCACCAAATGGACGGCTACCAACAACCCTACCCCCAACCCCACCCATTCGTGGGTGGTGATGCCTGTCGACTGCGGGTCGGTGAGCACCAAAAAAACGACGAATAAAACGGTATCGATGAGCCCACTCATCATTGTGCGTTTGCGTGATTCTGACATTTCATACTCCAACAACGATTTCCGAACCACCATCATCATACCGAGTATAGATTGCGCTTGATTGTGGATTTGATAAATATTGTGTGAAGAATTATCAAGAAA
>CANFUF010000050.1 GCA_947450095.1 Roseiflexaceae bacterium
CCCAACAAGGCCACAAACGAGGCCGTGTTGATAATCGAGCCGCCACCGGCCCGCTGCAAAGCGGGGATGCCGTATTTACAACCAAAAAAGACCCCTTTGAGATTGATGTTCATCGTCAAATCCCAAATGGCTTCGTCGGTGGTCATGGCATTGTCGTCTTGGCTATGCATGATACCGGCGTTGTTGAACAAAATATGCAGCGCGCCATAGGTCTCTTCTGCCGCCGCCACCATGGCCGCACTATCGGCGGCCTTGGATACATCGGCTTGGACCGCGATGGCGTTGCCACCGCCGATTTCGGCGACTACTGCCTGGGCGGCGGCCAAATTAATGTCGGCGACGACCACTTTGGCCCCTTCTTGGGCAAACAACAACGCTGTTTCACGGCCGATACCTTGACCAGCACCCGTAATCAAAGCCACTTTATTCGCTAAACGCATATCCTGCTCCTCATAATATTCAAAAGAAACTCTGTCTATTCTACCTTAGGCCCGTTCGAAATAACGCGCCCGTTCCCAACTAGTCACCACTTGGTCAAAGGCTTCTTGCTCGTATTGCGCAAAGCGCAATAGATGGGCATGCACGTCTGACCCAAAAGCGTTTTGGGCAACTTGACTACGTTCAAAGCGTTGCATGGCGTCACGCAAGGTACTAGGGATTTGCGGCAACGCTCGCGCCGCATAAATATCACCATCAAAGGCCGCCCCAGGTTCAATTTGCTGACGGATGCCCTCGAGGCCGGCTGCCAAACCCGCCGCATAGGCGATATAGGGGTTGGCGTCGGCGCCCGGGATACGGTTTTCAATCCGCAATGATTTGCCGTGGCCGACGACGCGCAGGCCGGCAGTGCGGTTATCGTAGCTCCAGGCAATGGTGGTCGGGGCCCACGAGCGTGATTGGTAGCGTTTGTACGAGGTGGGGTAGGGCGCAAAGCAGATTGCGAAATCCGCCGCATAACGCATCCAGCCCCCCAAAAACCAGCGGAATTCCCGCGACGACAGTACCGGTCCACACGGCTCATCACCCGCAAACACTGCCTGACCATCGAGGCCGCGCAAACTCATGTGAATGTGGGCAGATGAGCCAGTATGTTTTTCGTCCCATTTGGCCATAAACGTGACACTTTTGCCCACACTATCGGCGATTTCTTTGGCGGCATGTTTATAGATGACATTGGCATCACACTGAGTCAACACCGGCCCAAAGCGCAGGTTGATTTCTTGTTGGCCAATTCCCGCCTCACCTTTGCTCCCTTCCACCGGCACCCCGCTCGCTTCGAGATGACGGCGAATCGCGCCGATGACCGCTTCTTCGCGGGTACCTTGCAAGATGTGGTAGTCCTCGTTGTAATAGCCGGAGGGTTTGAGGTTGTGGTAGTTTTTGGCGTGGGCTTGGGCGTAGGAATCATCGAACAGATAGAGTTCGATTTCGCTACCACCAAAGGCTTCATACCCCATCTGCTTAGCGGCGTCGATTTGGTGGCGCAATATCTGCCGCGGCGACACCGCGATGGCCTGATGGTCATCACGGGCCAAATCGCACAACACCATGGCGGTTTTGGGGAGCCAGGTGGCCAAGCGCAGCGTGGCTAAATCGGGGGCAGCGTGCATATCGCCGTAGCCCCGTTCCCAGGTGGCAAAGCTATAACCGGGAACGACGTCCATTTCCATGTCGCAGGCCAGCAAGTAGTCACAGGCATGCATGCCATCACCGAGGACTTGATCGATAAAAAAGCTGCCGTGGACGCGTTTGCCCATCAAACGGCCATACAAATCGGGGAAGACTGCCAAGACGGTGTCAATATCACCACGGCGGACTAACTCACGGAGCGCATCAGCAGTCAACATACCAGTTGTCATCGGAGTTCCTCTTTCCACAAAAAACGCGTGGGGATGGGCATCTCATTAATGCACCCTATTGTCACCAAGTCATCTCGGGTATAATGAAACGACATGTGTTGTGTGTAGGGAGTGTGAATGATGAATGCAGGCACAAAAGCCGGTCTGGTGTTTATTTTACCCCAGTGCATCATGGTTATATTTGCGACAATTCTTGGGTTTATACCGGTGCTCGTCGCCAATGGTTCACCAATCGGCATTATCGGGTGCTGTTGTGCGCCGATAGGTTCACTTTTGTTGGCAGGGGCTGCAGGCTATTTTACCAGCAATTGGCATACCGGGGATGACCTCAATCATCAAGCACTAATGGCCGGCTTGATTTCAGGGGTCGGCTCGCTCATCGGTGCCGTACTTTTTTGGGTGGTCTGTGGCTTGCTCATCGCCTACTTCGCCAACGATGCCATGCTTCACGATGCCATTACCCAAGCCCAAAAGATGCAACCGAGCACGCCATTGGAATTTAGTTCACTCAAAGCGGTGATGGGCATGGCGGTATTTTTTATGGCGGGGATCGGCTTCATTGTCGGGTTATTATCACTCGGATTTTCATTGATTGGCAGTCTCATCGGGGTCAACGTCACCCGTTCGTTGCAACGGCGCACTCCATAGTACCAGCCACTGTTTTGGCACCATATAGCACCATTAGGGTAGGGTAATGTCGATTTTACAAATTCAGAACGTCAGCAAATACTACGGCGCCGAGCATATTTTCACAGGGATCGGCTTCAATGTCAGCCGCGGTGAGCGCCTCGCCATCGTCGGCGTCAACGGCGCCGGCAAAAGCACCTTGTTGCGCATCATTGCCAACGAAGAAACTCCTAGCACCGGCGCAATTTCGCCGGCGCGGGGCATCCGCATGGCCTATTTGACCCAAGAAGCCCGTTTTGACGAACATCAAACTCTACGCGGGTTGTGTGACGAAGCGCTCCAGAGCCTTTACCACATGCGCACCGAAATCAGCGAGCTCGAAGTTTCCATCGCCGATTCCACCCATCCCGAATGGAATGCCCGTATGGATCGCTACGGCGAGCTGTTGTCGCGCTTTGAGCACGCCGGTGGCTACGACATCGAGCGCACCATTGCCCGCATCCTCGAAGGCCTGGGGTTTGACCCAGCCTACCATGGGCCGTTGCGCCTGGCTCAGTTTTCGGGAGGGATGAAAACCCGCGCCGCCTTGGCCGCCATCTTGCTGTCGAGCCCCGATATTTTGCTCCTCGACGAGCCCACCAACCACCTCGACCTCGCCGCCCTCGAATGGCTGGAGCGCTTCCTCAAGCAGTGGGACGGCACGTTGATTGTGGTATCGCATGACCGCTATTTCCTCGACCGGGTCACCAATCGCACCATCGAAATCGCCTTTGGGCGCCTCGATGGCGATTACCCAGGCGGCTACATGAAGTACCAGCAACTCAAAGCCGAGCGCATGGAATTGATGTGGAAGCAATACCAAGCCCAACAAGAAGAAGTCGGCCGCCTCGAAGCCTTTATCCGGCGCTACAAAAACAGCACCCTCAGCACCCAGGCTCGTGGCCGCGAACGTCGTCTCGAGCGCCTCAAAGAGGGCTGGCAAGGGGGGAGTGGCAAAACCGAAGCCTTGATGAGCCGTCCCGACCAACAACGCAAACTCACCTTGGCCATGCAAGCCAGCCAACGGGGCGGCGATATCGTCTTTCAATTCGAGCGCCTCGGGGTCGGCTATGTGCTCCCCAACAGCGAGCACATCACCCTGTTTACCGTGCCCGAATTGCAACTCTATCGCCAGCAACGGGTGGCCCTGATGGGACCCAACGGCGCCGGCAAAACCACCTTGTTGCGCACCATGGTGGGCGAATTACCGCCCCTGCGCGGTAATGCCCGCTTGGGCAGCAACGTCCAAATCAACTACTACGCCCAGTCCCATGAAGGGCTGACGATGACCAATAGTATCCTCGACGAAATGCGCCGCGTCCGGCCCACCCTCAAAGAAGCCGAAGCCCGCACCTTCCTCGGACGCTTTTTGTTTAGTGGTGACGATGTCTTCAAACGCATCGGCGATTTGTCGGGTGGTGAACGGGGGCGGGTCGCCCTGGCCCAACTCACGCTGATCGGCGGCAATCTGCTCATCCTCGACGAACCCACCAACCATCTCGACATCGGCGCCCGTGAAGCCCTCGAAGATGTGCTCAACGAATACGACGGTACCCTGTTGTTTGTGTCGCACGACCGCTACTTCATCGATGCCGTGGCCGATACACTGTGGATTGTCGACGAAGGCAAAATCACCGTGTTTGACGGCAATTACAGCGAATACCGTGAGCACATCGAACAACGCGACAAAAAACCAACCACCCTTGCCACACCCAATGTGCCCAAGGCGACCCCCACACCCAACAAACCAACCACCCAACTCCAAGGCCCACCCCAAACCAAAGAACAAGAGCGCGAATCACGCCGGCGCCAACGCCGGGGCGAACAACTCGAACAAGAAATCGCCCAGCTCGAGGCCGAACGCCAAGCCATTACCACCGCCTTGTCGGGCCACGAAACCGACCCCAAACGCATCGCCGCCCTCTCTACCCAATACAGTGAACTCGAACAAAAGCTCCAGATTCGCTACGATGAATGGGCGGCACTGGTCGGGTAATTTCGTGGAGGGATATACATGAAACCAACTATTTTTTTGATTAGCGGTACCCCTGGTGCCGGCAAAAGTAGCGTCGCACACGCCATTGCCACCCAAAGTGGCCGTGGCGTGCGTATTTCGGTCGACGATATTCGCGACTTGGTGGTGGCGGGGCGCGCCGACCCCGTCCCCAGCTGGAGCGATGAATGCGAACTCCAGTTCGCCATCGCACGCCGCAACAGTTTAATCATGGCCGCCAATTGGCACGCGGCCGGATTTACAGTGTGTATCGACGATGTGGTCTTCCCGCAAAACATCGATGCCATGATTGCCGAATTAGGCCTCGACATCCAACGGGTTATTTTGCAACCGACCCTCGCCACCGCACTCCAGCGCAATGCCACCCGCACTCACAAACCCTTTGACACCAGTGTGCTCATTCCTGTATTGACCCGCCTGCATGGCGAATTCGCCATGGTGCAGCATCCCCTTTGGCCCCACATCGACACCACCAATCAGACCATTGCCGAGAGTGTGGCCATGGTGCAGTCGCTCATCCATTAACACGTCATTTGCTTCTTGTTGTGCACATTTTCGTCAAATTATCCACAATTTTAAATACCGCATCTCAATCACCTATTCACCGGTTTTCCACCCGTATTCCCCCAGTTATCCGCGGGTTATCCACGAGTTATCCACAATTTCAATCCACTGGTTTTCCACCGTAATTCCGTTGTTCCCCCACAGGTGATCTATTTTTTCCACAAAAAATGCAGGGATGCAATCAGCATCCCTGCATCCCTGCCAACAAAACTAGCGTGGTACAAACGACGTTTCGGCGTTAAGTCGGCGCACAAAGGCCGCAATCAAGCGGGCGGCGTTGATGGCGTCATTGATGTCGATCATTTCGTTAGGCGAATGCATGTAGCGATTGGGAATCGAAATCACTGCCGTGGCAATCCCAGCCCGGGCCGTATGAATTGCGTCGGCATCTGTCGCCGTGCGTGACGGATTGGATTGGATGCGGTAGGGGATGCCGGCCTGTTCGGCGGTTTCACGCAACATCTCAAATACCATCGGGGCGTTGGCAGAGCCACGGGTCAACACGGGGCCACCACCAATGGCAATATCCCCTTGGGAATTACGGCTGGCATTGGGGTGATCGGTGGCAAAGGTCACATCGACGGCAATCGCCACTTGTGGGTCAAAGGCAAAGGCCGAGGTGCGGGCACCAGCAAAGGTGATTTCTTCTTGGGCCGTCGCCACCGCAGCCACTGTCGCCATTGGTCGCTCACTGGCGAGCAAGCGCAGGGCTTCGAGTACCACAAACGCGCCGATGCGATTATCGACGCCCCGGCCAATAATCCGGCCATTGGCGAGTACGAGTGGGTCGGCGTCGATAACGGCCGATGCGCCCACACGAATCAGGGCATTGGCTTCTTCACGTGAGCTGGCGCCGATGTCAATCCACAAATCTTCGATACGCGAGACTTTGGTGCGGTCTTCGGGGGTCATCAAGTGGATGGGCTTTTTGCCAATCACCCCGCGCACAACGCCATCACGGCCGAGAATGCGGATGCGTTGGCCAACGAGTACTTGACTGTCCCAGCCGCCAATGGGTTGGAAGTAACAAAAGCCTTTGTCGTCGATATGCGAAATCATCAAGCCGATTTCGTCGATATGTCCTGCCAACAATACCCGGGGCGCACCGCCGTTAATAACGGCGTATGAGCTACCGAGCACATCGCCATAGACGTGGTCAGCGAATTGTTCGGCTTCGTGGCGCCACACCCGGGCGGCAGCGATTTCGTCGCCTGACGGGCTGGTGGTATTGAGTAAACGCATCAACGTGGCACGTGCAGCATCGCTCATGACAGTTCTCCTTTATCAGTCTGTTGCGGTTCATCTATAGCGTAGCATATTCCACCAACATATATCGCCACCACCACGTTATTTTCGAAAATGAGAGGCTACCACCCCCACAGTATGGGCAATCAAGCGCCCGGCGGCCGTCGCCAATTCGCCATAGCTCCAGCGCCGCCCCATCACCGTGGTCTGGCGTTGTGCGATGGCCGCACGTAAATGATCGGCGGTATGTCCAGCAAACATGGTCACGCCATAGCCGACGGTTTCGAGTAGATGTGAATCGCTCCCGCCAGTAATCGGCAAGCCGAGGATCCGTGCCGTAATAGCTGCCTGCAGATTGGCTTGTTGGGGGAACAAGCTCGAATTCATCGTCTCAATCGCATCAAATTGCCACAGTGGCGGATTCCCTTGGCCGTTTTGGAGCAAATGATGGCGTCCCAGCGAACGCACCATCCAGTCGTAGGGGTGGGCCGCCACCGCCAGTCCGCCTTGGTCGTGAATGGCGGCGATGGTGTCACAGGCGGACATGCCGGTGCGAATATGCCGCTCGATGAAATAGGCCAGCATATGCCCTTCGCGGGTCGAGATTTCTTCGCCGATAATCACGTCGAGATTGCGGGTTTGGGCATATTGTTGGGCTTCGTAGGCCCCATCGATGGCATCGTGATCGGTGACGGCAATGACACGCAAATCGGTATGATCACAGACATAATCAACCAATTCAGCAGGAGTACTATAGCCATCACTGTAAACGGTATGCAGATGCAAATCGGCTTTGCTGATGGTAGGAGGAGCGTAATCCATTCTGTCATTCTTTCACAAAAAAAACCGTAACGGCGTTCTACGCCGTTACGGTATCGACCAAACGAGAGCGTCTTAAGATGGTACATTTCCCAAACTGCGCATCGTAAATGTTGCCACAGTTTTTTGAATCAAGCGTGTCCCGGCAATTGCCAAATCTGTCATACTCCAGTGCCGACCAGCAACCTGTGTTTGACCGGTAATAATCGCATGCCGCAATTGCAGTGCACTTGTACCTGCAAACATTGTATACCCATACGCAACGGTGTCAAGTAAATGCGAATCACTACCACCCACTACAGGAATTCCCAACGTGCGGGCACTGACCGCCGCCCGTACATTGGCGCTCCGTGGGCGCAAGCTGGCATTCATCGTCTCGATGGCATCAAACGCCCAAAACGGCTCAGCGCCACCGGCATGACGCATCATGCCATAGTGTCCCAGCGAGCGCACCATCCAATCATAGGGATGAGCCGCTACCGCCAACCCGCCTTGGTCATGGATGGCGGCGATGGTGTCGCGGGCCGACATGCCGGGGGGAATTAGATCATGGATGAAATAGGCCAACAAATGTCCTTCGCGGGTCGAAATTTCTTCGCCGATAATCACATCTAACCGACTTCCCTCAGCACAGCGTTGTGCTTCGTACGCGCCTGCAATCGCATCATGGTCGGTCACGGCAATCACCCGCAAGTCGGTTTTGGTGAGCACATGGTTCACCAATTCGGCCGGGGTGCAATGACCATCGCTATGTACCGTGTGAAGATGAAGGTCGGCGGTGCTCAGCATATTGGTGTGCATCTGGTGGTTCACCTCATAGTTGCGTTTACAACTCTACAATGCCATATGCAGATTATCGCTTTACGCTATCTCTATTAAAAAACTGCTAACAGTACGTGAATAATCAACTAGTGGAGAGTCGCAGCCTGCTGTGTCGCACCATTAATTGTTATGGCATGCCGAGGAGCATGCCCGTTGCGTACAACGGGCATAGAATGAAAAGGGAAGGCCACCATCGCACACAAAATCGAGCGAGGCAAGCCTCGCTCGATACGCAATCAGCCACTTCGTCAGTAGTATGTATTATGGCGTAGGTGTTTTGGTTTTGGTAGCAGGTTTAGTGCTCGTAGCAGTATTGGTTTTGGTGTTGGTTCTCGTATTGGTGTTGGTTCTCGTATTGGTGTTGGTTCTCGTATTGGTGTTGGTACTCGTATTCGTTTTGGTACTCGTATTTGTTTTGGTACTCGTATTTGTTTTGGTACTCGTATTTGTTTTGGTACTCGTATTTGTTTTGGTACTCGTATTTGTTTTGGTACTCGTATTTGTTTTCGTACTCGTATTGGTGTTGGTACTCGTATTTGTTTTCGTACTCGTATTGGTGTTGGTTGAGGTAGGCGTATTTGTGAAAGTATCAGTTGGGGTAGGGGTGGATGTAGCAGTTAGGGTAGGGGTGGATGTATTGGTGCGGGTATTGTTCATATCGACACTACCGAGATAATCGCCCATTTCATTTAGGTCATCGCCACGATTATAGGTATCACCATAGCCCAGTTGTCCCCTGTAATTAAATCCCCAACATTTCAGATCATAGTTATCGAGGATGGCGCAGACATGTGAATCTCCCAAAGCCATCTGGAGCACGGTGCGATTGGTACCCAGATCGACTTCATCCAGATTACTAGGCACACTCACGCGGTCAGTTGTGTCTCCGTAGCCCAGGGCACCGTTTCCATTCTCGCCCCAACATTTGATTTTTGCGGTGGTGAGTAAGACACAAACGAAATTATAATTGGAATTCGTCACACGACTCGTAATAACAGCACTTGCAGTATTACTGCCGAGATTTAATGTGGCTAAATCATCACCCATTTCATTAGCATTATCGCCAAGTTGCGTGGTATTGCCGTACCCAAGTTGGCCACTATCGCTATTCCCCCAGCATTTACTAGTTGCATCATCCAAGGTGACACAGGTAGAATATGCTCCCACAAAAAGGCCGGTGACCGTCCGATTATCACCAACGTTCACTACGGCTAAATTATCGCCCATTTCATTTGCACCATCGCCACGGCTGTTCGTATCGCCTAACCCGAGCTGACCATTAGCATTATAGCCCCAACATTTGACGCTACCGTTATCGAGCAAGGCACAGGTATGATAGGCACCAGCACCAATCGTTACCGCATAACGGTTGGTACCAAGGTCAACCACAGGCAGATAATCGCCCATTTCATTTGTACCATCGCCACGATTGTTCGTATCACCTAACCCGAGTTCGCCCTTGCTATTAGCTCCCCAACATTTAGTTGTATTGTTGTCGAGGATGGCACATGTATAGTTTTTACCGAGACTAATTTTTTTGACGGTGCGATTGGTGCCGAGATCGACCTCAGGCAGGTTATCACCCATTTCATTTACACCGTCGCCACGAGCGTTCTTATCTCCTAGCCCGAGTTGACCAGGACCGTTGTATCCCCAACATTTCAAATGACCATTATCGAGGATAGCGCAGGTATGTTGGTCACCACTTTGAATTGCGGTGGCCGTGCGGCCGGTACCGAGATTAACCGCAGACAGATTATCACCCATTTCGCCTGCATTATCACCACGTTGTATGGCATCGCCTTGCCCAAGTTGACCAAATCCATTTAATGACTCCGCTACCCCAGCCCCAACGGAGCGAGATATCCCATAAACCCAGGGCGGCATGCGCGAGCCCTGAAGGGGCGACATGCATTACCCGAGGGCATCGCCCTGGTCGGGCGGCATGCGCGAGCCCTGAAGGGGCGACATGCATTACCCGAGGGCATCGCCTGGGGTATTAGCCCCAACGGAGCGAGATATCCCATAAACCCAGGGCGGCATGCGCGAGCCCTGAAGGGGCGACATGCATTACACGAGGGCATCGCCCTGGTCGGGCGGCATGCGCGAGCCCTGAAGGGACGACATGCATTACCCCAGGGCATCGCCCTGGGGTATACCCGGCCCTAGGCTATCAGCCCTGAAGGGGCGACATGCATTACCCCGGGGCATCGCCCTGGGGTATTAGCCCTGAAGGGGCGGCATGCGCGAGCCCTGAAGGGGCGACATGCATTACCCTAGGGCATCGCCTGGGGTATTAGCCCCAACGGAGCGAGATATCCCATAAACCCAGGGCGGCATGCGCGAGCCCTGAAAGGGCGACATGCATTACCCTAGGGCATCGCCCTGGTCGGGCGGCATGCGCGAGCCCTGAAGGGGCGACATGCATTACCCTAGGGCATTACCCTGGGGTATACCCGGTCCTAGGCGATCAGCCCTGAAGGGGCGAGATGTACTACGCTCGCGTGAAGGTAAGGAGCGGCATGCGCGAGCCCTGAAGGGGCGACATGCATTACCCTAGGGCATTGCCCTAGGGTATACCCGGCCCTAGGCTATCAGCCCTGTAGGGGCGACATGCAGGGAGATTCCACGCTACGGTTGCCGAGGCAACCGGCATGGAATGAAGTAAGATATTCATAACCAGCAAAGGAGCATCTGCGATGACTACTAGCCAACTACACGACGAAATCTATTCGCAACCCGATATAATCAACCAACTCATCAATGGATCCGACCAATGGTCGGCCATTGCCGCCCAAATCTTGCACTACCAGCCTCGCTTTGTGCTGATTGCTGCCCGTGGCACCTCAGACAATGCTGCCCGCTATGCCCAATATCTGTTTGGGATTAGCCTGGGCTGGCCGGTGGCCTTGGCCACACCGGCCTTGGGCACCCTCTATCACGCCGACCTCAATCTCAACGGCGCCTTGGTAATTGGGATATCGCAATCGGGGCGTTCACCCGATATCTGCGATGTGCTCCAGCGTGCCCGTGCCAGTGGCGCCTTGACCCTCGCCATCACCAACAACCCCAGTTCACCCCTGGCCCAGGCCGCCGCCTTGCATATCGACATTTGTGCGGGCGCAGAATTGAGCGTGGCCGCCACCAAAAGCTATACCAACCAACTCGCCAGCATCGCCATGCTCATCAGCGCCCTGAGTGGCGACAACAGCCTGCGCGATGCGCTTGCTACCGTGCCCACCCATATGCAGGCAGCCCTAGCCATCCCCGACAGCACCATCACCCAGGCCGCCAGCATTCTTGGCCAATCAGCCACGGCCATCAGTATCGGCCGCGGGTTGCAGTATGCCACGGCCTACGAAGCCGCCCTCAAAATCAAAGAACTCAGTGGGCTGGCCGTCGAGGCCTATTCGTCAGCCGATGTACTGCATGGGCCAGTCACGATCGTCGAGCGGGGCTTCCCAGTGCTGATTAGCGCCGATGGAGGCGCCACCCACCATGACACCCAGCAACTCATCAGCCGCCTAGTACAACACGACGCCCAACTGATCATTGCCAGCCATGCCCCCGACCTCCTTACGCACGCCACCGTCGCATTGCCACTGCCTGAGTGTGATCAACGGGTGGCGCCACTGAGTACGATTGTGGCGTGGCAACGCATCGCCCACGCCGCTGCCGCCCAGCGCGGCCGCAATGCCGACAACCCTCATGGCCTCAGCAAAATCACCGAAACACGCTAAAAATCCACCTGGCTCGGTGATTAACCGAGCCAGGTGGATTTATCGCTGCTGTTGATATCTTTAGTTGACCGTAAACGAGCCCTTCATACCACCCTCGAGGTGGGCTGGGTACGTGCAGAAGTAGATGTATTTCCCTGCAGCCGGCGCCGTAAAGGTAATCGTCTCACTTGCGCCAGGTATCAACAACTTGGTCGTTGCTACAATGTCGGTTTTGTCAGTGGGAACATACCCACCCGCTTCACCAGCGACATCTGCACCTGCATCGACTTTGGCAAGAATCGTCGGATCGTCTTTAATTAAAATGAAATTATGATTCAATACCGATGTATTATTGAACGTCAACGTCACGGTTTCGCCGGATTTGGCCGTTAATTCAGTCGGAGCAAAGGCAAATTCGGCATCCTTTGCAGTGACTATCAATCCATTCCCACCCGCAGCTGGTGCACCACTCGCACCACCACACGATACCAGCCCAAACACGCCCACAACCATCACGAGTACCAAAAACATGCGTACAGATACTTTCATGATCAACCACCTTTCGTGCGGTTTTTTTTGTGATTTTTCTCAAATAAATCACGTTTTTTCAAAAACCTCAACTGCATATTAGCACATTTTTTTTGCTTGTCAATGAGAAAATAATTAATTTATTTGTTTCATTTTTTAATAAAAAAACATATAATTATGTTTTAATTATTTTTTAAAAAAATATGTGCATATGAAATTTATATTGCACCTATCCTCGCATACCAATAATGGGGAAGATCGACGTGACTGATGTCACCCTGATACACAAAGCCATGGCGCACTAGTATCTGCTGTGACCCAATGTTCGTGGTCAACGTGTACCCTACCAGTCGCGGAAACTTGAGGACGATATCGGCGTGATTGAGCACCGTGGTCACCATCATCGTGGCCACCCCTTGGCGCCAAAAATCAGGCACCACCCCATACAACAATTCGGTGCTATCCGGGCCACCAATAGCCGTCGGTTTGAGACCAGCATAGCCTACAAATGTGTCAGTATCATCAAAAAACAACCAAGTACCGTAACCGAGCGTCTGCCAACGAGTAACATTGGTGGCGACAATCTGCTGGATGGCGGTAGCGCTCAACGGCTGTCCATCGGCACTGAGCCAACGCATGGCCCGCGCGTCGGCATAAATACAGGCCAACAACGACGCATCGTCTGATTGGATGGGACGGTGGTACATAAGCCAGTCCTTACATTGAACGATACAAAAACCACCACGGTGCATACGCACCGTGGTGGTTTGGGATCATCAACAATTAGTTGACGGTCAAGACACCCTTCATACCGCCGCCGAAGTGGGCGGGGTAGGTGCAGATGTAGGTGTAGGTACCGGCGGCTGGAGCGGTGAACTCAACCGTGGCGCTGGCGCCTGGGGCAATCAATGCACTGTTGGCAATGATGTTGGCTTTGTCAGCGGGCACATAGCCAGCGGCTTCGCCAGCGGTGCCGGCAGCTTCGTCAACCGTGGCTGCGACATCGTCCCCACCCTTGACCAACACGAAGTTGTGGCTCAAGGCGGTTGAATTGTTCTTGAAGGTAATTGATACCTTTTCGCCAGCCTTGGCGGTCAAAGAGACGTTGTTGAACGCCAAGTTTTCGCCATCTGTACCAACGGTCAAACCACCATCACTGGCTGCGCCACCTTTGCTGCCACAGGCGGCAAGGACGAATGCGCCAACCAACAACACACCCAAAGCGATTTTGCGAACTGAGATCTTCATGGTGAACTAACTCCTCGTTACGTTGTTGTTCAATCCTGTTTGCACAGTACGTGTATATTATCACAATCACGCCTGTTGTCAATTAAAAATGGATAATTGAAAATGCAAAATGCTTTTGCACGGTGCATGGCGGAGTCGCTGCAGGCAGCGGAGTCGCTGCAGGCAGCGGCTCTACTACGGCATAATTTGTGGTGTAAACGCCAAAATATCAATGCGGGGACGGCGCACCACAATCCAATCGCCACGATTCACCTTGGCCGTGCCTAGTTTTTTTGCCAAATCAGGGGCAGTGGCATGCGTGCGCACCCCCACCGTGCCCCCACCAATATCTAGTACAAATTCACAGTAGAGTGATTCGTATGGTAGTGGTGTGGTGGGTAATTCCCACACGGCGACTTCGGTGACTTGGCCATACACCAACGGCACCCCTACCGGCGAGCCGACATCCATCAGACCACGCCGATAGGGCACCACTTGGAGCATGAATTGGCACAGCAACAACACCAATTTAGCCGAGCCCTGTTGGCCAACCTGGCTCAAATCAATCAGGTGATGCCGATCAACCACTGGCAATGTCGCCACCAACGGGCTGGCTGCGTGATCGGGTGGAACGGGGGGGGTCAAGACAATCTTCGGTAAGTAGCGCCGGCCATCGTGGTGACGCTCGCCTTCGATGAGTTGGCGAAAGTGACACGGCAAATCAAGCGCGTCGTAGGCGGCAAACAACATGATTATGGCGCCTTTGCGCTAATTGCCTCACGGGCGGCGGCCACAAATACGGCTGGTTGGAACGGACTCACGACGAATAATAAACCGTTGGTGCGACTAATCGCCACCAGGCAATCGCGGTCAGTGGCGAGGCATTGGTAGCGTCCGTATAATTTGCTGATAAAAACTCCTTGGTAGCCAAATACTCCCACATTGGTGGCCCAGCGCACATGGCGCATTTCGACGGTGAGGGGGAGTCGTGTGATGGCAGTGATTTGGCTGAAAGGGATACGCGTCGCTCGCCACCATTTGCGCCTGATGACCAATTGATCGGCGTGTACTTCCAGTTGGGCAGGCTGACCAGCCCACATCCACCAAATCACCAGTAATACGATGGCAGCTAGTACGCCTGATACGATAGCGCCATAATAGGCTATCTCATAGCGCACTAATCCGCTCAATGCGAGGAATAAACCAGGGAATGTTAACGCACCACCCACAAATATTAACCGTTGCGTAATCTGTTGGGCGTGGGGATCGAATGGGGAAGATTCATAGATTTGTGGCATCTGAATGCGCTTTCATGACTATTATACGCAGCTGTTCCATCATACCATAGTGGGGCTATCCTTGACCATCAACAACCGCAACAGGTATACTGTGGAGTATGATATTTTCATTTTAATTAGGAACAACATGGCGGCATATATAATTACCGTGGCCAACCACGACGATGCACAGACCACTGCAATTTATCTTATCGGTGGCGCCGTCAATGGTGACGATATTTCACGCTTGACGACCCAACTCCTGTGCGATCCCGTGATTCAACAGGCTGCGTGGTATGATTTGAGCGCGCCAACGCTTGATCCGATTGCAAGCCCGGGCTACGAAGTCGCCTTCCGGCCGGGCGTCACCGACAACGAAGCCGAGAGTATTGCCATTGGAGCGCAACGCTTGGGTATCAGCGGTATTACCCAAATCCGCACCGTGCGCCGTACCCTCGGAGCGACACCAGCCTACAATGAACTGATTCAAACACGCTGGAGCGTGTCGGCAGCGCAGCACAATGCCCGCCGTGATCTATATGTGCAACTCCTTGCCACCCCACCCCAACGCCCGGCCCATATCGCCGTCGTGCCCATCCGGACGCTCGATGATGCGTCCTTGCTCACCCTCAGCCAAAAAAGCCTGCTGGCCCTTGATTTGGCCGAAATGCGCACCGTCCAGGCGTATTACCAACGCATCGATCGAGATCCTAGTGATGGCGAGCTCGAGACCATCGCCCAGACCTGGAGCGAGCACTGCTCCCACAAAACATTCAAAGGACTGGTGCACTATAGCGGGATCAATCACGACATCCCCCTCGCGCAACAACCGCTCCACCCCGCCTTGGTGGGGCTCGGCACCCATGCCGAAATCGATAGTCTGATCCGCACCTACCTGATGCGGGCGACCACCGCCACCGCCCCACACCTGCGCAACCTGACCTTGATTTCGGCCTTTGTCGATAATGCCGGGATTGTGGCGTTTGACGATGAATACGAATTATCGTTCAAAGTCGAGACCCACAACCATCCTTCGGCACTCGAGCCCTTTGGCGGCGCCAATACGGGTATGGGTGGGGTGTTGCGTGACGTATTGGGGGTATCAGCCCAACCGATTGCCGCTACTGATGTCTTTTGTTTTGGGCCCAATGATGGCCAAATCGATACCTTTGGTGGCCAAGTATTGCCGCCCCATCAAGTCAGCGTCGGGGTGATTGCCGGTGTCCAAGATTATGGCAACAAAATCGGTGTGCCGATTGTCAACGGCGCCGTCTATTTCGACCCAGGTTATATTGCCAACCCACTGGTCTTTTGTGGCACGGTGGGGTTGGCACCCCAAGGCAAGCATCCCCGCAACATCGGCGTGGGTGATGTAATTGTGGTCCTCGGGGGGCGCACCGGGCGTGACGGCATCCACGGCGCAACCTTTTCATCAATTGAGCTGACCCACACCACCGCCCAAGAAGCGGGCAGTGCGGTACAGATTGGCGATCCCATTACCGAAAAAAAGCTTATCGATGTGGTCATCCAAGCCCGTGACGCCGGTTTGTACAGCGCTATCACCGATTGTGGCGCAGGTGGGTTGTCGTCGGCCATCGGCGAAATGGGCGAACAAACCGGCGCCCGGGTAGAATTGTCCCAAGTCCCCTTGAAATATGCCGGTTTGCAACCGTGGGAAATCTGGCTCTCCGAAGCGCAAGAGCGCATCGTGATGGCCGTACCACCACAGCATCTGGCCGCCTTGTTGGCCTGTTGTGCTGCCGAAGAAGTCGAAGCCACGGCGGTAGGCACATTTGATGGCAGCGGGCGCTTGGTGGTCACCCACCACGATGTGGTGCTGGTCGATATTGCCATGCAAATGCTCCACGACGGGCGCCCGCAACGGGTGCTCACCGCCACCTGGCAACCAGCCAGCATTCCTGCCCCACAATGGCAACAGCTGAGTCACACGGCGATTTTGCATGCCTTGTTGGCCCACCCCAATATCGCCAGCCGGGCCCAAATCATCCGCGGCTACGACCACGAAATCCAAGGACGTACGGTGGTCAAACCATTGGTAGGGGCGGCCAGTGATGGTCCTGGTGATGCAGCGGTCCTGCAAATCCGCCCCGACGCCCTGCAAGGGGTGGCGATTGGCTGTGGCATGGCACCACAACTAAGCCAATTCGACCCCTATTGGATGGGGTTGGTGGCGATTGACGAAGCGCTACGCAACGTGGTGGCGGTGGGTGGTGACCCGCGCGCCTGTACTATTTTGGACAATTTTTGTTGGGGCGACCCGCGCCAACCCGACCGTATGGGCGGGCTGACCCGCGCCACTGCGGCCTGCTATGATGCCGCCTTGGCCTATGGCACGCCTTTTATCTCGGGCAAAGATTCGCTCAACAACGAATATCGCACCGCCACCGGTCAACGCATCGCCATCCCCGGCACGTTGTTGATTTCGGCGATGGCCTACCACCCCGACATCCGGCATTCCCAGACCAGCGACCTCAAGCAGTCTGGGAATCTGCTCTATATCGTAGGGACAACCACCAATACACTGGCCGGCTCCCACGCCGTCATGGTGGCAGGATTACCCAATGGGGCAGAATGGCAGATGCCCCGGGTAGATTTGGCACTTGCCCCCCGCCTGATGTACCAATTACACCAGGCCATCCAATCTGGGATCGTGGCGGCTTGTCACGATATCAGCGAGGGTGGACTCGCCGTAGCTGCCGCCGAAATGGCGTTGGCGGGGCGCCTAGGTCTGCACATCGACCTCGACGGCGTGCCCAGCAGTAGCGATGACACCTTTGTGCGGTTATTTAGCGAAAGCCCCAGCCGCTTCCTCGTCGAAGTGCCACCGGCGCACCAAGCGGCATTCAGCGCCCTGCTTGGCGACATTCCCCATGCGGCGATTGGGAAGGTCAATAATTCTCTGCATTTGACGGTGATGGCACATGGACAAATTTGTATCGATAGTGCGGTGGCCACACTCGTCACCCAATTCAACACAGCGATTGTATGAAGCAACCAACCGACAATAACTACGACGCCTTTGTGGCGCATTTAATGGTAAGCCTCCCCGACATGGACGAACAAATTAGCGATGTGCAATTTGCCGACGGTCATATCATTATTACCCGTGGTGATGAATCAGTGGCTGTCGATATCGAACCATTTGAGCGGGCTTACCGCCGCCGCCCCGATGCATTTGATGCGGTATTGACCACGTTATTGCGTGTCAGCCGTGGCGAAAAAGGCATCGCCGATCCTGGCTACCAGGCCATCGCCAGCCAAATCATCCCCCAGCTCAAACCAATCGCCTTGCTGGCCGATTTAATCGAGCGGGGCGCCGAGCCTATCATCTACCGCGTTTTTTTGGCCGATTTAATCATTACCTATGCGATTCATGATGGCAAGCGCTTGTCCTATTTAACCGAAACCCAATTGGCGCGCTGGAATGTCAGTGAACATACCGTGCATGCCCAAGCCATTGCCAATTTACATGACCGCTCACAACAAGTCCCGTACCACAAAGCAGGGAATGGGTCGCAACAAGTGGTGGTGTTTAATGTGAATGACGGTCTCGATGCAGTGCGGATTTTGTTGCCCGACATTATCCAAACTGCCAGCAACGATATCCCTGGTGATATTGTGATTGGGATTCCCAATCGTGATTTTTTGGTCATTGTCAGTGACGACGACCCCGATCGGGTCGCTGCTGTGGCACTGCAAATCACCCGTGACATGCGCCAACATGCGCATGGTTTGAGTGATCGGTTGTTTACGATTAGCCACAATGAAGTACGCGAATACAGCGGGGCGTAAGTATTCGCAAGGAAGGATTCCACGATGGAAATCATTCTCTTCCTCCTCGCCGCTATAGTAATTATCTTGTGTGTGTTTGTGGGATTGTCCGCACGATCGCCGTTGTTTGTGTGTGTAGCAGTCGCTGCCATGTTCAGTGGCCTATTTTCACCACTCTGGCATTGGCTCTACGGTATCGTCTATACCAATGAACTCGTCTATCTCGTTGGCCACACCCTGCCACTAGTGGCGTTTTTGGGTGGCTGGGTGATGGTACTACCGTCACTTATTATTTTTGCCACCCTACGTCGCCGCTTCGTTGATATCGGCTACTTTGGAATCTGGGGGATTATTGGTGGTGTGTTTTTATTTTTTTGGGGTATAGAAGGACTCGGTGCCCAATTTGGCATTTGGTCATACGATAACGAAATCACTGCACTAGGCATCCCTATCACTTTTTATTTAGCATTGCTCCATACCTTGTGCGCCATTATTGTATTACGCATGATGTTTGAATATTGGCGGGTGACACTTGTCACGACGCTCCAAATCATTCCGATTATTTTTGGTTTACAAATTTTTTGTTATGCGGTGATTGGTGCCCCATTCTATGCCATGTCGTTACTAACAGGAGCCAGCGGATTAACAGCGTTTGGCTTGATTTGCTCAGTCCTGTTGGTGCTTTGGGGAGTCCACATTGCAATTAGTTCGCTATTACACATCCAATTCAGTACCAATAATACCGCAGGCATGCCAGTTATCGACCTCGCGGTACTCGAAGAATTAACCCGCCACCAACAACCAACACCGCCAAAAGAATAAATCTTTTGATACACAAAAAATGCCCTACACCACAACAATCTGTATGGTGCGGGCATTATTTTTTCCAAAAACGAGCGCCTACGTGCGGCGACGACAAACAGCGATGCCATCACGGATAGGCAAAATCACCGATTCGAGGTCGATATGGTGCATGATAGCGCGGTTGAATTCTTGAATGCCGCGCACAATCGGGGCTGCTTCATCGGCTTCTTCGAGCACCAACGCATTACACAACACATTGTCAGCCACCAAAATCCCACCACGGCGCAACAACGGCACACACATTTCGAGCGCTTGTAGGGCTTCTTTTTCGTTGTTGAGATGGCGCAAAATATCGAGGAAGATCAAATCGAATGGACCACGCATATTCGCCAATTCGCGGAACCAATCACCTTCGTGGATTGAAAAACGGTCGCTATACCCCGCTTTGGCAACCCATTCACGGGCGCGGGTATAGCGTTCGGGGTCTTTTTCGATGGCGGTCAAGCGCCCATCGGGATGTTGCACCAAGGCACGGAGCAACCAAATGGCGGCATAGCCGGTGGCCGTACCAATTTCGAGGGCATCACGCACCCCACTGGTCCGCGCCAACATGTACAAAAACTGCCCTTCGACAGCGCCAACCAGTGGCCAACCATGTTCACGACCAATCCGTTCCATGTCGCTCAGGGGTGATGGGCGGGGTGGCATTAAGCCACTCAAATAATCTTCGATGGCAGCATTCGTGATATCGTCACGCATGACACACTCCTTTTTAATGGCATATCGGGCAGATTGTACCATAACAAGCAGCGATGTATAATAGAGACAATAGACACAGATGGAGTGAGTCATGAACAGTGATGCGACCATGCCACGCTACGATCGCATCGTATCGTTGGTGTTATTAGTTTTGTTGGGGATGGCCGTGGTGTTTTTGGTGGATATCAACCCCAATATCATCCGGGCCCAACTAGGTGGCGACTTACCCGTCATCACCGTATCGTGGGTGATTTTGGCGGCCATCGTGGTGCTGATTAGCACCGGCGCCGATTTGTTTACTCGCGACCACCCCCAAGTCCACGCCCGCCCATTGTGGTTGCTCAATTTGGGATTCACCGTAATTGAGTTGGCTCCGGGATTTTGGATTTTGCCGGCGTTGTCGGTGATTACCACCTTCACCTTTTTCCGCTTGTTTAGTTCTGGGCTCCAGATGTTGGCGTTTGTGTTGGCGCTGATTTCTACCGGCGTGTTGTTGCTGGCATCGCTTGTGGCTCAACATTATTCGATGGATCGCCAACCCGAAATCCGCCAAGTGGCCCTGATGGTGCTTCAAGGCCTGGCGCTCTTGATGGCCTTTGGCTTGTTTAGTGCCATCTATTACGCCCATTTGCGCACCCTCTACTCGGCGGTATTTGTAGGGAGTAGCGGCGCATTGCTGGCCTATGCCCAACTACAATGGACCCAAACCAAAGCTAATCTCGGCTTGCTTTCACTGATGGTGGGGTTTATTTTGGCGCAAGCGTTGTGGGCACTCAATTATTGGTCGGCGCCGTTTTTGTTGGGTGGGGCGTTGTTGTTGGTGATTTTTTATGTTGTTACCGGCATGCTCCAGAACTCCCTCACCGAAAACACCAGCACCCGCACTTATTGGGAATACGCCATCATCGGCAGTGTGTTGATGGTCGCCATCATCGGCGCGGTGTTGTAGAGAGCCGCAGCAGGCTGCGGCTTTACGGCTATCTTTATCTCGCACAGGGCACATACGAAGTCTGAAGCGGGAATACGAAGTCTGAAGCGGGAAGTCGGAAGTATGAAGTGACGTGAGAAGTCTGTCAATCATCCGCTGGCAAGCCGACGAGATTCCACGCAACTGGCATGGAAAATGCCAAGGTAAAGGACACTTCCAACTTCCTCCTTCAAACTTCCTACTTTCAATAAGTCGTCCAGCCCCCATCGACAGCCAACACCGTACCGGTGACAAATTTGGCATCGCTCGACAACAAATAGGCCGCGGCGGCTGCCACATCATCGGCACTCCCAAAATCACCCGTGAGGGGTTGTAATTGCGTGAGTCGCGCGCGAATATGGTCGTTTTGTTGGGCCCGTTGGCTCATCGGCGTAGCAATCAACCCTGGTGCAATCACATTGACCCG
>CANFUF010000051.1 GCA_947450095.1 Roseiflexaceae bacterium
AAGTATGAAGTATGAAGTATGAAGTATGAAGTATGAAGTATGAAGTATGAAGTATGAAGTATGAAGTATGAAGTATGAAGTATGAAGTATGAAGTATGAAGTATGAAGTATGAAGTATGAAGTAGGGGCGATTACTCCACGGCATTGCCGTGGCCAATCGTCCGTGACGTCGGAAGAATGTGCATAGGCATTCCATCGCATTCCCGAATCATCATCCTAGCCCCAACGGGGCGGCATGTAATAGCACAGGGCAACGCCTTGGGCTATCGCACGCATTCCCAAATTCCCGTAAAATAGAGAAGTGATGAAAACAAGGAAACCTATGCCCACCACGGTGCTCTACCACGACGTCCCAATTGAGATGACCCGCAAGGCGGTCAAATATTTGCGGCTCCGCGTAACCCCCACCGGTGCGGTGCATCTCAGCGTGCCGTGGCATTGTCCCCAATCCCAGGTCGACACCTTTGTCGCCCAGCATTGGCCGTGGGTCGAAGCACAGCGCGCCAAACGCCAATCAATACCCACCACCCCACCAGTGGTGAGTAGTGATAGCGTCGTCTTGTTTGGGATTCGCTACCCGATTGAGGTGGTGGTGCAAAAGACCCGGCAGGTGATCATCCAGGCAGACCGGATTGTGCTCCATTGCACCGCCCGCGATGGTGCGCCAACGCAACAACGCCTGCTCCAGCAATTTTTGCAGGTGCAACTCGCCGCACAGTTGGCACAACTCGTCCCACAATGGCACCAGACTATGCAGACGGTAGTGCCGACGTGGCAGATTCGCAATATGCGTAGTCGTTGGGGCAGTTGCAATCCACGCACAGCCCATCTGGCTTTTGCCTTGGCGTTGGTGCATCAACCGTTGCAGTGTATCGCATACGTCGTCATCCACGAATTAGCCCACCTGTTTGAAGCCAATCACGGTCCCAAGTTTTGGCAGGTGGTAACCACCTATTGTCCCCAATGGCGCGCTATGCGCCAGCAGATGCGCATGAATTGAATGCATACAGGAGTTTTTCTATGCCCCCCCAAACCACCAGTGACGGTTATAGCCGCTTCCATGTGCCGTTGATCTTTGATGTGGATCCAGCCCGCCTCGCCAAATACCCCGATGGTATGCAAGATGCCCTCAATGGTGCCTTGAGCCGGATTGTCGAACTCATCGAAAACGATCCCAACCTCAAATCCCACTTCAAACGTCACGCCATCGACTTTGGCTGGGAAAAACCGACCTGGGAGGATGCAGAATAGGAACGTATTATTCATGCATCAGATGCCGAAATAATAGCCGTGATGTTCATTATCCATGATAAAATCAGCATGAATCAATTGCAACGCTACACGAGTATTTGAGTGATGATGAGTGAGTTGTTTTTTGATAAAACCAAAACAATCGCGTTGATGCGCCAAGCGTTTGGGCGACTGCGTGCGCAACGTATCTACCTCGCAGATGTGTTGCAGGCCTTGCAACAACGGGGGATTCAGGTCAGTCGGGCCCGCTTCGACGATATGTTTATGACTCGCCCCGACCGTGATATTGGTCCATCTCTCGACATATTTACGGCGGTGGTGGCGGTGTTGTTTGACTATGATGCCCATATTTTCACCGCCGAAGAATTTTTTGAATTAATGGTAGCGGTACGTGTGCCTATTAGTGCCGTTCAGTCGTTTGCCGGCTATTTTGCCCCTGTTGCATGGCAAGAAGCGCTCCAGCGCTATGGTTTTTATACGCCCCAATCCACGCCCCAATTAGCGCTGATTGGGCGCAATAGTGTGATTGATGGGCTCAATCACTTTGTCATCGCTCGCACCAATATTGCATTGACGGGAGCCGCGGGAATCGGCAAAACGGCTGTGGCGTTTGAGTTGATGCGGCGTTATGAAGCCCACCATGGCCAAAAAACCTACTATCTCGATGCCAATGGTATTACCGCGCTCGCCCAACTCTACGAACAGTTGGCGTTTGTGTTTCGTGTTAAACCAATCGCCAATGAACCGATTCTGCTCCGCCTCAAAATGGTGTTGCAAAACGAACAACCCTATCTGTTTATTGATAATGTCGATGATGAAGACGAATCACACATCCGCCCCGAAACACTGATTGATCAGATCATGGTACATTTGCCGACGGTACGGTGCATTATCACTTCGCGCAAAGTGGGGGTGGCGACGCACGTGCCAAATTATCACGAACGGACGTTGGCACCGCTCCAAAGTGATCACATTAAGTCATCAGCGTGTCAGTTGTTTATGCGGATTTTTACCCAAGCAGGTGGCCAATACGTCGAACCCGAATACGTACTCGAGTCGTGTCAAGCGGTCGCCGGCAATCCGTTGCTGATTGGGATGATTGCCAATGCGGTGGCGCTTGGTCCCCAGGCCTTGCCTAGACATGATTTTGTCGAACGTACCTTGGCGGTGTTGAGCCCTATTGAAATGCGCATCCTTGGTTTGCTTAGCCTCTGTACCGTTCCCGTGACGACCCGCTTTTTGTCGATGGTAGCCACAAGTGTGTTTGGGGTGAGCGAAGAAAACCTCGCGCAACAACTCGCCGCATTAGATCAGCGCCGCGTAATTTATCGGATTATCAGCGATGACGAATATTACGTGGTCCATGCGGTGATTCGCCAAGTATTGGTGCGGATTGTCCCCGAAGAAACTTACCGCAATCTGTTGCGTGATATGGTCAAACCGTTAGGTGTGGTCAATATTTCATGGGAAGATGCCCGGCATGATGCGACTACTTTTTACAAAACCAACGATGTTATTTTGACGTTGCATGTGGTGACACAGCTCCTGCAACGGGCCATGACCGTCGAAGCAGCGACGATTTTGATTAATTGGCATACCTTGTGGGGGCGCCATGGATTGAGTACGACGGCAATTAGTCAAGTCGAACGTTGTATGGTGGTGCTTGGTGATATGCACCCACTCAGTGCCGAATTATCGTTTGTGGCGGGGAGCCTGTATAGTGCCCGTGGTATGTTTAGTTTGGCGATGAGTTATCTACAACGCACCAAACGCTTTGCCGAACAAAATGCCATGCCGTTTTTGTGGGGGCGGGTTGTCATCGAAATCGGTATGAATGCCTTGGTTGATGTCGATGAAACCAATACCATTCTCTTTACGGAATTGTGTACGTACATGGACCAGGCGATTGATTATTTTTCGCAAAATCAACATGTATCGTGGCTCGCACGCACCCACGATATGTATGCCTACATGCACTTTATCAAAGGCAATCTGCGGCAGGCCTTGGCACACAGCGACAAAGCCCTCGAACTCTTCCGCACCTATGGTGTCACCCTTGGGCTGCTCGATGCTTCATACAATCGTGGCTTGATTTTGATTACTGCAGGCAACTTTAATGATGCCCGCCAGTATTTACAGTTTGCTCAAGCGGAATTCATGCGCCTGAACATCCCCATGAATATTGCGGGCTGTGCCTTGCGTCTGGCTGCGGTCAATGTGCTTGAAGGGAAATACGCCGAAACGCGCCGAGACCTGCAAATAGCGTTTGACTTTTTGCAACGTGCTGGTGGGCTACAAGATATTTTGTATATTATGGATATTTATAGTGGCTTGTTGATGTTGCGCGGGCGCGCCAATGACACCTTGGGCTTGAGTGCCTTGATCCAACAATTCCGTGCTGAGCGGCGCATTTACCGCGGCCCAATGCTCGATCACGTTTTTCAGCAACAATTGGCACAAGCACAAAAAATGGTCGGCACCGATATTCCTGTAGCAACACGATTTGATACCACATTCACGTTTTATGATGTGATTAGTCAGATTCGCCAAGATTTATTGGCTGAGTAATGTGGTGGTGGTGGTTCCTTCTTTGCATTTACATAAATAGACCCATCCAGTACGAGTAGCGACATGGGGGCGATTGGTGGTCTGGGCAATCCAGGCTGCCACTTTTTGACTGGTCCAACGCCCACTGTTGGGTAAGGGCTGTGCTACTGCATGTTGGAGTTGGCGAAATTGAGCAGTACTCAATAGTGATTGTGCCCCTGCTTTGCGGGTTTGTTGACGGCGAACTCCTGCTGGTCCCATGGCGTTGTAGCGCGTACAGATATGCCAAATCCAGGTGCGGCTCATGCCAGTGGTGGCCGCTACCGTGGTGACGGGCATGTGCGTGCTAATCAACCACAAAATATGCCAGCGGCGCGCCTCTTGGACGTTTTTGCAGTTGCGATAGCGCCGAAATAATTCGGTGCTACTCAAATGGGCGATTAGAGTGGTCTGTTTCATATCGTGTCGATGCCCTTTCTCTTGACATGGCAAGCAGGTGCCGAACGGGTCCTCGCAGCCGAGGTGTTTTGATTGCTTGTGACTCATGCCTGCGGTGATCCATAAATTGAAGCTGTTTTTGATTTCGTAGTTACAGCATATCGGTAAAGCAGGGCAGTTTCTTCGGCACTTTTTCCGAATTAATCTCGAATGTTCGTTAAATATGACGAAAATTAGGGTGCATGTAAACGTTTGTATGGAAAATGTTTGAATTGTGAATGATATTATCCTAACGTCCGTTGCATACCCTGGGTGGGACAAATAAATGGAAAACAGAAAACCGCTATAATTCATCTCAGACATGCAGTGCAACAAAGGAGTGAACATGCGCAAAGATGCGTCGCGGGGTTACCCCGCCCAAGCCACCCAAGCCGCCTTCCCCCTCGGGGGCGTCGGTACGGGCAATGTGTCGATTGGTGCTCGTGGTGATTTGCGCGATTGGGAAATCTACAACGCCCCCGCCAAAGGCACCTATTTACCCAACACCTTTGTAGCCGTGAGTCTCTTACCCGCAGGGGGCGAACGCATCACCCGCGTGGTCGAGGGTCCCGTCAGCGGCACTCACGCGTTGTCGCACGGCTATCATCCCCATACGGGTGTGGGTCTGCCGCGCTTTGCCCAATCAACCTTGGCGGGCACCTATCCGATTGCCGAATTTGCCGTGAATGATCCTGTGGTGCCGGCGACGATTGCGCTCGAAGCATTTACGCCGTTTGTGCCGTTGCATCCCGTCGATTCGGGTATCCCAGGGGCGATTTTTAATTACACCATCACCAATACCGGTGCGGTACCCCTCACCGCCACATTGGTTTTTTCGTTGTATGACGCTTGTGATGGCGTGCATTTTGATAAATACGGCAATATCATCGGCAAGGGTGGCAGTCATATTTCTACGCATCACGATGGTGCTTGGCAAGGCATCCACATGCGCAACAATCAGGTGCAGCCAGACGCCGTCGATTATGCCGAACTCGCCCTCGCCACCAGCCACCCCCATGTCACCACGCGTACCGCCTGGTTGCGGGGCGGTTGGTGGGACTACGTGCAAGATTTTTGGGATGATTTACACGCCGACGGCGCCATTACTGACCCTGCCTACACCACCCCGAGTGCCGTCGGTGCCAACGACACCGGCTCACTAGCTGCCCAGGTCACCATTGCTCCAGGTACGAGTGAGGTGATTACGTTTGTGTTGGCGTGGTATGTGCCCAATCGCCTCAAAACTTGGGAACGCGCCGAGGCCCCCATCACCCAAAATCACTACGCCAACCACTACGATTCAGCGCTGGCAGTAGTCCGCGATTTGTTTGCTCGCCAAGCCACACTGACTAGCACCACCCGCCAATTCCGCGATGTGCTCGCACAGATGACCCTGCCCGAGCCGATGCGCGACGCCTTGGCGGCTACGATTGTGCCGATGCGTTCAACCACCTGTTTTTGGTTGGCCGATGGTACGTTCTACGGCTGGGAAGGTTGCTTTGATGACGCCGGCTGTTGCGCCGGTAGCTGTACCCACGTCTGGAGTTATGCCTACGCCATGGCTTATCTCTTCCCGCAGCTCGAACGGGTGATGCGCCAGATTGAATTCGCCGTCGAAACCGAAGCCGATGGCTATATGCTGTTTCGCACCTTCCAAAACTTTGGCGAAGAGTTCAAATGGGGTTGGGGCGATCAACGCCCCGAAGCCTGTATCGATGGCCAGATGGGCAGCGTGTTGCGGGCCTGGCGGGAATGGCAGTTGAGTGGCGATGTGACGTGGTTGCATGCGATTTATCCCGGCCTCAAACGAGCCGTCGATTATGCCGACACCCACTGGGATACCGACGGCGACGGTGTGCCCGATGGCCGCCAACACAACACCTACGACATCGAGTTTTATGGCGCCAATCCCTTGAGTACCCTCTACTACCTCGCCGGCATGAAGGCCGGGGTGGCCTTGGCGCAGGTGATGGGTGACAGCGACAGTGCGGCTCGGTGGGGGGCGATTTGTGCCCGTGGCCAACAACAATTCATCGCCGATTGTTGGAACGGCGACTATTTCATCCAAAAAATGCCTGATGTCGATGCCTATCGCTACCAACACGGCCTGGGCTTGTTGACCGATCAATTGCTCGGTCAGTTACACGCCACGTTGCTTGATTTGGGCGATTTGGTGCCACTCGAGATGGTGCAACGCACCTTGGCGGCCATTGTGACCCACAACTTCCGTACCGACTTCCATTCCCACAGCAACACCCAACGCTCCTATGTGCTCGAAGACGAAGCGGGCTTGGTGTTGTGCAGTTGGCCCCAAGGAGGGCGGCCGCGCTTTCCGTTTGTTTATTCCGAAGAAGTCTGGACCGGCATCGAATACCACGTGGCGGCTCATTTGGCCTCCAGCGGCAATGTGGCCGACGCCACGCGGCTGGTGGCAGCCTTGCGCGATCGTCACGACGGCCACAAACGCAATCCCTGGAACGAAGTGGAGTGTGGTCATCACTACGCCCGTAGCATGTCAGCCTGGATGTTGTTGCCAGCCTGTAGCGGCTATACCTGCGATATCGCAGCGGGTTGGATGCGCTTTGCGCCCCAAGCCGAACTCACGGCCAGCGGCCACTACATGACCCCGTGGTTCCATCAACGGGGCTGGGGTACCTACACCCAAACTCGCCTGCCCGATGGTTCGTGGCAACGCCACGTGACGGTGCTCGGTGGCGAGATCGACGGTCTGCGGATCGAATACGCCGCCTAATTACTCCTCGGTTGGCAACCGGTAGCGCGTTGGTAACCGGTATGTATCGGCGAGGCTCGTGAGGGTCGACAGCGTGTTGGCATCGAGGGTGATACTGGTTGCCGGCACGTTGCGGCGTTGGCCGGGGATGCGTGGATTGCCACGGCTCGCCCCAATCCTGTCGATAAAGGCTTGGCCATGTTTGTGCAGATGCGCCAGCCCCCCCAGGGCGTCGGGGTCGATTCCAATCAACAGTACGCTAGTGGGTACTGATTGGTGGGGTGGGTTGAGGAACGACGGCAGTTGGTCGTCGCTGACGCCGCCCAGTAAGCCCCCCGTGAGCAAGGCAATCGCCAACCCCAGTCCATACCCGAGTGTGCCAGCCGGCAACAGTGCCCCCGCCAAGGCGGCTTGAGGGTCGCTGGTGGGTTGGCCGTGGACGTCAAGCGCCCAATGGCTGGGGATGGGCTGGTTGCGCTCGGCAGCAGCACTGATTTTGCCCCGCGCCACAGCCGTCGTCGCCCCATCAAAAACCAATAACGGTTGCTGAGCGCCCGGGATGCCTATCGCCAGCGGATTACTGCCAATCAGCGCAGTCGTACCCCCGAGTGGTGCCATGGCTGCTGGGGTATTGACCAGCATGATGCCCACCAGTTGGGCGGCGACGATGGTTTGAATGCTATGGTCGAGTGCGCCCAGATGTTCGTTGCGAATGATCCCCACGCTGGCGATACCGTAGCGCCGCGTGGTGCGAATCAGGCGTTGCACGGCATAATGTGCCGCGATATGGCCCATACCGTGGTCGGCGTCGAGTAGGGCGGTGGCGCGCTGCTGGCGTACCCAGCGCAGTTGCGGGCGGGCGGTGATAGCACCGGCTGCCAGTCGCGTCAGGTAATTGGGCAGGCGCCGTACCCCGTGGCTGGGGATGCCTCGCGCCTCAGCATCGGCAATCGCCGTGGCTACGAGCAGGGCGTGGCGGGGGGTGAGGTGTGCGCGTCGGAACAGTGCGGCAATGAATTGTTGCAGGTGGGCGATATGCATGTGTGGTGTTTCTTTTTTGGGAAAAAACGTGGGGTGCGGCGGTGAATTGGTGATTGGTACGACCGTACGCTGGCACTGGTCTCAAAAAACAGCGGGCACCACATTAGATGTGGTGCCCGCTGTTGGTGATAACCGAGAAATTAGTTCAGGGTTACGCCGGTGGTGATTGAACCGTCTTTCAAGCCCTTGAGGATTTCTTCCATCTTAGTCTTGACTTCGGCGGGGATAGCACCGTCAGCTTTGTTGTAGGGAGCCAAGCCAATGCCACCGTTGGCGGCGGAATAGAGCATGTCGCCATTGGTGAACTTACCGTCGACGACGTCCTTGATGGTCAAGAAGACGGCTTGGTCGACACGCTTCATCGCGCTCGAGATGATTTTGTCGGCACCAGGAGCGCCACCGTTTTGGAAGGTGGTGACAAATTCGTCTTGGTCGACGCCAATGACGTATGCGCCAGCTTCAGCGGCGGCTTGAATGCCACCTGAACCGGTTTGACCACCGGCACCGAAGATTACGTCGGCACCTTCTGACATGAAGCTCTTGGCAGCTTCGGCGCCACGGGCGCGGTCGGTGAAGGTGTCAATGTAGACTGACTTGACGGCCACATCGGCTTTGATCGACTTAGCACCGGCTTCGTAGCCCTTGACATACTTTTGGACTGGTGGGATTTCCATACCACCAACCACTGCGATCGTGCCACTCTTGGTCATCGAAGCGGCCAATGCACCAGCCATGTAGCCGGCTTGGTCTTCGGAGAACACCAAACCACGCACGTTGGCGAGGGTTGAGGCCGAATTGTCCACAATGGCGAACTTGGTGTCAGGGTACTTGCCCGAAGCTTCTTTGATGGCATCGCCCATCATGAAACCAACGGCAATGACGATTTCACACTTTTGTTCGACCAATGATTGGATGTTCTTGCCGTAGTCGGCTTGGGCTTGGGTTTCGATGTACTTGGTGCCGATGCCGAGATCCTTCTCAGCTTTTTGCAAACCCATGTAGGCGTACTGGTTGAAGGTACCGTCGTTGACTTTGCCCACATCGGTGACCAATCCGGCCTTACAAGGAAGGGCGGTCTTGGCGCCACAAGCTGGCAACATGATGGCCGCAAGGACCATGATGACCAGAGTAGCAAGAGTTGACTTACGCATTGCATCCTCCATTGCGTTCACACGCAAAAAATCTGTGCATACCAAACAAACTAGATTAGGTTTGTTTTAATATGTTACTCATATTATACGGCGTTGTGCTGTTGTGCGCAATAAAGAGTTGTTAATATTGTCGAGACGAATACCTACTATAATGCAGGCAGTGAATACGCAACCAACATTGTGGGGTTTTTATGACGATTACCCGTCCCCTCGCAGAACCATTCGATATCCAATCCGTAGTAGATGGTCTCTGTACCGTCCACCAACTGCAACAGCAACCGACTGTAATCGTGGCGGTAGTGACGCCGTTACAAGCCACGGCAACTATTTTCCCGCTGCTCCAAGCTCGTGCCCACGCACAGCAATATACCGTATGGCTTCGCCAAATTGATTTACCAGGTCGCATCGAGCTGGTGTTTTTGCCTGGCGTCCCACCCAAAACTACTCCACGCTGGATTCTCGCCTTGAGTCTATTACTCCTGACCATTTTGTCGTGTTTGGCTGCCGGAACAATGTATCGTGGCATTGACGTGTTTGCACAGCCGCTCCGCATCTACGAAGGGTGGCGGTTTGCCGCCACTATTTTGGGGATATTGGCGACCCACGAGTTGGGGCATTACGTGGTGGGGCGGTGGTGGGGTGCGCCTGTCAGCCTGCCGTACTTCATTCCCCTGCCACCCCCACTTAGTTTTACGGGGACGCTGGGGGCAGTGATTGTGCAACGTGAGCCGATGCGTGACCGTCGCGTATTGTTTGATGTAGGGTTGGCAGGACCAATCGCCGGCTTGTGCGTGGCGATTCCGCTGTTGTTCGTAGGGCTCAGTCAATCAACCGTTGGCCCGATGCCGACGAGTGGCTTTGTCCAAGAAGGCAATTCGGCGTTGTATCTGGTGGCCAAACTGGTCATGTTTGGCAAAATCTTGCCGGGTGCGGGACTCGACGTGCAATTGAGCGACGTGGCCTTCGCCGCTTGGATCGGGTTGCTGGTCACCATGTTTAATTTGTTGCCGATTGGGCAACTTGATGGCGGCCATGTGGCCTATGCCGTGTTGGGGCGCTATGCGATTTATGTAGCCTACGGCATGATTGCGTTTTGTGTGTTGTTGGGGGTGTTTGTTGATAATACCTGGCTAGTGTGGGGCGTGATTGCAACCCTTGCCAACCCCCGCCACCCAGCCCCCTACGACGATACCACTCCAATCGGCTTATGGCGCGTATTATTGGCCTGTATCGCCGTGATGATTTTGTTTTTGTTGTTGACGCCAGCCCCACTCCACATCGTGCCGTAGCAGTGCTAGCGTGTCACATAGAGTGGGTTGCTAAAGACCCACGGCAAGGTTTTTTTGCTGGCTTCTACGCGGTAGACGCCACTTTCGTTGATGGTGGTGAGCAAGGCCCGATTGCCTTGGAGTTTGACTTGACCATTGTGGATGAGTCGAACGGTGGCATTGACGCCAAGGTCGATTTTGAGCGTAATCGGACCTTGGCGGAGTGACGCAATATCGCCGACCAACCAGCGCTCTGCCCCGCGGAACCCGAAAAATTCAAAATTGGGGCAGTCTCCTTCGAGGCGATTCACCATGTAGCTTCGCCCTTGGGCCAAGGCACCATAAACCATTCGCATGGCGTTAGTGAAATTGTTTGATAAACGTTCGGGCAACCATAAATACGTCGTCAAGGTCCCAAATGTCCACTGGTACGGAAAAACCTGTAGCCGCCCAAATGGTGATGGCCTGAGGAATGCATGGACATCGACGCCCCATACGCCAAACGTACGTTTTCCTGCCATGTTGAGCGCATCCCACCATTCGATAGTTGCTTTGGAAGGGCCGCTGATGCCCCGTTTGGGGAATGCGTAGAGGAATTCTTTGTTGTGTGGCGTGAGATGCTCACTCCAGTCACTCATGAAATTCCATAATTCAATCCCCATACTGCGCCCCGTGCCTCGAGTCGGACCATTGACGTTCCAGTCGTCCCAACGGTAAATGCCCTTGAATTCATTGTATTTTTGTTCGTCAGGATGGGCAATAATCCCAAATCCACCAGCATCGTAAGTCTGGTCGATGAATTGTTGAGGTTGCAACGTGCTAGGAATTACCTGCTCGAGATTAAGTGCCAGAAAATGATTGTGGAACGGCGTGATTTCTTGGTCGACCAGCGTGAGCACACGATCATACCATCCCTGCTCGTTTCGCCCTTCGAGGGTGTCGTGGTCGGTGATGATAATCCACTCAAGCCCTGCTTGTTGTGCGGCGTATGCAATGTCAGGGATGTTGCCACTACCGTCCGAATAGTGGGTATGGATGTGCAATGCGCCAGGACTAATATGCATAATAACTCACTACCAAATAAACGGAATAAATTTACGGGTTTGGGTACGGTAGGTTGGGTAGTCAGGGAAACGCGCACTAAGGAAGCCTTCTTCGCGGTTGGCTTTCTGGTCAAGTAACAAAATCAACGCCACCACAAATACCCCGCAAATACTACTTTGTGAGATAATAACTACCCCTACACATGCAGCGAGTAGCCCAGTATAGATAGGATGTCGTACAATAGCATAGATACCAGTGGTGACGAGTTGCCCGTCGTCGAGTGGTTTCGGATAGGCTGTGAGATTACTCCCAAGATGACGGAATGCCACCACCAAACAATAGATACCAAGGATAATCAACCCAATGCCTACTACACTACTTACCACACTTCGTACTTGATGCCACGGATCAAAAAATCCGCTAACGAGGATACATCCGAGTAACACAAATTGCCCTATCACCCAACCTTGACCACGTGATACTGATGTTGCCATAGTATGCTCGATTTCATTCAAAATTCTCTACTTATTGTATGGACTGAGGTAATAATACCATGACTGACACAATTTCGACACCCCAATTGATGCACTGCTACGACGAAGAATCTTATGGCCGGATTATCATGACGGGTCGTGATAGTGCATCGTTGTTGCAACGCCTCACTACCAACGATGTGCTGGCACTCCAACCCACCCAAGGCCTGCAGACCGTCCTCACCACCCCGATTGGGCGCATCATTGACGTGTTGCACGTGGTGCGAGTTGGTGATGCACTCTGGGTATTGACCAGCCCCGGTCAAGGCCCAGCGGTATATAGTCACCTCAAGAAGAATATTTTTTTTAATGACCAAATCAGCTTGACTCCAGCGGCTCGGAGCTACCGCCAAATTGCATTGTATGGCACCGGTGCTTCGGCGTTTGTTGGCCAATTGAGTGGTCGTGACGTGACGGCGATGCCCCAATGGCAGGCATGTGTTTTTGCAGTAGCTGATACTGAAGTGATTGCCACACCAATTGCGCCACTCGCTGGTGGGGGCTGGCGGCTCCTCATCCCGAGTGATGCGGTGGTAGCCTGTGGGCTTGATGGCCTGCCGGTAGCGTCTGATGCACTCATAAACCAATGGCAAATTGAGTCGTTTGTGCCAGCCTATGGGCATGAATTAAGCACCGAATACATTCCCCTCGAGGCCGGACTTGAGCAGGCGATTAGCTTCAAAAAAGGGTGCTACGTCGGCCAAGAAATCATTGCCCGCATGGAAAGTCGTGGCCGGCGCGCCAAGCAGCTCAGCCGTGTACGATTGGCTTCCCTCGTCGCAACTCCGGCGGCGATTACTACTGTTGTAGGCAAAGATGCCGGGACTGTAACCCGGGTAGTTGATTCGCCACGCTATGGCATTATCGGCTTGGCGTACCTCAAAACCCAAATCGATGCTAGCGAGCCGTTGTGTGTGGGGGATGTGGTGGTGCACCGTTGTGATGATGCATGGCAGGGAGTATGAACAATGGCACTCAATCAAGTTGAACGAATTTGTCCAGAATGTCGGGCTGCTCAAGCGCTGGCTGCCCACTACTGTGCTACTTGCGGTGCACCACTCGAACGCCTCGTGCCGGTGCGGGCCACCCAGTGGCTTCCCGCGGTGGTGCGCCAACAATTGCGTCACCCTCTTGTGCGTGGTGCCGCCATGGGCGCCATGGCAGTGGTCATCGAAGTTGCCGTGGTATTGATTCGCCGGGCCCTGTCGCGGCAGGTCGAAACCCAACTCATTTCGCGGGGAGATGCTGCATTATCTACCACCCGTCAATCACCGAGCGTACCTGCTACGCCACGGCGGACCACGGTCACTGCCCGGCGGCGGACGTGGCTGTGGCACGACAAAAACGGCAATAGCCGTAGTGATGAACAATTGGAGTGGCGGCGTGTCGACGAGTAATGCGCGCATTGCGCATTTAACCCACGTCACCCGCCTTCATCGTTGGCGTTGGTGGTGGGCCACCCTTGTGCAGGCAGCGCTACCGCTGAGTGTGGGACTTGTCGTGGGTCTGCTCGGGTTGCTTGGCGCCGCTCAATTCGTGGCAGTCCCTGCCCGCTTGGCGTGGGTATGGGGTATCGTCATCATCTGGCTCGTCAGTGTGGCTGGGTTATGTGGTTGGCGAATCTGGCAGGCACCGAATATGTGGCGGTGCCTAGACCGGGCATATGGCTGGCAGTCAGCGCTGGCAACGGCGGTCTTTTTTGCAACACCAACGAATCAGCCAATCGTAAATGACCAATATCAGGCTACGCTGGCGTTAATTGCCGCCACCCCTGCCCGCCAACTGCCAATATGGTCGCGGCGCACGGGGATATGGGGGGGGATTGTGCTGCTGGTGTTGGTCGGTGCGTGTACGCTACCGACACCGTTTGATCAGCAAATCGCCCAACAGCAACAGTTCCGTCAATTTGCCCAACGCACTGCCCACAAACTCCAACAACTCCCTCCCCTCGTAAATATTGACCCTTCTGCGCTTGCGACCAGCCCTGACCCGCAAACATTGGTCGCCCAATTAAACGCGGCTAGTACACAGGTCGCCACTCAAGCCCAAGCCAGCCAACAACTGCAACGACTCATCGCAGCGTTACCTGCGGCATCACCCGCGCAACAACAGGCATTGTTGGCTGCGGCTCAATCAGCACTTGGCGCTGCGCAAACTGCCGCCGTGCAACAGGCACTCACCCAAGCCCAACAAGGTAATTCTGCCCCGCTCCAGGCCTTGGCGAATCAAGCACAGGCCCAATCTCAAGCCGCCAATCAATGGCAACAGGCACTGGCTGATGCCAAAAACCAAACCCTTGCGCAGTCCCAATCTGGCGCTCCCACCAGCCAATCTGGATCCACTACAGTGCCGCCTGCTACCAAACAAAGTGGCACCAGCGCCAATCAAAGTGGCACCAGCGCCAATCAAAGTGGCACCAGCGCCAATCAAAGTGGCACCAGCGCTAATCAAAGTGGCACCAGCGCCAATCAAAGTGGCACCAACGCCAATCAAAGTGGCACCAGCGCCAATCAAAGTGGCACCAGCGCCAATCAAAGTGGCACCAACGCCAATCAAAGTAGCACTGGAACCGGTCAACCAGGGGGCAATGGCAGTGGTAGTGGTAGCGGCGGAGCGACAGCGACGCAGCTCTTTGTGCCACAGCTCGATGGTACGCAGCTGTTGACCATTCCCGCCCAGACAAATGGCGCCCCAAGTCAAACGGTGTTGCGCCCCAACCCCAATGGTGGTGCGACGCTGGCGCCAACCCAGCAATATGCTGCGGTGGTAGCTGATGCTGTCCGCACCGCCAATCAGGCGATTGTCAGCAATCAGATTCCTTGGTCGGGGCAAGCGACAGTGCGTGATTATTTTGCGGCACTACAACAGGAGGCGCCATGAACCACACTACCGCCCAGCATCAGATTCAGCGCTTGAGCGACGCATTACACCAGGTGATTGTCGGTCAACACGAAGTGCTCCATCAAGTAGTGACCGCCGTCATTGCCGATGGTCATGTGCTCCTCGAGGGCGCCCCAGGCCTCGCCAAAACCACCTTGGTGCGGAGTTTGGCCCAGTTGTTGTCGTTGTCGTTTGGGCGGGTGCAATGTACCCCCGATTTGATGCCCAGCGATGTGGTGGGCACGATGATGTTGTTTGACGACCAACCGGGTCGCTATCAGCTCCGTTTTGCTCCGGGACCGATTTTTGCGTCACTCATCCTCGTCGACGAAATCAACCGTACGACTCCGCGCACCCAAAGCGCTTTACTCGAGGCAATGCAAGAGCATACGGTGACGGTGGCAGGGACGACGCATCCGTTGCCCGATCCCTTTATGGTGCTTGCTACCCAAAACCCCATCGAGATGGAAGGGACCTACCCCCTCCCCGAAGCGCAACGTGACCGCTTTTTGTATCACATCATTGTGCCCTTTCCCAATGTAGATGATTTGATGGAAATCGCCCGCCGTGAGGCGACGGCCTTTCATACTGTGCTTCAAGCCTGTTTTACTGCCGACACCCTGGCACAGGTACGTCAGATTGCCCAGCAAATATTGGTGGCAGAACACATCCTGGCCTATGCCAGTATGTTAGTACTGGCCACGCATCCAAACGATTCGCGTGCACCGGCAATGGTACGTGACGGCGTGCGCTACGGTGCTTCACCACGCGCAGTGCAATCACTCATCCGTACCGCCCAAGTCGAAGCGTTGCGGGCCGGACGTTTGCAGGTCGACGTCGTCGACATCCAACGCGTGGCGTTGCCGGTATTGCGCCACCGCTTGGTGTTACGCCGCGAAGCGTTTTTGGCGAATGCGAGCGCAGATAGTATCGTGGCGCTGGTGTTGGCTGCGGTTCCCATTCCCTAATTGTTTGTTGTGAAAAGAGTTCACTGTGGCGCAATTACTCAGTGCCGCTGAATCTGCGTGGCTGACCCGCATGCAACTCCCGTGGCAGGGCATCAGCCCCCACGGGCTATCTGCCGTGCGAGCGGCTCGCCAGGGTGGGCGGAGCAACGAACCCGAACTGCTTCGCCCCTACCAAATGGGCGACGATGTGCGTCGGGTTGATTGGGCTGCCACGCAGCGCCTGCAACACGCCATGGTGCGCCAACCTTTGCCACAATCGCAAGGGCAACTGCGGATTGTGCTCGATACGAGTCCATCGATGCGCATCGACCCCACCAAATGGTGGCAGGCGCTCCGTGTGGCGGCAGCCTTGGGCGTCGTCGCTACCAGCCATGGCGATACGGCGCAATTGTGGAGTGACGATTTATCCTCCACATATCAACGCACTGATGCCTGGATTTCCCTTTGTGACCATGTGTATGCCACTGCCACAACCGCTCAGCCCTTTGTCATGCCGCGGCAACTCCCGCCGGCACAGCTGGCCGTCTGGTGTAGTGATTTGTGGCACACAGATTGGACCACTCAATTGGTCCAATTTGCGACGATGGCCCAGACGGGGATGGTTATTCACTTATTGAGCACTATCGAAATTTCACCACCACTTGCAGGGGATGTGACCTTGATTGATAGCGAGACCCAGCAAGAATACACCGTGACCGTCGATGCCGCGCTCCACGCCCGCTATCAGGCAGTATTTACGACCTGGCAAGCAGATATTCGTCACGAATGTCATCGCTTGGGATTGGGGTATCTATTGGTGGCCACTGCAGATGATTTGGTCACTGCGTTACACGAGGTGTTGCTGTGAGCTTTCGTGATGGATGGGTCTGGTGGTTGGCAATTCCGCTACTGATTGCCATGGCAATCTGGCACCTATTGCGCCCCCGTGCCACCCGTCATATCGTGCCGTCGTTGCAATTGTGGCAACAACTCCTCCATGAACAAACCAGCACCCGACCATGGTATCCCCCTACACCCTGGTGGCTTTTGTTGATGCGTCTGCTGATTGTGCTACTGTTGGCTGGGGCTGCCGCCAATCCAACCGTGGCGGCACTGTCAACACCACTCCATCGCATCATCATCATTGATACCAGTGCCAGCATGCAAACAATCGAACCCGCCGGGAGTCGTATTGCCCAAGCGCGCCAGATTGCCACTCAGATTGTGGCTACTTCACCGCCCGCCACCACGTTTTCATTGCTGACCATTGACCATGACGTGACCCTGCGTGCCAGCCAAATCAGTGACCGCAACTACCTCGCTACCTTGATTGATGCGGTACACGCTCAGACCGTGGCTGGTGATATCACTATTCTCCCTGCTTGGGTGGCTGCCATGCGTGGGCGCACGAGTGAGGTTTTTTTGGTGAGTGACGACCCGCGACTTACCAGTCAACCGTGGCCCGCAGATTGGCATCTAATCGCCATCGGTGGCCCTGTCGCCAATCAATCCATCCAAGGTTGCACGTTTACGGTTGGACCAACGGGCTGGGATGGGGTCATCCGTGTGGAATCCGACGGCGCTCCTTTTGCAACAGCCCGCACCCTCGAACTCGTTGACGAAAACAACCGCTTGTACGATGCCACCACCGTTACGCCCCGCGCCGATGCCACCAGCGAATGGCATGTGCACCTCGCAGAACCCCCGATACTCCTGCATGCCCGCTTGACACCAGACGCCCAAGATGCCTTGGCCAGTGATGATGATTGTTGGTGGCAAAAAACCACGCCGACGCCGCTGCGTGTGGCAGTCTACCCGCAGACGGATCGTTTTTTGGCGGCGGCACTACGCATATTACCCAATGTGGTGGTGACCAATCAGGTTACCACCGCTGATGTCGTTATCCAGACAGATACGACAACCGTGCTGAGTGTGACGATCCCCCTCTGGCAAATCGATGTTCCTAGCCAGCATGCACCGGTGCGGTTGCCATTACTCCAGCCAGGGATCTTACATGGTGATGAATCCACACTCGACCACGATATTGCTATCGCAAGCAGTCAAGTATTGACTGCGAGTGTATTGACGCCACCCCTCTGGGCTCAAACATGGCTTCAGAGTAGTGCTGGTGTACATGCCTATGCCGGCCGTAACAATGGGGTGGCGACGGTAGTATTTGGATTTGCCTTGACCAATAGTGATTTGCCGTTGCGCTCAGATTTTCCGCTATTGGTACGTAATGTTTTGACCTATCTCGCCCCGCCGCGTATTCAACCAAGCTACCAAACAGGCGCTGCCGTTGTTCTTTCACTCGCACCGAACCCACTACCAGTCATTTACGAGCAGCCTGCCGGCGCGGCTGCCCGTATCATTCCGCGTGCTCGTGATGTGGTTTTGGTTGACGTAACAAAAACAGGCGCATATCGTGTCAACGATACCTGGGTCGTCGCCAATCTGTGGGCACCGGCAGAATCCCACGTAAATCGTCCGGCCGTATCTACGCCGCCCTCAATTGCACCTTCATGGCTGGCGCCATGGGGCTTGGCTATCGGGCAGTGGCTATTGTTGTTGGGGGTGCTCGGATTGTGTGGCGAACGCTGGTTGACGTGGTATTTGCGGAGGGTGACATGAATCTTTTGACTTGGCATACTCCGTGGTACCTCAGCGCTATTCCCCCCATCTGTATCGCCTTATGGTGGTGGTCACGCCAACCTGGTTTACCAGCTCCCCGCCGCCAAGTCGTGCTGGGTGCACGGATGCTCAGTGTGGCGTTGCTGGTGATGGCCTTGGCAGCACCGTCGTGGCAATCCCCCCCTGCAGCAGTGGCGGTGGTGGTGGTGCGTGATCAGTCGACATCGATTGATGAGGCAGCTCAGCAACGCCAAGCTACCGTGATTACCCAACTCCAATCTCGCCAACCGGCAGCCGCACTGTTGGGGATTGTCGATGTGGCAACGACTGCTGCAGTGGCAGCCCTACCGAGTCATAATGTAGGTGATACGTCACCTGCCCGTATCGATGACCGTAATGGCACGGCGTTAGCCATAGCCGTCACCCAAGCAGCGGCGTTGCTCCCTGCCGGCTACGAAGGGCGTCTGCTGATATTGTCTGATGGTGTCGAAACCCGTGGCCGCCTGCGTGACACCATTACTGCCTTGGTTGCTCGTGGTATTCGTGTCGATGTCATTCCGTTGACCACCACGCAACCGGTGGCACAGGCGGCACTGACGCAAGTCCAACTCCCCCAACAAACCCGGGGCAATGGCACACTCATTGCCGACATCGAGACTACTGGCACGATTACCCAAAAGGCGACATTGGTTGTGACCGATAATGGCGTGCCGTTTTTTGATACACCACTGCAATTACCAGGTACTGCGCAACGGGTGGCACTGACGATTCCGTCCGTCAGTCCTGGCGTGCATCGCCTCGAATTCCAATTAATCGCTCCTCAAGACGATTCCCTGCCCGATAATCGTCAGCGGGTCATCGTGCAACACGACGGCGCCCCACAAATCTTGGTGTTGGCCGATCCGATTGCCCCCATCCAATCCTTTGTCGATGTGGTGCGGGCTAGTGGAAGTCTCGTGACACTTCGCCGCCCCAGTGATATCGATAGCCAGCTCACCACCCTCGCCGGCTACGATGTGATTGTGTTGGCCGATACCCCGGCGCGGCTGGTACCGCCGGTAGTGATGCAAAATATCGTGCATGCCGTCAAAACCCTCGGGCGTGGGTTTTTGTGGATTGGCGGGGCCGAGAGTTTCGGCGCTGGTGGCTTCCGTCACACCCCACTCGCCGACATCGTGCCGGTACGGTTTGACCCCATCGACCCCGCCAAACGCAAACGGCTCGCCGTGCTGTTGGTTATCGACAAAAGTGGCAGCATGGCAGATCCCGTGGGTGGCGGTTTGTCACGCCTTGATTTAGCCAAAGAAGCCGCCTATCAAGCCATTCAAGGCTTGAGTGACGGCGACACGGTGGGGGTGGCTTTTTTTTCAGACAGTGCCCAATGGAGCCTGCCGCCCCAACCGTTGCCCGCTACCGATAATGTGGCGCAAGCATTGGGGGTCGTCCAAAGCGATGGTGGCACATCCATCCGATCAGGCCTGCAACTCGCTCAAGCCAGCATTGCCACGCTCGCCGGTGACGTGCGCCATGTAATTTTGCTTTCTGATGGCCAAGATCCTCAGTCTAGCCGTGATATCGCCCAAACGCTCGCGGACCAAGGGGTATCGCTCAGTACCATTGCGCTTGGGGCGGATGCCGACACACAGGGGTTGGCACAATTGGCGCGTATCGGCCAAGGGGTGAGTTATCGTGTCACTAATCCTCAAGATTTAGCCAAAGTGTTTTTGGACGAAACCACGCGCGTGGCTAGTCGTGACTTCGTCGAAGCCGATGTCATCCCGCAACTAGTCAGTCGTGACGCCTGGCCGGCCGGTAATCCACCCCTTGCGGTGCTCCACGGCTACAACCGCACCGCACTCCGCACCACTGCGCGGCTCTTGATGCAAATCGATGCGGAGAATCCGTTGTGGGCCATCCAACCCGTTGGTATGGGGCAGAGTGCGGTGTGGGCGAGTGATTTGAGTCAGCGCTGGGGGCGTGAGTGGCTCACCAGCCCTGCGTTTGCGGCGCTGGTACCGGCATTACTCGCGCCACTTATCCCAAGTGCTACCCAATCAATGGCGCTGGCGTGGTATTGGCACGACGATTTGCTCGATGTCGATGTCACCACCGATACGCCACTGACTACTCCACCGCGCGCCCAACTAGTCGCTGCCGATGGAAGTACTATCCCCATCGACTTGACCCAACGTGACGCTCACCAGTGGCGGGCAATCGTCGCCGATGCCCCCAAGGGTGAGTATGTGTTGACGGTGCAGGGCGGTGATACGGTGCTGACGCGTGGCGTGGTGATTACCCCACGGAGCGAATTCCTCAACGACGGTCAGGGAGTGGCCACGTTGAGCGCAATCGCGCAGCAAACCAACGGCCAAATCAATCCCGATTTGACGGCGAGCTATTGGCAGGTGCGTGGTGGTAGCCAATCAGCATCTCTATCATTGGTACCGTACTTGGTGTTGGTGGCGATGACGCTGTTTGTAGGCGAAATAGCCTTGCGACGCCTCAATATCCGCCTCGTACGAGCACCGCGCTCCCGCGATACTGCAGATGCGCCTACGCCGCCACCAATCACTCCTACCGTTGTCCTCCCACCGCCCCCCAGTCGCATCGATCGTCTGCAACAAGCCAAACGACGCGCCACCACACCTGATAAGAAGTAGGAAGCATGAAGCATGAAGTAGGAAGTGAAGTAGGAAGTGTGAACTTGTAGAGACGCAGTCGAGCCGCAGCACGCTGCGTCGTACTGCGTCTCCACCATGCAACGCATGGTGATACAAAGTAGGAAGTGTGAACTTGTAGAGACGCAGTCGAGCCGCAGCACGCTGCGTCGTACTGCGTCTCCACCATTAAGAAGTAGGAAGCATGAAGCATGAAGTAGGAAGTGAAGTAGGAAGTGTGAACTTGTAGAGACGCAGTCGAGCCGCAGCACGCTGCGTCGTACTGCGTCTCCACCATG
>CANFUF010000052.1 GCA_947450095.1 Roseiflexaceae bacterium
GGCCCGTTCCACTTGTGATTGCGAATGCGCAAATTTGGGTGGGTCGAGGATAATCATGTCGAAGCGGCGCTCTTGGTCGCGGTATAGCCGGAGCAATTTAAACACATCGGCTTCGACGATTTCGAGGGGGGTGCTGGCCGCGCCGTTGAGTTTGATGTCGTGTTGCAAGGCATCGAGGGCCGGGGCGCTACTGTCGGCGGCCACAATCGAGGCGGCACCGCCGAGGGCCATCGCCACACTAAAGCCGCCGTTATAACAGAAGCAGTCCAGCACTTCGGCGCCTTCGGCATAGGCCGCCAGCGACACGCGGTTCATGACTTGGTCGAGGTAGCCGCCGGTCTTTTGGCCACCGGTCAAATCGACTGTCTCGCGCAGGCCGGTGGGGTGCGTCACCACCAACGGGCCGTCGGGAGCGGTGCCCCACAACACGCCGGCGCTGGGGGTCAGGCCTTCGAGCGAGCGATTGTCGTCGTCACTGCGGTCGATGATGCCTTTGGGGTGGAGCAGGTCGACCAATACTTCGACAATCATGTCCCGGCGGGCATCCATGCCCCGCGACATGAGTTGGACGACCACATAATCGCCATAGCGATCGACAATCAAGCCAGGCAGGCCGTCGGATTCACCGTGCACCAAGCGCATGGCGTTGGCGTCGGTATAGGCTGGCAAGCGCAAGCGCAGGTCAATGGCTTGGGCGATGCGTTGGTGAATAAACAAAATATCGATGCGCTCATTGGGTTCCCAGGTCATAATCCGGCCCCGGATTTGCGAAAACTGGCTCCACAACGCGCGCGCCTGCCAAATACCGTCGTCGCTATAGACGTCCACTTCGTCGGCGTCTACCGGTGCGCTCCGGGCAATAGCGCCCGAAAAAATCCAGGGGTGGCGGTTGCGCACCGAACGTTCGCGACCGGGTTTGAGGACAATCGATGACATACATAGTTCCTTTTATGGGCAAAACGCCCGTTCATTTCATCATACCACGCCACACGGACTCAGACCAGATGGGGTTGCACCCAGCCGTCCGCAAACAGGCTCAACAAATTGTCGATCATGGCGGTGCGATCGCGGTCAGCCGGCATCAAGTAGATTTCGCTCAAAATAAACAGCACATAGTCGAAATATTGGCGGTAGCTGGCCAGTTGCAGGCGATAGGGGTCGCGGGGGTAGTCACCCACCACCTCGCGGTAGCCCCGCCAAAACGCAGCATCGTATTGAAAGACCCACAAATCGCGTTCGGGGGCGGCCAAGGCGCAATAATCCCAGTCGACCAGCATCAGGCCTTGGTGGGCCGAGCCAATCACGTTGCCACCGGCATCGCCGTGCGTCACCACCCACGGGTGGGCCGGTTGTTGGGCGGCGGCGTGCTCAAGCTCACCCAAGCGCCGGTAATAGCGGGCTGCGTCGGCACGGTAGGGGGCCAGGCGGGTGGTCAGGGTAGTTTGCCAGGGGGCAGTGCCGTCACCGTCAAAGGCACGTTTGAGTAGGTGTTTGAGTTGGGCATGATGGCAAAAAAACTGTACGCGCGGTAGGTGAATCGCGATCGCCGGAGTACTGTTATGGATGCGCCCAATCAAACGGCCAAAGTGGGCAGTATCGTATGTTTCGTACAACGGGGCATCCACAAAATCGCACACCGTCACCATGGCATCGGCCAGCGCCACATGCCATTGCCCGCTGCGGGTGGCCACGGGGTGGCTGACGGCGTCGGGCATCAGTTGCGCCAAGGCGGCATGACCAGGCATGCTGGTGGGGATGCGGCATTTAAAAAAGGGCATGCGGGTGATTTTGACGAAATAGCGCGCACCACTGGTACTGGTGGCGATAAACGTTTCGGCCACCAGCCCCCGGGCGGCCTCGGTGACGGCCGTCACGGCGATGGCGTAGTGCTGGTGTAATACCGTGGCGACATCAATCATCGGGGGGGCCTTTCATGTGCAGGTGCGAGGTATGCCTCGCACGACGTAGGAAGTAGGTGTGAGGCATGCCTCACACGAAGTAGGAAGTATAAAGTCGGAAGCAGGAAGTGACGTCGGAAGCAGGAAGTGACGTAGGAAGCAGGAAGTAAGTGTGAGGCATGCCTCACACAAACAACCCAAACACCTGATTGCCAAACATCCGCCCATGGGGCGTCAAGCGCAATCCCACGTCACTGACTTCCAGCAATCCTTGGGCTTGGGCGGTGGCGATGGCAGCGGCATGGACTTGGCGCACATCGACGCCACAGCGATCGACGATATGCGCAAAGCTGATGCCGTCGTTGAGGCGCAAGCCCATCATCATCGTTTCGGCCAAGGTATCCGCCGCCGTCAGTGCGGTCGTCTCGCGGATAGGCGAATTCAATACGCCGGCCTTGGCGATATAGTCATCGATGCCCAAAATATCGACGTAGCGTTGCCCCGCCACATGGCCGTGGGCACCAGCCCCTGCGGCGTGATAGTCGGCATTCAACCAATACGCCACATTATGCAAACCAGCATGGCGAGGCAAGCCCCCCACGCCGGCAGTCCCACGGGCCCAATTCGAAATTTCGTATTGGTGGTAGCCTTGGGCGGCCAGGAACTCCATGGTGTGCTCATACATTTGGCCGGTGATGTCGTCATCGGGCACACTCCAGCGCCCGCCCATCACTTGGGCATACAAGGGGGTGCTTTCTTCGAGGATGAGTGAGTAAATGGCGAAATGATCGACATCCCAGGTCACCGCCTCGGCCAAGGTTGCTTGCCAATCATCAGCAGTTTGGCCGGGCAACCCAAAGATAAAGTCGAGATTAACCGAATCAAAACCGACGCGACGGGCATCTTCGTAGCTGGCGCGGGCATCGGCGGCGCTATGAATGCGCCCCAGCATGCGCAACATTGGATCGCTCAGGCTTTGCACGCCCATGCTGATGCGATTGACGCCGAGGCTACGGAGGTCGCGCAGATAGTCGCGCCCCAGCACGGTACCCGGGTTGCATTCGACAGTGATTTCGGCGCCGGCAAAGGGCACCACCGTAGCGGCGGCTTCGAGTACTTGGGCCATCTGGTCGATGGGGAGCATGCTAGGGGTGCCACCACCGAGAAAAATAGTGGGGGGCAAATCGCCCCGCATCAGTGGGTGTGAGCCAGCGGGGACTGCCGGGGCAGTGGGCATGCGGGGCAAGGCGCGTAATTCGTTGCACAAGGCATTGACATAGGCCGCCATGCGATCTTCCATGTTGGCATAGGTATTGAAGTCACAGTAGGCACAACGCCGGTGACAAAAAGGAATATGAATATAGAGGTGTCGGGCACCTATCGTGGTTGTTCGCCAATCCATCAACACTCCGGTCCAATACAGCACGTGGCTCCATTGGGATGTGGATTGCCACACTATCAGCAATCACGGTATAGTATAGCAGGGTTCGTTTGTAAGGAGCGTTTGTGACCAACAATTATCGTGACGCTATTACTGTGGTATTGCACCACCCACAGCGCCAAATCAATATTGCCTCGAGTGTGCGCGCCATCAAAAACATGGGCTTACGCCAGTTGCGCCTCGTCGCCCCCCGCGAATACGCCCCCGATCTGATCGAGCAAGTGGCCCACCGTAGCCAAGACGTGGTTGACGCCATTCAGGTCTACGATACCTTGGCCGAGGCCTTGCGCGACATGACCTGGGTGGTGGGGACTACTGCCCGGGTACGCGATACACCGCTGCCACCTCAAGACATCCGGGTGGCAGTGCCGGCGATTATCAATCAGGCCAGCAGTGGTCATCAGGTGGCGTTGTTGTTTGGCCCCGAAGACAACGGCTTGCAACAGGCCGAGCTCGACCAATGCCATCAGTTCATCACCATTGCCACTGACCCTAGTTATGCTTCGCTCAATTTGGCCCAAGCGGTGTTGTTGGTCTGCTACGAAATCCACATGGCGGTGCCGCCCATTCGCGACAGCAAGCGGATTGTCTATCCACCGGCGGCCGCCGAGCGCATCGAGGAGTTTTTGCAGACCCTCGAGCAGGCTCTCCGCCAGATTGATTTTTTCAAAAGCCCCAGTGCTCCGGCCAAAATGCGCTCGTTGCGCAGTCTGACCCATCGCGCCCAACCCAACGGCCGCGAGATTATGTTGCTCCAAGCGATTTGTCGCGAGGCTATGAAGTTTATCGCGGCCCTGCAAAAGTAGTCAACAAACGATTACTAGCGCTGATAGAGATGCGTGATATCAGGCCAGAGTAGCGTATTCGCCTGTATACTTTTTGGCAATGGGTACGGTGTCGATGAGCGCGTTGGCGTTGATGGAAATGGATAGGCCGTCAAAGTCTGGATGATTGCCGCAGTCTGCGTCAAGCGTGCTTGATAGGTCGTCGTCGGGATAGCGGTTTGGGTCAACGCTGCACTTGTTTGGGTGGCGCGTATAGCAAACCATGTCGCGGTACGCGTTTGCGCAAAATAGGTAGGACTCTGCTTGGCAAGATAGGTGCGGGTCAGCATCAACGGGGTGCGCGTATTCGACGGTGTATAGGTTACGCCGTTAAACGGGGTCGGGGTAGATGTGGACGTCGCGGTATACGTGCGCGTAATGGTGGGGGTTAATGACATGGTGGCGCTCTTTGAGGCCGTTGGGGTCGTAGTCACCGTCGGTGTCAGGGAACGCGTTGGGGTACGGGTTGCAGTCACGGTTCGCGTCAATGTATTGGTACGGGTGGGCGTAGTGGTAAGGCTCGGGTTAATGGTGTTTGTGGCATACACAATCACATTCGTCGCAGTTGCCGGTAGCGCTGTTTTGGTGGCGCGTTGCGTCGTTGTCGATGTGGCAGTAGGGGTAATCGTAAATGTCGGTGATACCGTAACACTCGGTGTGGCGGGATTGGGCGTCGCAGTCTGGACGATGCTGACGGGATTGGTACTGTTGTACAGCAAACCAATCGTCCCATGTGAAAGTGGCCCACCGTAGACAAACACGTCATCGATATTCCCTTGGAATCCGCTATTGGACTCTGGGGCCCGGCCAACGAGCAATGCCCCACTGTCGGTATAGCTACTCAATACCGTTTGTGGCGTCCCGGCATCGACCGACAGCCCTAATGTCCCAGTGGTTTTGTTGAAGATACAGACATATAAATGCCAGTTTGTATCACTCGGCGCACTACTACTCACTTTGGTGGTGCCAATTGCACAATAAGCGGTATTGTTGACGTTGAACCCCGTCGTAAAGCGTTTAGCAGTGGTCGTACCCTGCATAATCACGGTATTGAGACTACTGGCACTGCGTTGCGCCCAATACGCAATGGTAAATCCATTCGTCAATATCGGGTTACTACTCAACTGCATCTGTTCGCTGCCACTAAACTGTAGGGCATGATCATCATGACTTGCAAGCATCACCACCGGACAAGGCATTGTTGCCATACATTCTAAACGGGTCCGGTTCGGTGCGATACTCTGTAGCGCAATATCATCGAAACCAATATCGACGATACGGTCGGTGCTGGGTAAATTAGGGTAATTTGCGCTTTGTGCTTCGGTTAAGGCAATTTTGTGGATGATGACGGTATCGATACTCCCTACAAATCCACTGGCATTATCATTGCGCCGACCGATGACTAACGCCGATGCGGGAGCCGTAAATTGGCCACCAGCCACATCTTGGGCAATTAACACGCCATCACGATAGAGCTGCCGGACGAGCGTCGTTTTGTCAAACGTGCAGATATAGTGATGCCAGTTTTGATCGCCATACCAACTGGTACTGCGTAAATCATCACCAAAAAAACTACAATATACGCGATTTTCACTATCAAATCCCATACTCAAAAACGTCCGTTTGGCAGGTGTCCCAAGGCTCAACGCCACGTCATTGGTATTGATGCGGTCACGGCGCATCCAATAACTGACGCTAAACGAAGTCCCGCTCAACGTAATTTTGGAGGTACTCGTTAATTCATCACCATTGATTGCATTGAATCGCACCGCACGTTTATTCACACCAGCAAGGTCACTTTGTGGACACGCGTACGGCGTCGTACAGGCAAATGGACCAGCAACACCCACATATTGTAACGACTGCGCTTCGTCGCCCATCGTAAACCAACCAAGGAGATTCGCAATCACATTGCCATCCCCGGCACGTGGGGTCAATGTCGGGAGGCGGAGCGGAATTGCGGTAGCGATGCGCGTCGGCATCGTCGTACCCACCACATCAGCATCATTGGTCAATGCAACTACAATCCCCGCACCTGCCCGTAACGCGACGACATTGCGTGCGGCCGACAAATTAGTGATCTGGGTCGCGGTGCCGACGGGGACGTCGCCCCACGCTACGAGTTGGCCGTCGTTGCGGAGGGCAATACTAAATTGATCACCGGCGGCAATCGCCACCACATTGGACTGGGCCAAATAGGGCACATCGGCTTGACCACGGTCATGGAACGCAGCACCCCATGCAATGACCCGACCATCGGCACGTAATCCAAGGATATGGTACGTACCGGCGGCAATCTCGATGATGTTGTTGGCGGCGTCAGGCACGAGCGAAATTTCGTCTGTGTTATCAGCAGACCAGACTTGTGGTACGCCATTGTCAAGCAGCACCACCGCATAATTGCGCCCTGCCGCAATATGACGCGCCAGAATCGGCGCCGGAATCATATATTGATTTGACCAGACATTCCCATCTGCATTCATGAGCATCACATGTGATCCATTGACCGCGATTTCGTTGATATTGCGATTTATCGCAAGCGGAATCGTCGGTGCAATTCCCCAGGGAGCGACGGTATGATCACGTTTGAGGACAACCCCAAATCCGTCACCTACCCCTACCCCGATGACGGCACTCTTCACGGCATCAGGCAATGATAGTGGTGTATTGCTGGCAGATTCATTGAGGGTCAGGGTGTTGTCACCGTGCACAATTGCAATCGTGTCACTCATAATCGCTACATTGCTGATATCACTGGCACTTGGTGCAGGAATATCACCAAGCCCCCAACTACGAGCGGCCGTATATGTGCGCAATGGTGCAAATGTCGGTACTAACGGCACTTTACGAAACGGGGTTGCCGAGGCGGTGCTCGTGGGCGTTGCCACATTTACCCGATCCACTGCCAATGCCACACTAAAATCCGCACCACCAGCCAACATAAATGGATTGAGTAGTGTGGTTGGCGGGGTCGATTGATCATTCGTGTTGAGGCCCCATGATTGCACTTGCCCACTATTGCTCACTGCAAGAATATGATAGTTACCCGCACCAATCCGTTGATATACATCCATTGGGACATCAGTTTGATTAAATGTCGTATCACCAAATACTTGGACGGTACCATTATTTAGCAACACGACCGTATTACCATTACTGGCGGCGATATCAACTGCGGTGGTAATCAGCGGCAACGACGTTTGGCCTTTGTCATTCCGCCCCCATGCAACTATTTTGTTATTGAATAACAAGGCAACGGTATGCCACCCGGCACTTGCAATCTTGGCAACCCCCAAGAGAGGGGGCACAGTGGTTTGCCCAAAGGTATTATCACCCCAGCTCACAATCAGACCGTTTTTGCGGAGCGCCACAGAATGGCGAATCCCGGCAACGACTTGTACGACGTCGGTAAGTCCTACCGGTACGCTACTTTGACCGTAGGTATTATCCCCCCAGGCCTGTACCGTGCCATTGGCGAGTAACGCCAACGAATGATTGGCACCAGCCGCCACTGCAATCACTCGTTGTGGCGATGTCAATGCTTGGATGGAAGCAAGATTGGGCGGCACATTTGTTTGCCCGGCATTATTACTCCCCCACGCAATCACACGGCTGTCGCTCCGCAATGCCACAATATGCCCACGGCCAGCAACGATTTGAATGACACTATTGGTGGCACTTATTGGGATCGTGCGCACAGTGCTGTCGCCACCCCACACGAATACTTTACCGATGCTATTCAGCTCTTGGGGTAATCGAATGTCTAAGCGTGGGATTGGGGTATTTGTCACGGTCGTCACGGGAGTGACCTGAAATTGTAACGCGATACCCGTATTGTGCGTATAGTATGTGCCTAATTGCATGGCACGACCTGGAATATCAGTAGGCACATTTGTGTTACTTTTGGGTATGGCGGTTATTAGTCCACTCCGATGGATCAACGCCACGCCCCATTGCGCTACCGCCATATCCAACACCCCACTCATATTGGGGAAGCGGACACACGGGCAACCCGTGGTCGTGTTGTCGATTGTTGTGGCAGGGGCTGTTGGGGTTAAATCAGCGACGTTACCCCACACAATCAAGGTGCCATCACTCCGGACGGCGCCATATACATTGCCATGGGCAAAAATCGTCGTCACGTCACTACTTACCACGGTGGGGATAGTGACGCCACCCCATTGGTAGATCGTACCGGTATTATCAAGTGCCAACGAACTATCTGCACCAGCCGCCACCGCTACAATCGTTTTGCCGGTTAATTCACTCGGAATGACGCGTTGACTCGCCAAACCGGTTACCACCACTGACCCATTGGCACGCAATAGCACCGTGTGGCGATCACCAGCGGCGATTTGCACGACATCGGTCGGCAATGCGGCATCAGCAATCGTTGATGACGCAGCACCCCATTGCACCACCGTACCGTTTTGTTGCAATGCCACACTATGCGAAATACCCACACTGACCTGAACGACATCAGTCAATGTGGGGGGGATCGTCAATTCGCCATTCCAATTGACACCCCAGCCGATTACCTGTTGGTTTTTTGTCAAGGCAATTGCATGATGTGCACCCATGGCAATCTGGCGCACATCGGTGGCCGCTTGCAATGGCAAATTATGTAAACTCGCAGACGCATCTCCCCACACCGTCACTTGGCCATTGGTGGCTGGGGGGATCCGTTGGGCGGTGGGCAAGGCAATGATACGTCCCGTCAAGGCCGTTACGTGGGGGATACCCATAATTAATGACAGCACAAGCACCGCGATGATGCCATATATCAAGCGTTGTTTCATCATCGTTATTCCTACTTCCCTTTTGATACGGGCGGTAGTATGGAGCTTGAATTCAGCAGTAACGGGGTAAATGTCTTGTGAAACACGAGGTTATTCACAAATACCCCATTGTACGCTTGACTTCCTTGCGTATTCGTCAGGGTCAAGGTATAGCGATACCGACGACCAGGAATCAAACCGCTAAAGCGCACATCATAACTAAACGGGAATGTGGTGGCATTGATGACGGCACTCTTTGTTTGCATGCCCGTTTTATGGACAGTAATGGTTTGGGCAGTCACCTGATGACCTGGACTATCGAGATATGCGTAATTCATCGCAATGGCACTCGCACAACAATTCGGTGCCGTCATCGTAAAGCTGTTTTCACCCCAAATAACGACTCGCCCGTTGCGCGTTACCACGGCACTTGAATTCGCCCCTGCAGCCACATACACCACATCGATAAGCCCACTAGGAACCGTAGATTGCCCAAGGCTATTATCACCCCACGCCACCACAGTACCATCATCTTGGAGTGCGAGCGTATGATCACCACCCACGGCAATCTGCGTCACCGGTTTGATACCTGGTGGTATTGCCAAGTGGTTGTAGCTAGGATCACCCCACGCAAACACTTTCCGATCACTGCGTAACACCACACTAAAGTCAATCCCTGCCTGGATTTGGGTAACCCCATATTGCGCCGTAGCAGGAGTCGATTTAAAGGCGGCAGTACCATTCGCAGCTTCATCTTTACAGGTAGCGGTAGCATTACTACACGTAATCACTTGTCCTGAACGGAGCAATACGAGCGTATGATGATAGCCCGCATCGATTGCCACGATGTTATTGGTAATCGTTTGATTCGTGCGGTTTTTAATGACGACCGGATTCGATACCACAGTTGCCGCCCCATCAGGTTGGCGATATTCGCGGACCACCCCGTTTTTGTCGAGGGTCAACAAATAATTATCCCACGTGAGTTGTTCGGCAATCGAAAACTGCACTAGATTATTAATCGGAGTCAGACCGGCAATCTGATTCGAGGTAGCGATGTGATCTGAACGGCCATCGACCGACCATGTCTTCAGCGTACCGGCTTCGTCAAGGATGGCGGCAAAATCATTGTTCATCTCTAATTTGGTAATAGGAAGCACTTGAATGGTTGCAGGTATTGCTTCTTGCAATACCGAATCTGTATGTCCGTCGTACGTCCACCCCTTGACCGTTGTACTATTGGTATATACATTCGTGTCGTTGTCCAATTCAGCCAATGCGGTGATAGTCGTATCACTATATCCCGTATTAATGTGGGTACGAATTGTTTGACTGTTCACGACCGCACTCGGAATTGACTGCACATCATTAAATGACGGTGCGGTTTTTGTCGGAATTATAAACGTTGCAGATGCGCTCGTTCGTTGGTTCCCAATGGCATCCCGTGCCACAAATTGAATCGTATATGCACCAGACACTAATCCGCTCAACGCACTCGCTGGCAGGTTCCACGTATAGTACTGAATTGATCGGTGTTGTAAATAATTGAGCCGTTGCAACTCACTACTACTCATCTGCACAGGAATCAAATCAATCGTGGAAACAAGCGTATTGGTGTCATAGACATTTGCACGGAGACTACTTAATGTCCCACCATCACTCGCAGTACCCTGGAAGGTATTGGCACTACCACTCGGGAATACAACAGTGTCGTTTTGGGTTACTGCGAGGGTAGGAGCCACGGTGTCAATTTGCATGACAGCAATCCGCGCATTACTCACATTCCCCACTCCATCAACCGACCAAAATTGAATTGTCCGCGCCACATTATCTTGACCCGCAGTGTTTGCCAGCGTGATATTCCAATCAGCCTGTTGATGGCGCGCCGCTGTCCGCGTTGCAATCGTTAAATCGGCATTATTGATGCTACCGGTAACGCCGTCTGTATTGCGATCGCAGGCCAACAACCGCCATGTTCCCGCTGCCGCCTCACCGGTAAATGTCGCGAGCGCCCCATCAGGACGGACAATCGCATACGCAGCACCCAGTGTGATCGTGCCACTAATGGTTTGCGTGGTACGCGTGGCACTGTCGTCAAACGTCGCGCGCACATTTGTGGTTTGATTGCGCGTAGACGTCAACAATGCCACACGGGTCCCCGATGGCGATTGCAACCACAAATCGATGTCTTGGGCTGCCGCATGTGCCAGCGTCGTATTTAATGTCACCGTGTCGACTCGGCCATCAGCCACGTTGGTGACGTTGATGGGATAGACTGTATAGGCATCAAAGGCGGTGGCATCACATGGTTTGGCCGCGATGGCAGTCAACGGACTAGTCACACTGGTTGTGGAACTTGCGGTTTGAGTGAGCGCATTATCACTCGGCACAATCGTACGGCAATCGGCTTGTTGTTCATCACAAAACTGGATCGCAGCAGTAGTCGTACTATCGGTCAATACCCCACTGAGATTAATAGTACTCCCACCCACATAGGTCGCATTCAACACACTATCCGAAATTGCATCGAGGACAAACGTTGGCTTATCACGGTCGACAGTGCTGCGATACCATGCGCTCCATGCATTCATTTGGCCATATTGATCACCAGACCGTACCCGATAACTGATAGTTGTCGCAGTACGGGGAACCACGATTGGACAACTCCAACGCCCTGTCACTGCAGGGCCGCAGTTCACACTACTCACATTGGGGCTTAGATTATTGGTGTATTCGAGCATGACCACGGGCACTGCCGAATCATCGACCACACTCCCCGTCAATCGGACACTCCCCGTCCCCACCACCAATTGATTATCTGGTTTCATTTGACGGGGGGCCTCAGTATCGATACGGAGACCGGCATTCACCCATTCAATGGTGCGTCCCGTCGTCAACCATGCGAGCGAATTGGTGCTGGTTACGGCGGCGGTATCAACCAACCGCACATCGATTTTGGCGACATTACTGGTGTTCCGTCGATCAAAATTCGATGATTGCGCTTTGAGTGGATCAACTTTGGCAGTAAGGGTAATATTCCGGCTCGTCTGCGCAGGAATGCTGTCGATTTTGAGCACTTGAAAGTCAGTGTAGTCGGGGACCGTCACGGTGTGATAATCATAGCGCCCACCGTCATATACTCCGTTCGTCGCATTGGGATTAATCGCCCCGGTCAGCCAAATGCCACCATACGTACGCACAATTCCATACATGCGTTTGGTGGGGCTATTACTCGAATTTTGCAATTGTAACGTATAGGTTATCAGCGAATTTCGGCCAACCACTGGTGCGAGTTGGGTTACGAGATCATTTGTCAATTCGGGGATAAGTGCCGCTCCTGCCGCTGCGGTATCCGCAAGTTGCGTCACCGTCTTACACCACGGTTCAGCAGGCAGTTGCGCACACATATCATGCGTTTGATTAATCGCCTCAGCAATTACATCAGGCTGAGTATTGGCAAACACATCAGTGACGGCGCGTCTTGATACCCCATTGGGGTTACTCGCAAGATTTGCACTCACCTGTGTCGTATCAGGATTCCGCGCTGCGGTACGTGGACATACCCCACTGCCAAGTGATGCCCAACTATATCCGTTCAGCAGTGGCGTTATGGTGATTTTATTTGTCCCCAAACTACTCTTGGTGGGGTTATTGACGGGGAAGGTTGCCCACGGGAGCAAATAATCTTCTTTACTCGCAAACGCCACCATCCCCACCGGATTCCCCACGGTATACCCGATAGTACTAAACAACACCCGTATATCCGTCTGTTTGATGTTGTTTACCACACTATATTTCATACTGGGGGATTCATTGACTGCCACCCATGCACTACTTCCACTATCCCAACGCAACACGGCAATCGTATCGTTACGCCCCATATAGATTACGTAATCGGCACCCTCAACGGCACTTCCAGAGCGGCCACCACGGAGCACATCGCGTAATTGTTGTTGCCATTTATTCATAAAGAGGCCGAGCGTACCTGCGGCTGATGTGCGCCCTGCCATATCGATAGGAAGTGTGACAAATGCATTGCCACTAGCAACCTCATTACTCAATGCCCGGTCAAATTTACTGGGAATATACGGAGTAATCGAGCCACCGGGGATGGTATCTAAATAGACAAACAAATCACCATCAACATTCCAATCACTCCCCTGCCAATTCAGACGCAACGCATTGGCATCCCACGTTGTCGCAAAGCGCTGCGTTTGATCGAGGTTCTGCCCCAGCGCTGCACAACCGTTTTGCAACCAACCACGATATACATCATTCGCATCACTACTAATCTGTGTGTAATCTGGAGTTACGGCACTATCCACATACACAACGGGGAGCGGCACCACCCCTTCATTGCCCATGGTGTCACGCAATCGCATATCCGCAGCAATGCGACTGCCTTCGGGAGCAACGATAGCGGGCGTCCGCGGCCCCACTAGCAGCTGCGTTGTACTTACAAACACCGTGCTCGAAATCGTTTGTTTGGTGTATTCTAGTTGTGTCAACGCCACTCCCACCCGATCGGTGAGCGTTGACCACGCCACGTGTAAATCAAGGTCGCTGGTACGCGTGATTGTGGCGTTATTACTCAGTGCCGTTTTGACGCCATTGATTTTTGCATTGATTATCTGACCCTGCATCACCGGGGCATAATTGTCAACGATAATAGCAATATTGGACGTGGTCGTATGTTGCGCACTATCGGTCGTCACGATGTGTAGTGGCAATAAATCTGCATTGAGCATGGCTGCCGGATAAAAAATCTTTACGTTGGTTTGGTTGCTATCATCTTGATGTATCGAAAACGGAATTTGGCTATTGGTACTGGTATTGGTAATCTGGAGGTCGACTAAATCGCTCACATCAGTAATAACCATTGTTGCAACAACCATACCGTCAATCATACGATTCAGACCAATCACGGTATCAATCATTTGGATTTGCGGATTCCCACTATCAACAAAAAAGTCATAGACTGGCGTGACAATCGTATACGGCGTAATCACATCGCCAGACATCAACCCTATAATTTGGTTCACTGCCACGGTTTCGTTGTTCATCACCGCGGGATTTGTCACACTAATATCGTCAACGGCCATCCCAACAGCGGCAGTTGCAGGCGATACGGCACCAAATGACAACGTTGCATTGGTAAAGAGCCCTGGTATTACAATCGAGCCCATTGATTTATCATTGAGCGATAATTCAAACGTGGTGGTAATGTCTGTGGTACTTGCCAGCACATTCAGTGTCGCCCACGTGTTAGCCACCACGGTGGTGGTGTAGACACTCTGAGTCATACCGTTCGCAGTGGCAGTAGCCGTCAACCTATTGGTACTTTGGTCATAGTCCAACCACAGCTTCAAGGCACTGGCATTCGCACTCTGGAGCGTCGCAACCCTCCCTGTCACCGTCCCGCTGGCAAGCATCAGCCGCATATTGATGGATTTAGCCGTGCTTGGAAGTTGCGTCAACGTATAGCCGAGATTTATCCCATTATTACTAACAGGGAACGTCAATGTACCATTGTTAATAGACGGACAACTGACACCACAACTACTCTGTTTGTCAAATATTTCGTCAATCAATGGCAAGGTTGCATCACTCACTGAAGTGCGGTAATCAACCGTTTCATCAACTGCTACCGGTGTCGATAATAGCGCAATGTCATCAATCACCATTCCAGTAATCGCAGTATTCGTTCCATTTGCTCCAAAAATCACCTTGGCGTTGGTGAAAAGATTACCAGGAGCACTTGAGAGCGCGTCTTGTTTGTTGTCGTCGATATAAAGATTAAACGTCGTTGCGCCATTCATGGCGTTGGCAACCATCGTCAATTGGTGGAATTGGGTGTCGGGCCAGGAAAATCGCGTGGTAGTGGTAATCGTATCCCTGACTGTTGCCACGATTTCATTGGTACTTGCGTCATAATCCAACCAAAACGCCAGTGCCGTCGCAGCGGTTGGCCGCACACTCACAATTCGCCCCGACGGCGCCAACGCTGGAATTTTGAGCTTCATACTCAACAATTTGGCCGTCCCGGCAACTTGACTCAAATTATGATTGATATCAATGGTGTTGGTTTGGGTAAATGTCAAGGTGTTTGTGCTTAAAGTCGGGCAGTTCGGCGCACATGCCACACTTTTTTGGAGGGGATTCATCACATCTGCGAGTGGCAAAGTAGTGGTGATGGATGCATAATATTCGGCTACCGCACTCAACGTATTGTTGTAGGTGTTGATGGCACGAATCGTATGCTTCCCTTGCGTCATTGCCGGGAATACATATGTTTCTTCTACTTTGGGCAACCCCGCACTTGTCGCTTGTGTCCAGACCTGATTAAGGATTTTATTATCGATTTGCGCATTAATCTTGCGGACCCCGGTAGGTGCTTCGGCATGGAATGTCACCAACGGATTGGTAACCGTATAGGCATTCGTCAAATTCACAATTGAAATATTATTCGGCGCAGGCAATGGATCAACTGTCGGAGCCGCCCCAAGATTACAATTTCCGGCTTGGTCACACAGTTGCGTCGCAAGACGCCGATCACTCACCACAAACGCCGTTAATGCTGCAGTTTGGGAATTTGTTGCCAGTGTCAGTATATTGTTATTGTTGGTCACCACCCGGAGCAAATTCGGTTGATTGATGACCGCATCACTCCGCAATGTGGGCGTAATACCATCGGTGCTCACAATACTCAACCGAGATAGTGTACCCGTATTGGTATCACGGCTCATCACCACAATATCATTTGCTAAATAGGACGCAATATCAATGATGTGATAAACAGTGCTATTTTCATTATCAGATGGCACCACAGGCACGTAACTTGCCCGGGTTTCGAGCAATTGATAGACTTGGGCGCGGGTATTCACAATGGTATCGATTAACGGCACGATACTCATGGTGTTCGGCGAATTTGATACAGTTGCGAATTGCTCTTCATCATTGACAATGATAAGTTTTTTATCATCAATCATGACCCGATCACTATATCCTTGTGATCCAACAGTAATGACCTCAGTCATCGTACCGTCATCGTTTACCCGATAAATCTTCACACCTGCATCACCCTGAGCAACCGCGACAATATCGTAACTTGCCGAAATATCAATACTCTTGGGATTCAAGTCAGTGGCAGTAAGCTGGGTTGGTTGGTCGGGATTCCCAACCTGTACACTAATCATTCGTTGCGTCGTCGCCGTATTGAGCATCACCAACAAATAATGATCACTATGGGTACTTCCATCGAAGCTACTCGTCACCGCACTCGCAACCACCGTTTGATTTGCATCCAATGGGATAATGACACTCCCACGGCGTTGGAGTACCATGCTGTTTTCTGCAATATCAAAAATAGTCACCGTTGCCCGCAAATCAGGCAGCGTAGCGGTACTCACGACATACAGGCGATCTTTGTTACGGCTCATCACCAGCTCTTGCACCGTCCCATCGACGGCGGCACTACTTTGAATAAGATTGGTGGCGTTTTGGACATCCACGACATTGACTTTATTTATATCACCGACATATGCATACCGATTCCCAAAGACGATACTCGTCGTTGCTGTAATCGATTCCATGAGTCGTTTTACGGAGTCAGGGGTATTACTCAATACACAGTTACCGTCAAGATGCGTGGTGGCCATAATTGACGCATCAAAGCCGCTACTGCGGGCACGATAGCCCAATGAATTGGGGTATGACGTTTTGTAATTAAGTCGCGCACCACACGGTGTCTGCAATAGATTGAGATTGGGGTTGTGTTCGTCAATGCTCACCGTATAACTATACTGATCGGTATTGGTGATACGCTGTTCATTATTCGTAATCCGGGGCGGCAATGTATCGATGAGCCCACTCCATAATGTTTGTTCACCGATGTTGTTGGCTCGTGAATTCCCTAATCGGTCAACAGTCATGCTTTGAATTGTGGCATCAACCTCGATGTTGTCATCGATTTTTTTACTCCAATCAAATCCATCTTGACGAGGAGTCAATGTACTATCTTGCCAACCCATGATGCGTAATTGCGTGATATTTGTCGGTGTCAGCGCATGGCGATACACGCGTACATCATCGACATCTGCAAGCATACTCGAAATCGTCACCACTGGGGCGCGCTGGATGGTGACTTCACTCAGCGCCAATGTCTCGTTGGTGCCTTCGATTTGCAATCGGACATAGGTACCAGATGTCCCAGGGGGCAACGTCAATACCACGAATGCCCCAATCTGGTTCGCAATATATTGCGTCCAATTCGCCTGATCAGCATCAGCATACCCAAGCGCCGTATCGGCAATGAGTACATGCAAATTATGCAGATTGGTGGCAACCCCGTCTGTACGATTGCGGATTATTATCCGATCAATTTGCTGGCTACTGCCCAGGTCGGCTTGCCACCATGGATCGTTTTCTACGTCAGTCGTAAATACCGTCGCGACATTTGCATCATTGGCATTACTCGCCGTCCCACTCGATGCAGAAGCAATAGTGGGGAGATTCTTGAAGAGCGGGGTACTGCGCATAGCGCTCCCTACCGCGTGACTTGCGACCAATACCCCATTCATGTACATCCGCATCGTGCTGCCATCACTGTTGATCACTACATGAGTGGCCACATTGGGAGTAACAGCCGTATCTGCGATCATGTACGCACCCGCATGACTAAATGTCAGGTAATTACCTGATTGCGCTAACGTATAACCATAGCCATCAAGGGTGGTACTCTGCAAAATCGTACCGGTGGCATTCGCATTAGCGAAATTCAGCCAGAGCGATAACGCCCAAGGCTGATTGGGATCGACAATCGTCAACCCACGGTCATCACGATGAATAACCGTTTGTGGGATTTGCCGTGACAACAAGCCGGCTCCCACCATCCCCGTACTGATTTTCACATTGGTATAACGTGTCGGTTGCTGGAACAATGATTGATCTAGCACGATACCAGTCGCATTGTCATTCATTTCGTCGAAAGTTTCGATATAGACGGGGTCATATCCAAATGCCAATGCGCGAATCTGCGTCAGGCTCAATGCCGCACGAAATAGTCCAATATCATCAACCAAGGCGTTTTTGGCAGCCCGACCATGGTAGCTCGCCCCCACCGAAATAGCGGCGTTGGTAAAGAGCCCACTCACCGCTGCCGTCGTACCAATCAATTGATCATCCCAATACACGTTGAATCGGGTGGTGGTGCTATCGGCAGTCGACACCATCGTCAATTGATGCCATTGGTCATCGCTAACTTCTAGCGATACCACCGATGTAATCCCATTCGTCGCACTGATTGTGGTAGTCAATTGCCCGAGATCAGCGTGATAATCGACAAAGGCATTCAATGCCAGTAAATTATTCCCAATGGTGGCAATCCGACCACTAGTCGTATCGGTTGGAATCCGGACCCGCAGACCATACGTTATATCCGAATTCACACTCTGAGTAATTGCATACCCTAACCAGGCACCTTGGTTTTCGTCTGCAAAACTTATGGCATTGCTCGTAAAACCCTGCGTAATTGTTGGACACGTCGTTACTGGAGATGTCAATTCGCCATTACAAAACGCACTTTTGCGTGAATTCATCACATCAACAACAGGAAGCTTGGATTGGTTTACCGGCACAAAAAAGTCTGCAAGCGCGGCCAAACCATCTACATCGGCAAATCCGTCATCACGCACCGCCAACCGCGTCTGGTGAGTAAGTGCACCAGCACCCCGCGCAATGCTATTCCCGATCAAATCATTCGCCGTCAAGTAGGCATCCGATATAATCACGTCGTCGATATACCCTCGGAAGTAGTCTTCGACAATGTTGTTCGTCGTACTTGATTGAGCGGCGCCAATCAACAAATCATTGCCTTGATTGGGGGTGGTTGCCAATTTGAGGCTTTTGGTGATAATACTGCTGTCAGACCAATTCTTATAGTCCACACTACCTAATTGAATGCTCATCACTTGTTGTGATTCGGTATAAATCACCCCATACCATGTGTTGGCATTGACAATACTACTTGATAGCGATGTATTACCGTGAAACACCTTGACTTTGAATGTGTTGGCAGTGACACGCTCAACAAATATGCGCAACCGTGGATTATTGGCATTACCACTACTCAATAGTGTGCCAGAATCGGTTATTTTGATACGCATCGCGACCGTAAAGAGATCATTAAACAAGTTATTTGCATTATGTGCAGTAATAAATTGTTGATTACTATCGATGTTAAACCGCGCCACTAGTTGACTATTCAGCGAATCATCAATTGCCACCGTAGGACAATTCACACAATCACTCACATAGCGCGTATTGACGCGGTTATCAAATGATTTGGCACCATTGACCGTATCGAAGTCAAGTTTGACCAACAAATCATGTTGGAGCGCCACCCGACCATCATAAATATCTGATACCCGCCCAACCAGCGTGCTGTTTTCAAGTGTGCTTGGACCAACGATATACAAATTCTCGGTGAGCGGTGATGGATTCACGATGACGTCGTGCGGGGGGGCGCCATCGACCTCAATCGGATTATTTGCACCAGCTACATACTGTGGCTGACTACTAGCGAAGCCCATCGCATTATCGAGGAGGTCTTTGCTCCGTACTTGCACCAAATAATAGCCATTGGGGATGGCCGGCAAGGCGAACTGACTTTCCCATGTCCCCGTAATAACGGTTGTGGCTGTCACCAATGAACTCGTCAACAATGTCGCAGACTGCCAGCCGGCGACTGACTGCCCATTCAAACTCTGCAAATTCACTTCTACCGATTTCACCCCAATCCCACGGTGACTCGGGCTCCCCGAATCACGCAACGCAGGGTCAGTAGCGAGAATATGCAAGGTCAAAATTTGCTTATTGGTTCCTTCTTGCAACGTGGTAGTAAATGTAGGGACGCGGGCAAGTGTCAACGTAGGCGCCGTGGTATCCACAAAAAACGTCCCGTGCCCAATACTATTTGTCCCACTCACCCCTTGGTTGTATACCGCATCTTTCGTAGTGGCCTGTAAATCATATCGACCTTCCACGGTTTTGGATTCAAACGGACAATAAGATACATTCCGCGGGTCATTCACCGGTTGTTCATTACAGATAGGCACACTCGTCAGTAACACACTCGTACTTGGTTCGGTGTATTTGACAATGTTGACCGTCAACGCATCAATTAACGACGTAGGATCGCTCGTATCGACCAAGAATTGCATACCGTTGGCAGATGCATATTCTGGATTTGAAATCACGGCAGTCGGTGCATCTGCGTCAACCGTAAAGCTTGCGAGTTCCTTTTTGACCATCCCCAACGCCGATTGTACACGCGCCGATTGAAACATCAAATACGAAGGAAGTACTACGGGGATGAAGGTAATATCATCAATGCCACCCTTAAACAAATTACTCGCATCACTCGTAATGTTCGTGGCACTCGGATTCCCCCCCAAATACATTTGCCAACTTGCGTTCGTGCTAAACGACGTACTACTCGTGCGTGACGCACTCGCGACGGTATAATTCGTCTCGAGGTTACCGTTTTGATAATAGGTAAATCCATTTGCACCAAAGCTAAACGAAATCACATTCCAGGTGGGCACGAGTGCTGTATCTGGTGTATAGCTGTTATTACCGATTTGCACTGTGACTTTGTTATCGGTGCCTACCGTGATTTTCAACCCGTTCGTCGCACCATTAGTCCAGTCACCATATGCCAGCACCGTACCCACACTGTTTTGATTTTGTGGGTTGAGGATAAGCTGTACGGTACCACCATCTTTGATACTGTCCATAATTGACTGCGGATTGGCCACGTTGAGCAGTGTATTTGTGCCATTAAATGTCGCAGCCAAACCAGCCAGCCCTACCACATCGACAATCGGGCAAGTGGCCCATGGCAATGCCGTAATCCCAATACACGATGCAGCCGCCTGATAGCGCGCAATCCCGCTACGGGTTATCGTATTGTCCGGAATAATCAACGAACCAAGCGTGACAGATTTGGTCACTCCGTGGCTATCAGTCATGATACTCGTCGTGGCCAGGTAATCTTCGAAACGCAGATTCCA
>CANFUF010000053.1 GCA_947450095.1 Roseiflexaceae bacterium
ATGCGCGTGGCAGCGGCGAGTACATCGAGATAGGTGGGGGGATGACTCATGATGAATACTCCTTGATAATTGCATAAATTCGCTGTGTGTATTATATGCAATGACGTCGCTACCGCTACACCGATATGCAGCGCAGAAGCGCATCGATATCAGCACAGATTATTGCATTCACTTGACGCAAATCAGACTCTCTATTACACTAACGCCATCCCACTCAATGGTTGCCATTGCATTGTTGCGATGCGCAGAGGAGTACCCCCATGCCCCCCTACTTCCATCATGTTAGTGTGCCCCGTCCGCCAGGTGCCGCCAGTGCCGAGTTGGCGCGTCGGTTTTATTGCGATATCATCGGTCTACGCGAAATCCCCGTCCCTAGCACACTCACTGCCTCCGATTTGGTCTGGTTTGCCGTGGGGGAACGCGAATTACATCTCTATGCGGAACCACAAAGTACCGGTCAAGGACGTCATTTTTGTTTGCACGTCGATGATCAAGCTGCGTTACGCGAGCAATTAATCAGCGCAGGTTATCCCTGTGGCGATACCATACCCATTCCGGGTCGGCCACGGTTTTTCACCACCGACCCGTTTGGCAATAGCATCGAAATTACGACTTTTACCAACCAATAACAAGGAGGTTATCAGATGAGCAAATCGATTGGTGTCGGTCTGGTCGGCTACAAATTCATGGGTAAATCCCATTCCAATGCCTACCGTCAAGTCAAACACTTCTTCCCCGATTGTGCCTTTACCCCCGAAATGACGGCCTTGTGTGGCCGCGATGAAGCCGCCGTCAAACAAGCCGCCATCGATATGGGATGGAACGGCTACGAAACCGATTGGAAGAAATTGGTCACCCGTAAAGACATCGGTCTCGTCGACGTCTCGACCCCCGGTGACTCACATGCCGCCATCGCCATTGCCGCCGCCAACGAAGGCAAGCATGTCTTTTGTGAAAAACCCCTCGCCAACACCTTGACCGAAGCCCGTGCCATGGCCGAAGCCGTCAAGAAAAACGGCGTGGTCGGCATGGTCAACTTCAACTACCGCCGCGTCCCTGCCGTACAACTCGCCAAGCGCCTCATCCAAGATGGCCGTATCGGCAAAATCTATCACTGGCGCTCCGTCTACCTGCAAGACTGGATTATGGACCCCAACTTCCCGTTGGTGTGGCGCTTGCAAAAAGATATCGCCGGAGCCGGCACCTTGGGCGACCTTGGTGCCCATAGCATCGACTTGGCACGCATGTTGGTAGGCGAAATCAGCGAAGTCACCGGCATGACCGAGACCTTCATCAAACAACGCCCCAAGCTCGGTGGCACCACCACCAGCCTTGGCGCCGTCGGTACCGCCGAAATGGGCGAAGTCACCGTCGACGATGCGGCCTTGTTTATGACCCGCTTCGCAAACGGCGCCGTCGGCACTTTTGAAGCCACTCGCTTCGCCAACGGCCGCCGCAACTACAATTCGTTCGAAATCAACGGCTCCAAGGGCAGCATTGTGTTCAATCTCGAACGCATGAACGAACTGCAAGTGTTGTTCAACGACGATGCCGCCGACGTCCAAGGCTTCCGTACCATCCTGGTCACCGAAGGGGTGCACCCCTATATGAGTGCCTGGTGGCCTGCCGGTCATATCATCGGCTGGGAACACACCTTCACCCATGGCGTCTATGACCTCATCAACGGTATAGCCAAAAACGTCTCGCCCGAGCCCACTTTTGACGACGGCGTACGCTGCCAAGCCGTGCTCGACGCCATCGAAACTTCCGCCAGCAACAAACAATGGGTCACCCCCGAATATTAGGCACTGATGGGGATAGTGGATAAATGCCACTATCCCTTTTTATGAAAGGAATCACCATCATGGCACGTCCTGTTACGTTGTTTACTGGTCAATGGGCCGATATGCCCTTTGAAGAATTGTGCAAAAAAGCCAAGAGCTTCGGCTACGACGGCCTCGAATTAGCCTGCTGGGGCGATCACTTCGAAGTGGGCAAGGCCTTGACCGATTCGACCTACATCTCCCGCAAGCAAGAGATCCTGGCCAAGCACGGGCTAGTCTGCCACGCCATCAGCAATCACTTGGTCGGCCAAGCGGTGTGTGACAACATCGACGAGCGCCACAAGTCGATTTTGCCACCCCACATCTGGGGCGACGGCAACCCCGAGGGTGTGCGCCAGCGCGCCGCCGAAGAGATGAAAAACACCGCCCGCGCTGCCGCCAAGTTTGGCGTCAAAGTGGTCAACGGCTTCACCGGCTCTTCGATTTGGCACCTCATCTATTCATTCCCCCCCAATAGCCCAGCCATGATTGATGCCGGCTACGCCGATTTCGCCAAACGCTGGAACCCGATCATCGACGTGTTTGACGAAGTAGGCGTCAAATTTGCCCTCGAAGTCCACCCCACCGAAATCGCCTACGACATCTACACCACCCAAGCCGCGTTGGCCGCCATCGGCAATCGCCCCGGCTTCGGTATCAACTTTGACCCCAGCCACCTCTACCATCAATTCGTTGATTCGGTGGCCTTCATCGATGCCTTCAAAGATCGCATCTACCACGTCCACGTCAAAGAAAGCGCCCGCTACCTCGATGGCAAGTCGAGCATCCTTGGTTCACACATCAACTTCGGCGATCCGCGGCGCGGCTGGGATTTCATTTCGCCAGGTCGTGGTGAGCAAATGCAATGGGGCCCCATCTTCCGGGCACTCAACCGCATCAACTACAGCGGTCCGTTGTCCGTCGAATGGGAAGATAGCGGCATGGATCGCGAATACGGCGCCACCGACGCCTGTGCCTTCGTGCGCCGCAACGACTTCACCCCTTCCAATTTGGCCTTTGACGCCGCATTCTCACGCGATTAATCCGACTATTATGACGGGGTGGCACTATGATGGTGCCACCCCGTTTGTCTAGGTGAAACTATGGTCACTTTTGATTTTGCCGGCAAAGTGGTGATTGTCACCGGTATCAACCGTGAAATCGGCGCGAGTATCGCCATCGCCTTTGCCAATGCTGGCGCGCATGTGGTTGGCGTCTATTACGGCGAATACGAGCGCGTCGCACCCATCATCGCCGCCACACCCGCCATTGACGCCATCGAGGCTGATTTGCGCGATGTCGCCGAAAATTACCGCGTCGTCGCGCATGCCACCACCACGTATGGCGGTGTCGACATCTTTATTGCCAATTCGGGGGTGACGGTGTTTGGCTCGATTGTCGACATGACCGAGGCGCATTGGCATCAGGTGTTTGACCTCAACATGAAGGGCACCTACTTTGGCGTCCAAGCGGCCGTCAAACAGATGCTGGCTCAAGGGCGCGGTGGCAAAGTAGTGCTTTCGTCGTCGGTCACGGGCGTCGCTGCCATGGGGGGAGCCTCGATTTACGGCACCAGCAAGGCTGCTCTGCGCCACCTCGCCGCCATTTTGGGAGTCGAGCTGGGCCGGGATGGCATCAATGTCAATGCCGTAGCCATCGGCGCCACCCTCAACGACCGCAACCTCGTCGGCGACCCTGATTATGCCGAAAATTGGGCACAACTCTCACCCGTCGGCCGCGTCGGCATGCCCGAGGATGTCGCTGACACCGTCCTCTACCTCTGCTCGCCGATAGCCACTATGGTCAACGGCCAAACCATTACTATCGATGGTGGCTGGACCCATACCAGCCCCACCCATGCCAAGGCACTATCACAATGATCGAAATCATCAACAGTCCCACTGCGGCACCTCGCCTGGCTGCCATTGACTTTGACGGCACCATGTCGTTGATTCGCATCGGCTGGCAACAAGTCATGCATGGGGTCATGCATGCCGCACTATTACCCCATTACCCCGACAGCGATCGCCTCGACAGCGAGATTTATACCTATATCGCCCGCTCTACCGGCCAACCCAGCATTATCCAGATGGCCTGGGTCGACGAGCAAGTTATTTTGCATGGCGGGCCGGCCCGGGGCGCCCAAGCCTATCTCGATTTGTTTAGTCATGCCATGCGCGACCGCATCGACCAAAAAATCGCCAGCATCCATGATGAAGCCAGTGCCGATGCCTTGATGGTGCCTGGCGCCCGGGCGTTTTTGCAGTTGCTCGCCAACCACAACGTCCATCTGGCCTTGGTGAGTGGCACCGAACATATGCACCTGCTCCGTGAAAGTGCCGCCCTGCGCATCGATCATTTTTTTGATGCAGGCATCCATGGCCCTGGTCCCCATGACCCCGGATTCACCAAAGGCGATGCCATAGCCGAGCTTATCAACACCTATCGGGTTGCCAACGGGCAATTATTGTCAGTAGGCGACGGCCCGGTAGAAATCATCGCCGGTAAGTCACTCGCTGGCTATAGTATCGCCGTCGCCTCGCACGAGGCCAGTGGTGGACTCGACGATGACAAACGCCGCCATCTCATTGTTGCCGGCGCCGATGCCGTAATAGCCAATTTTCAGCATCTCCACGATATTACGACACTCTTATTTGGTCAGGAATAATCATGCCACAACCCCGTTTTGACCGTAGCCAACTGCATGTCCTGCCGTTAGCTGAGCGCATCCATGATATGCCACTCAGTTATGTCATGTCGCTCAGCGACCCCATCCAACCCGCACCGCAACCCCACTTACCCACGGTCGCTACTGCAATTCAGGCGGCGCGTGCCAACCAGCACCCAGTTATTTTCATCATGGGCGCCCATGTCATCAAACAAGGCGCCTCGCGTTTTGTAATTAATTTGATGGAGCGGGGGCTGATTACCCACGTGGCAATGAATGGTGCCGGACTCATCCACGACTACGAATTAGCGTTGATCGGGGCTACCACCGAAAGTGTGGCGGCCTATATTTCACAAGGGCAATTCGGCTTGTGGCACGAAACGGGGCAGCTCAACGACCTCATCAGCCAAGCCGCCCAGCGCGATTTGGGGATTGGCGAGTATGTGGGCAGCGAAATCGAGCGCCAGCAACTCCCCTACCGCGAGTTGTCGATTGCCGCCGCTGGCGCCCGGCTGGGCATCCCAGTGACAGTGCATGTCAGTATCGGCCAAGACATCATCCACGAGCACCCCAATTGCGATGGGGCTGCCGTGGGCAAGGCGAGTTATACCGACTTCTTGATTTTGACCCATAGTGTCAGTCAACTCGAAGGGGGCGTGATGCTCAACGTGGGCAGCGCAGTGATGGGTCCCGAAGTTTACCTCAAAGCCTTGGCGATGGCCCGCAATGTGGCGCATCAGCATGGCCAACAGATTGCCCATTTCACCACGGCGGTGTTTGATTTGGTGCCGTTGCCCGATGATTTGTCAACAGAAGCCAAAAAAAGTGACCCGGCCTATTATTACCGCCCGTTCAAAACGATTTTGGTACGGACGGTGCGTGACGGCGGACAGAGCTACTACATCAGCGGTGATCACCGCATCACCATTCCCGGGTTATGGCAGTTGTTGACACACGCTTGATTTATCACTAATCCCGAGAGGATGTTATGCAACAGCAACGCCTGCACGAAATTACCAGTGCCTTTGCCGGCAAACGCATTGTGGTCTGTGGCGATTTTTTTCTTGATCGCTATCTCTGGATCGACCCGAGTCGCGCCGAAATTTCAGTCGAAACCGGACTCGTAGCCAATCAAGTCACCAGCCAGACCTGTGCCCCCGGGGCGGCTGGCACCGTAGTCGCCAATCTGACAGCCCTCGGTGCCCATGTGATTTGCGTGGGGGTATTGGGTAATGACGGCGACGGATTTATGCTCCGCCAAGGCTTAGAAGCACTCGGCGCCAACGACAGCCTACTCATCACCACCGCCGATCGCCCTACCCCCACTTACACCAAACCAACGGTACGCAACGCGGATGGCAGCTTGCGTGAGCTTGAGCGCCTTGATATCCGCAGCCGCGACCCACTCTCTGCCCAGATTACTCAGCAGATTGCCGATTCATTGCTGACGCTGGCTGATAACTGCGATGCCATGATTTTTGCGGACCAGATGCCCGAGGTGGGCTGTGGCGTTATCGACGCTCACATCCACGCCGCCATTGCCCAAATAGCCCAGAGCCATCCCCACTTGACGATGCTCGCTGATTCACGCCAACGCATCGCTGATTTTAATCATGTCATCGTCAAACCAAACCTGCACGAAGCATGCAGTGCCTGTGAGATCAACGAAACAACCGAAAACGCCCAAGGCGCCGCTGCCATGTTAAGCATGCGTACTGGCTGCCCCAGTGTGGTCACCTTGGGGAGTGATGGCGTGCTCGTCTACGCCAATGGTATCAGCGAAACCATCGCCGCCCTGCCGGTCGATGGTCCCATCGACATCGTTGGTGCAGGTGACAGCGTGATGGCGGCATTGACGATGAGCCTTGTCAGTGGAGCCAGCCTCGCCGAGGCTGCCCAAATTGCCATGTTGGTGGCTGGAGTAACCATCCGCAAATTGGGCACAACGGGGAGCGCCACAGTCCATGAAATCATAGACATTTATGCCCGATATCAATAACCGTTACTCGATGACCCCAATTTTCATCACTATTGCATGAGGAAGCGTGATTGTCGTTGGTGGTCGAGGTGTCACCAGTAGCAATGTGCGTATTCATCTACGAACAAAAAACTCGGCGTTGACACATAATACTATCCATGCTATAGTGAGCATTCCAAACGGGGATGTTTGGTCTTGACAGGGTAGGCTCCTGTTTAGCTGCACGTCGAGCCGCCCAGTCTCGTTAAAGGGGCACAAGGCATAACTGCCACAAACATCAGCGCTCCGTCGTTCGCCCGAACGACCGCGTTTGCTGCCTAGTTTTAGGTAGCACGTTTACCACTCTTCGCCCGGCCGAGTGAGTGAACGCAAACGCCGGGACGCATCTAGAGAGCCGCCTGCGTATCTAGATTAAGCACAGTGGGATCGTTGTAGCACTGCTTTGTTGCTGGTGTGGTGCTATGACTAAACAAAACAAGTAACTACACGTGTAGACGCTGGCAGTTCGCTTATTTTGGACGGGGGTTCGACTCCCCCCATCTCCACCACACGAAAGCACCACATATTGCAGTAATTGCAATGTGTGGTGTTTTTTTGTTGCAACCCACAAATAATTGACAATTAATAACATAAGCGGCAGCTAACGACACCTTTACCTACACCATAATACAAGCGCTGCCAGTTCACTTATTTGGACAGGGGTTCGCCTAGCTCGGCTCCACCACGCAACGATTACCGCACCGCACAATATGTATGGTGCGGTAATAGTAGGTGCAATTACACCTACAACGCAATTACCCACAAATCCATCATAATACAATTGACAAAAACCGCTACTTCACAGTATAGTAAGCTTATTGTAATTTACTACATGGAGTAATATTGTGCACACTTTCAGCAAAGTCATTGCCATTTCGGCACTCGCATTAACACTCGTTGCCTGTGGTGATAATCTCACCGGCGAACAACGATTGGCCACACTCGTCGCTACTGCGCAGATCGCCACCATGACTGCCCAAGTTCCGACGGACATTGCGGCCACGGCACAGGCAGTGTTGACCCAAACAGCCATGACTATTATCATGCCAGCCACGGTTACTGATGCTCCAGCTGCCCCAGCTGCGCCAACCAAAAAACCCGCAGCACCCGCAGCACCCGCAGCCACCAACACAGTTGCTGCGCCAGCGGCCACCGACACATTAGTTCCCGTAAGCACTGTCACCTCTTCTCCAACAAGTGGTACCGTCGTAGCTACCAATACAGTTGGATCTACCGCCACCAAAACAGTGACCGCAGCCGCATCGGCCACTGCGGCTGCAACCGCCACCATCACCGCCACCACCGCCGCTGCCACCGCCACTACCGCCGCTGCCACCGCCACTACCGTCGCTGCCACCGCCACTACCGCCGCTGCGACTCCTACCCCTTAATTATTCCAAAAACTGCGTATCCAAGGAGCAATCAATGATTGCTCCTTTTTTGTTTGACAAAATTACTGAACGTTGATATATTTACTGAACATTATTCAATTTTAGAGAGGTATTCAATGAGCACAGAAAAGCCCCGTACACGCCGCAACGTACGGATCAAGCAAGCGATTATCAAAAGTGCGGTAGAAATCATTCACCACGAAGGATTAGCGGCCTTATCGATTCGGCGGATTGCCGATGCCATCGACTACAGCCCGGCTAGCATCTATGAATACTATGCCAACAAAGATGCAATCTTGCAGGCCGTCTGTGAGGAAGGATTCGCCAAATTAACCGTGGCACTCAATGACTACCCACCACAAACCGACATCCGTGTCGCTACCCGTGAAAGTGGCGTGCAATATGTCAAGTTTGCCGTGAGTAACCCCGATTATTTTCTGCTGATGTTTTCAAGTATGGGAAACCAAGTGTACCGTAATCCCGCCGAATCCCTCGACACACAGTTACTAAATAGTCCGGCATTTATGGTCATCCATACCCACATCGAAGCGCTAATTGCGGCCGGACATTGTGTGGTCACCCCCAGCTACGGATCATTCCAAATCGCCCTGTCGGCCTGGCAAATGGTACACGGGATTGCCATGCTGGCCCTCACCATGCAACGCAATGGCCCCCTCGACTATAGCGTCATCCGTGCCACACTCGATGCTTGGCAACGGGGATTTGCGCCACACGGCGCCAGAAAGGAACTCTTGTGAGTCAGATTTTTCAAATCAGTAACTTGCTCGTCATGCCGTTTTGGGTATTGATGATTGCGTTGCCGAACTGGTCATGGAGCCGACGCATCATGACATCAAGCCTGGTAATCATCCCGATTGCCCTGCTCTACAGCAGCCTAGTCATCCCCAATTTCGCCGCGCTGTTGCCGCTCCTCGCCAACCCCCAACTCGACGTCATCGCCGGATTGCTGAGCACGCCGTCAGGCGCGACTACCGCCTGGATTCACTTCTTGGCCTTTGACCTCTGGACAGGGCGCTGGGTCTATAGCGACAGCAAACAGGTCGGCATTCCTACGTGGCTGACCTCGCTGTGCCTCGTCTGTGTATTCATGGTAGGGCCATTTGGATTACTTTTGTACATCGTGGTACGGCGTTGGTTTCGTGGATCATTTTCGCTCTAATTTTTTGATTGAAAGGTTTACCATGACACTCTTTCGCACTATGTGGCAACAGCAACGCTTTCTGATGATTGTCACCGCCTTACACATTGCCTTAATTCCGATCGCAACGCTATTGTTTTTTCTCAATCCCGTCGTGATTACCGGCGTCGATGGCTGGGTCAAACCCCTCAAATTCGCTATCTCTGGTGCTATTTATGCGATGAGTATCGCCTGGATTGCGACCTTGCTACCCACTGCCTCACGTTGGTACAAATTGGCGAGTGGCACCATCGCACTCGCCTTGGTTATCGAAACGGCCCTTATCACCCTACAAGTCGTGCGTGGCACCACCAGTCATTACAACATCAGCACCCCCCTCGACACCACGATTTACTCCCTCATGGCTACATTCATTAGCATGTTGGCAACTGCAAATATCATCTGTCTGTTTGTGGTCATCAGCCAAAAAACCATCCCGTCCCTCATTCGTAGCGCCTGCAGTTGGGGCTTGGCAATCGCCTTTGTGGGCATGATTGCCGGCGTCTTGATGACATCGGTCAATGTGTCGCCATCGCAATTACATACCATGCAGGTCGATAAGCGGGCACCGGCCAATTATGGCGCCCACAGCGTGGGAGTCGACGATGGCGGACCCGGGTTGCCACTCCTCGGCTGGAGCACCGTCGCTGGTGATTTGCGGGTCGGTCATTTTGTAGGACTCCACGGCTTACAACTCTTGCCGTTATTGGCCCTATTACTGCTCTCTGGTCGCCTATTCGGGCGGCAATCAAGTAGCCAACATCAACAATTCGTGCATCTGGTTGGAATTGCATATACCGCACTCACCGGATTGTTGATTTGGCAAGCCTGGCGGGGGCAATCACTTATCAACCCCGATGTGATTAGCGTAAGTTGTGCGGCAGCAATTGTGGGTGTAAGTATCGTCGCAGCGCTCATCATCCTGCGCAATCCACCACAAACGCAGCCTGCCTAATTTTTTATCAAAAAAGGAATCCAAATGAGTGAATTACATGTGGTATTTGGCACTGGACCCGTTGGGCGCTATACCGCCGAAACATTACTCCAACAAGGACACCGCGTGCGCATGATCAATCGCTCGGGAGTCATGCACGATCAATCAGCAGACATCGAACTCATTGCCAGTGACGCCTTTGATCGCACCCAAAATATCGCCCTGACCCGTGGTGCAACAGCAATTTATTTCTGCTTGGCACCGGCCTACAGCGAATGGGCAACCAAATTCCCCTCGTTGCAACAGGCAGTACTCGATGCGGCGATTGCCAATCAAACGCGACTTGCAGTGACAGAAAACCTCTACGGCTATGGCGCCTTTCGCGGCACACTCCGGGAAGACAGCCCAAGTGCCCCGACATCACGCAAAGGGCAGGTGCGCTTGGCAATGCAACACACACTCCAAACTGCCCATCAGCAAGGGCTTGTACAAGTTGCACAAGGACGGGCATCAGATTTTATTGGGCCATACGATACCAATATGACAAATCTGGCTATTAAGCCTGCATTGAGTGGCAAAGCAATCAATCTACTTGGCCGGCTTGATCAGCTACATACCTTTAGTTATGTCAAATACTTCGGGCGCTTGATGGCCACCCTCGGCACGAATCAATCGGCCCTGGGACAGGTATGGTTTGCCCCGAGCCCTCCAGCCATCACCCAAGCCACATTTGTCCAAATTCTCTCCCAAATAATTGATACACCAGTCAAAACAATGGTTCTGAGTCCATTTATGGCGCAAATTCTCGGTCTGTTTAACAAAAACATCGCCGAGGTCCACGAAATGCTCTATCAGTTCACCGCACCGTTTGTGATTGATACCCAAAAAGCCCAAACGGCGTTTGGACTCACCCCAACCCCAATTGATGTTGCGATAAGTGAAACCGTCGCCTGGTGCCAGCACCACGCCTAAATCGCTCACCGTCAGCACAAAAGACGTCCACACTCTATCAGTAGTGTGGGCGTTTTTTGCATGCGACTAGACAAAATTACTATTTCTATTTATACTCATACCATATTAACGTAAATATAGAAGACGCAATGAGTATTTTCGATATCTTTCGCAAACCATCACCCACCGTTGACACCGATGTGTTGAAGCAAATCATGCACGACCAGCGCATCATGCTGAGCAAAATCGAACAATTGACCCAACAAATCGAATCGCTCAAACAACCTAGTGTGCGCACAAGTATCAGCACCCCAATCAAAACCATTGTGGCGCCATACGAAGACCCACAGGCCGTCCATATCTTGCAATTTTTGCAACAACGGGGGGTCAATGTCCGTACAGTGCCGAACGCCCAAGAATCCGACGGGGTATTCAACGAAGTAGCCACCTTGATGGGCAACAAGTACTACCACATCATCCCGCTGCTTGAGCAAATCAAAAAAAACATGCAGAAGGGCTCGTCGTTTTGGCTGAATATTGCCCAAGCGCCCCAGCAAGCCATCGCAGACATGACCTTGGTGTGCAACAAACTGCATGAATTAACGTTGTTGCGCGAATATCTCTACAAAAAAGCGCCCCAATACAACATCAGCGCGCGACCCAGCAACGAGCCGCGCGCCCAAAACTTTTTTTCTGGGCAATGGCTCGAACGCTACATTGCCCAGATGATGCGCCAATTTGCAATTGACGCATGGGTGACGGATTTCGAAATCCTGACCAACCCCCAAATCATCATGCCCAATGGCGATGATTTCGAACTCGATATCCTCGTGTACCTCAATGGCCGGATTTATTGGATCGAAACCAAGACCGGCCACTACCAAGACCACATCGGCAAATATAGTAAATTTGCCGAATTGCTCAATTTACCTACGGGGCAATCAGTCATGGTGTTACCTGATGCCAATCCCGAAATCACCCACCGCTTGTCGATGATGTTCAAAATGAAGGTCATGAACCTGAGCGACGCCAACGAATACTTCCTCGCAGAATTCGTTAAGCGCTGACGAGCATTACTGCAATTCAAGCAACGTCGCCGACAACGCCGGCCACACAATCGGTTTGGTGATATCGACCACCCCATCATCACGCAATTTATAGCCATCACCAAAGCGCCACGCCTGGGCTTTGCTGACCTTGGCGTTGGCGATGGTCAACGGCATGGTCACTGGGGTTTCTCGGTGGTTGACCAACACCGCCGTCAGCACCCCATTACTGCGCTGAGCCGCCACCAAGTGGAAGTCGTCATCGGCGCTACTGGCATGCACCAACATCGAACCGAACTTGTGAAAGAGCAAGTAGGTCTGATATACCGGCAAAGGACCAGAGCTATACGACACCGGCCCAAAAATCCCCAACCCTTGCCCCGAAATCGCCCCCATACAAAATTGATTAACCGCCACACATTGTTTGGCAATCAAACGACCCAACACATCTGTCCACCACAAGGAATTGCGGAATGAATTGGTGCCGGTAAGCTCATCAACCCGCCCGCTCCAATCCGAGTTGACTTCGGTGATAGCCAAGGGCACTTCTTTGCCCAACACTTCGCGCATCAGGCCCCGCACATAATCAATCGAGGCGCTCCACGATGCCGGGTCGGCGGCTAATTGCTTGGGCGTGACTGCACCTTCGCCGAAGGGGTAGCGATGAAGCGAAACCATTTCGACGTCAGGCACTTGTTGCAAAAAACTACGCAGCCAATAGGCGCCGGTCGCATCACGGGGGTAGTTTTCGTTGGGACTAAACTGACTCTGCTCGGGACCCATCACGATGATACTGGGGTCAACGGCCTTCATGGCGGCCCGGAAGGCCACAAAATCGGCCACATATTCGTCGACACCATATTTGGCGGCACCCCGTTTTTTGACAAACAAATCGGGCTCGTTGCCGATGGCCCAATATTTGACGGCGTATTTTTTGGTGATATTGACGTACTTGACCATCTCGGCGGCCTTTTGGGCCGTGCCTTCAAATACCCGTACATGAATCGACGGCGTCGCGCCGATGGTCTGGCACATCGCCATGTATTCGTCGATCATCAGTTCAGTGACATCGTGTTCGTCACCCCAATTCCCTCCCGGCCAGCGAATCATGCTAATTCCGGCGTCGTGACTGAGGGTGCGATGCTCGAGGCCGATGGTTTGCCAAGGGCCGGTGTTGCTGCCGTATACCAACGGCGAAATCGGGCCGTAGTGGTAACCGGCATCGATAAACAACCCTGGTTGCGGGCCAGGGGTGGGTCCAACACTTACTTGCGGTGTGGCACAGCCGAGGAGCGGCAAGGCGATAAGACTCCGCAGTAATTGACGACGTTGCATGGCAAACTCCTCACGCATGATTCATATCAGGGTAGATGTGGTCGTGTATACTTTAGGGAGGTCAAGCGACACGGTACACGAAATTTTGGCGATGATGCAGGAAATTACGTAAATCATACCATAAACATAATTACACAAGGGGCGATCATGGACTTCACCACGTATATCAACCAAAACCAACAACAAGGGATTTTGCCAGGGCTCGTGCTCGGCTATCAATACGGCTATGACGCACCAGTCATCGCAGCCTATGGACTCGACGGTGCCCAACAACCACTCAGTGCAGATAGTGTATTCCCAGTGGCGTCAATCACCAAGCTTGCACTTTCGCTCGCGGTATTGAAGTTAATCGACCGCGAGGAAATCGCCCTCGACGATTCAATCGGCACGTACCTGAGCGATATCACCCCAGCGAGCGCACCCCTCACCATCCGCAGTCTGCTCTGTCACACCAGTGGTCTCGCACTCGATTTGGCCGACAAAGATGGCTTATACGCCGTCGGACTCGATTGGGCTAAACTCGCCAAAGAATGTCTCAATACTCCACCAATTAATCCAGCCTGGAGTGGTGTGCAATATAGTAACTTGGGTTACGGATTGTTGGGCATTTTACTCGAACGGATGACGGGGCAAAGTTGTGCTGACGCCCTCAGTAGCCTTGTGCTGACGCCACTTGGCATCCGTGGCCTCCTCGGGAACCCGACCGACCTCACCGTCGCGACGGTCGCCGATGTACGGGGCCGCCATCGTGGCACAAACTTAGAAACCTTCAACAGCCCGTTTTGGCGTAGCCTGGCCTTGCCATGGGGTGGGTTGTGTACCGATGCCGCTGGAGCCTTGGCGTTGGTCGATGCATTTTTACCTACTAGTGATTTTCTTTCACCAGCCCTACGCGAAATCGCCGTGCGCGATCACACCCAAGGCCTCAGTGGCGGATTTATGCCACCGCTCTGGTGGCACCCTAGTCCGTGGGGGCTCGGCCCCGAAGTACGTGGCACCAAAGCACCCCACTGGGTCAGCCCACAATTTGCGCCCACGTCGTTTGGGCATAGCGGGGCGTCAGGGATGTTTGTATGGGCCGATGAATCGAGCATGATCCGTATCGTCATGCTGGGGGCACGCGTCGCTGATAGCGGCTGGATGATTCGTCATGGTCCACAAATCACCAGTTTGGTCATCAATCAACTCACGCAATAGTCCCTAGCAGACGTATGCGGGTGCGCAAACATGCCACGAACTTGTGGCGAACCCAATGGGTTGTTTGTGTGCCCGCTCAATATTTACATTTGACACACCAATTGATAGTTGCTACCATTGTAATTGGAAGTAACTGTCAATTAGGATTATCATTGCATGCAAAAATCGATTCAACTCTTGCTCGTCGGGCTACTCATTAGTTTGCTAACTGGATGTGGCAATAGCGCACCAGTCACATCAAAAACACCCACCATCATCACCACATTTAGTGTACTGGCAGACATAGCCCAGCAAATTGCAGGCGATACCGCCACCGTGACCAGTTTGGTACCACCAAACGGTGACGCCCATGTATTTGAGCCGACTCCCGCCAACGGCGTCGCCTTGGTCAACGCCACTACCGTTATCGAGCTGGGGCTGGGCTTTGAGCCGTGGTTTGCCGATTTATATGCCTCATCGGGCAGTAAAGCCACCCGCATTATGGCAAGCACTGAGGTGACGCCGCTCAACGCCGGAGCCGAAACCGACCCGCACATCTGGCACGACGTCACCAATGTAATCATCATGGCCCAAAACATCCGTGATGGGCTCATCACCGCGATGCCTAGCAAAAAAGACACGCTTACTGCCAATGCCGCCGCCTATATTGCCCAGCTCCAAGCCCTCGATCGCGACATCCAAACCCAGATTGCGAGCATTCCAGCCTCCCAACGCAAACTGGTGACGAGTCACGACACCTTTGGCTATTTCGCAGCACGCTATGGGTTTGTGATTGTAGGGACGGGGTTAGGCTCTGTCTCAACCGAAAGTAGCGATCCCGATGCTACCAGTTTGATTCGCTTGATCACCGCCATCAAGACGAGTGGCGTGCCGGCTATTTTCGTGGAAAACATGAGCAACCCCAAGGTGATGCAACAAATCGCCCAAGAAGCTGGCGTCACTATTGCGCCACCGCTCTACACCGATGCCTTGGGCGAGGCCAACAGCAGTGGTGCCACCTATATCGAAATGATGCGCTATAATGTGCGCACAATTGTGACGGCACTAACAGGGACAAAATAGGCATGATTTTCCATTACAGCGGGCGGCATCACGTTGATTCTGTACCTGGCGCTGACGCCGTCAATATTCGCGACCTACGGGTGGTGTATGACGCCAGCCAAGGTGACGCCCTCAATTGCACTGCCCTCGACATCCCTGCCGGGATTCGAGCGGCCTTGATAGGTCCCAACGGCGCCGGCAAAAGCACGTTACTCAAGACGTTGGCGGGGCTGCAACCATACAACGCCGGCACGGTCACGATTTATGGGCGTCCGGTGCGGGCCTGCCATCATCGGGTGGCCTATTTGCCCCAACGTGGTGAAATCGATTGGCGCTTCCCCATTACCGTACGCCGCTTTGTGATGACTGGGCGCTATGTGCACTTGGGCTGGTTTACCAACCCACGGCGCTACGACGATACCCTGGTTGCGCAGACGTTGCAACGGCTCGGGCTGGGGGCAGTGGCCGATCGCCGGATAAGTGATTTGTCGGGTGGTCAACAGCAACGGGCCTTGTTGGCGCGCGCCATTGTCCAAGAAGCAGAGTTATTGTTGCTCGACGAGCCCTTCAACAATGTCGACCCCGAAACACGCCTGTTGATTTGCACCATCCTCGACGAACTACAACAACTAGGCCGTACAGCAATCGTGGCCACCCATGATTTATCGCGTATTCGCCAAGAATTCGACCTCATCATCAGTCTGCGAGCAGGCGCCGTCGTCGGTCAACAAGCGGCAGTGTTGTATCAACAAGCCACGGTAGAGGAATCATATGAATGAACTTTGGCAGTGGCTAATCGCCCCCTTTGCCTACCAATTCATGCAAAATGCCTTGCTGGCATCGCTGTTGATTGCCGCCACGTGTGGGATTATCGGCAGCTACGTCGTCTTGCGGCGCATGGCATTTATCGGCGATGCCTTGGCACACACCGCACTACCCGGCGTGGTCATCGCCTACATGAATGGCTGGAGTTTGGTTGGTGGCGCGTTGGCAGCCGGAATTATGACGGCGCTCGGCATCGGCTGGATGGCCCGCAAAAGCACCCTGCGCGAAGATACCGCCATTGGCGTGATTTTCACGGCCATGTTTGCCTTGGGGATTTTGTTGATGAGCCGCTTGCAGTCGTTTCGCGATTTAAGTCATATTTTGTTTGGCAATATTTTGGGAGTCCAATCCCAAGAATTATGGTTGATGACGGGCGTTGCGCTAGTGGTGCTGGTGGTGCTCGTGTTGTTTCACAAAGAGCTCGAACTGACCTCGTTTGATAGCACCCACGCCGAAGTAATCGGCATCCAGAGCAATCGCTTACGCACGATGTTGCTCATCTTGTTGGCCTTTACCGTGGTCACCGGCATCCAAGTGGTCGGTGTGGTACTCACCAGTGCCTTGCTGGTCACCCCGGCCGCAGCCGCGTCATTGATTACCAGCGATTTACGGCGCATGATGGTGGTATCGGCAGTAATTGGGGCTGGGTCGGCATTTGTGGGGTTATTGCTATCCTATTATTTTGCCGTATCGACAGGGGCAGCCATTGTACTCACCTGCACGGCGGTCTTTGGGGTGATTGTATTGGTGAATTGGATGCGAAAACGATGAGCGACGATGCAGAAGTCACACCCGTTGACACCATAGACGACGCATCAGCACCCTTGATTGGGTTTATGTTGAGTGTCGAGCAATTGGCGTTGCTCCGTGACCTGCTCAGCGCCCACCCCATTACCGTGGTAATCGATGATTGTAGTAATAGTGCCCTCCTTGATGACCAATGGAAGCCGTGGGCGCGGCGCGTACGCACCCAACTCAAGCACATCAGTGGCCAAATCATTGTGCGCGCCCCTAGTTATAGCTTCCCCGACCCACAAAACCACCCCAAAATCCGCGAAACAATTGCGAGTCAACTCCAAGCCGTCTGTGATTTGGCAGTGGTGCTGGGTGCCCACAAAATCATCATCCCCATCGAAGCGGGTATTCCCGCGCTCTACGCACGGATTTGTCATTACCTCGCGCCGCTATCTACGCGCATCCACGATCAACAAATGACCTTGATCCTCGAGACGGGCATCGGCACCACACGGACAGATATCGACGCCCTGCAGCAATTATTGGCAATTCCCACTGAGCGTTGTGTCACGAATGACGGCGATGAATCACATGATTTCACCGCTATTGATTATATTTATGAAAAAAATAATTGGGCAGATAATCGTGAAGTGCCCACAAACATCCCTTCCACCTGCACCGTGTTGATAGGTCCAAATGAAGATAGTCAACAATTCCGGCATTATTGGGAGGCATTCTCCACAAAATCCCGCAATTCATAGTCGACGCGCACACCGCCAATCTGCAACGCTGGCGGGGCTTGCAGATTGAAGTCGAGGGTACGGCGCCACAATTCGTGCAAACGGGTACGCAACTGTTGGCGTGCCTGGGTTTGACGCGTCACCGTCAGTTGCGGCCACCGTTGTAATAATGCATCTCGCTCTTGCATGAGGGTGGCATAGTCGGAGAGCAAGAGCGTGCGTTCTTCGATGAAGGGTGGCGCAAAGCCATTGCTTTTGAGTAAATGGTAGGCCAAGCGGTCTTGGTCTGGTACTAGGCTATCATCGGGCATATCGAGGGGGCGCGGGGCATGCGGAGTAGGGTTGTAGATGCCTCGGGCGCTGGCAGCCTCGAGGATTTGGTCGATAAGTGATTTGCGATTGCTCACAAGGATCCCTCCGTTCGCATTGCACCGAGCTTGTTGTCGTAGGGAATACCGACGTTGTGCTAGGCGAAAACCGCCCATACAAATAGTTATGGGGAGTACTTATTCACGTTCGGGCACCACGTTTTTTTCATTAAATTGTGATGAGCATCCCGCTAAAATCATTGTATCAGCAACCGAACAGCCACGAATCAATAGCAATGGTGTTATAATTACCGCATATTTGTACAATACGAGTGGGATGACCCGTGCAAAAACCGTCGCGACGTCGTTCATTACGTCCAGTTAAATTATTACGCCGCCCAACGAAGTCATTATTGCCAAGCATCACACCGGCACGTATGGCTGCGCAGCGGGTATTATCTCAGGCCAACAGTTGGCGCACCTATATCATTGTGATTGTCCTCATGCTCCTGATTGGAGGTGGAGGCACCGCACTCGTGTTGTTACGGCGCACCGACCAAGCATTGGCCAATATTCAGCAAAATGACCCGCGCGCCAATACGGCTGGAGACACCAGCAATTCAAATCAAACAACTGCGAATACTCCCAACGATAATTTTGTGCCATCAACCCTCAAAGAGCCATTTTCGGTATTGTTGATCGGGGTCGACAAACGTGCCGAAAGCGAAGCCGAGGGTGTACGCAGTGACACGCTTATTCTCGTGCGGGTTGATCCGTTGGCAGGCTGGGCCACGATGTTGTCGATTCCACGTGATTCCGTCGTTCCATTACCGAATGGTACCTATGGCAAAGTCAACAGTGCCTATTCATATGGGTTTTATAATGCCGAAAAGCTTTACGGCAGTGGCACGAGCAAAGATGCCGGCGGTGGGGCTGCAGCGGCCCAAACCATCGAACGATTTCTGAATGTCAAAGTAGACTACACCGCCCAAGTCGACTTCCAAGGATTTGAACGCCTCGTCGATAGTGTCAACGGCATCGTCATTGATGTCAAAACAACACTGGTAGACCCCGAATACCCTACGGATAATCATGGGGTCGAACGGATTTACATCGCCCCGGGCCTCCAACAAATGAGTGGGCGTACGGCGTTGGTTTATGCCCGTTCACGCCATTCTAGCAATGATTTTGACCGCAGTAAGCGCCAACAACAAGTACTCAAAGCGGTACTAAGTGCGGTGCGCAATCGTGGCATCATGGATAACGTGTCGCTCTTACCACAATGGATTGGTGTGCTCGAACAAAACGTCCGCACGACCCTTCCCATTGGCAATATCAGCACAATGAGTGATTTGGCGGGGATTGCCACTCGCCTCGATAGCAATCGGATTTCGCAATTGGCCATTAACCCCTTGGAAGTACGCGTTGACAACGTCGTCGGCTCTGATATTTACTGGAACCCCAGCGACATCACCAGTCTCGTCAAACGCTGGAAAACCGGCGCTGGCATTGATGGTATCGTTAACGTACAAGTGCTCAATGGCACCACCGTGAGTGGTCTGGGGGGCAAGGTTACCACCGATTTGAGCAAACAAGGGTTTGCCACCATTGATGCCGGTGACGGTGCCAAAACCACCACCACCCTGCTCTATGACATGGGCGATCATAGCCGCGAGCGCCAACGAATCGTTGACAGCCTCGGATTGAAGAGTACCCAGATTAGTATCAATGCCACCCGACCGAGCGGTGCGTCCAAAGAGGCGAATCTGATATTGGTCGTCGGCACCGATTATCAAACGGCAGGGAATGCGCCATGAGTATCGTTGACCCCTATCGCGAACAACTGAGCCAGCGCTGGGACAGAGAAGCTGACCCCGCAGTGCTGTACTATGACCGCCTCTTGCGCTGGAAGGGCACACCCACCTTCCGGTTTGGGGCACGCCCCAAACAAGGAGCCGAAGGCATCCACAGCGCAATTTCGGCGCATTTTTCGATTTGCGTGTTCCAGCAAAACCCCTTGTTTGATGTGTTTTGTACGGTGGGAGCCTCACGTTCACCCATCCCGCGCTCGACCATTACCAGCAAAGACCCGCGGGGCATTCGCCACGAATACTTGATGCATGCCAGCAATGTGTATGCCGAGGCGGTGTGTGAGATTTTGTTGATGATTGCCGAGCACCCCCACATCCACAACCTCGAAATCGGGGCGGGCTTTGTGATGCCGATTGGTGAGCCAATTGTGCCCAATTCAGCCCTCGAGTATTTGTACTTCACTTACCCCTTCCTCGATGATCCACACATCTACGACCCTAATCCCGCCGGCGAAATCGACCATCCCCAGACCTACATTCAAACGTTGTGGATTTTGCCGATTAGCAAGGCAGAGCGCCAATATTTGCGCACCAATGGGGTTGAAGCATTTGAGGCCTTCCTGCACGAACAACACAGCCAACGCTACGATTCGGATTTGCTCCGACGTAGCCTGATATAAGCGAAAGCACAAACGATGCAAGAATACGCTTCCATCGCAGAGCTCTATGCGGTGGACTTTGCGGCTGTCCGCGACGACGTCGATTTTTATCGCGCCCTCGCCCGCCGCACCAAAGGTCCCATCCTTGAATTCATGTGTGGCACAGGGCGGGTGGCGTTGCCACTCGCGACGGCGGGCTACGCCGTCACCGGCGTCG
>CANFUF010000054.1 GCA_947450095.1 Roseiflexaceae bacterium
CATCCCTGTGGCGGCCCGCGTCAGCAAAGGGGTTTTGATGCCCACCTATGGCATCGAAGCAACCAAACTAGCACTCAGCCATGATGTGCTCAGCTTGCATTTGCCGCAATTCGACGCACCAGGCTTGGCCTTCCGTGGCCGCATCCTCGGCAAACCAGTGGTATTAACCTATCATTGTGATTTGCAATTGCCACCAGGCTGGTTTAATCGGGTGGTTGATCGGGTCGTGCAATTCCAAAACGCCATGGCAGGACGATTATCGACCCGGGTTATCGCCTATACCGAGGATTTTGCTACCCATTCCCCATATCTCACCCACTTCCGTGACAAAGTCACCGTCATCCCACCACCCGTCGAAGTAATGGAGACGACAGACGCCGATGTGGCTGAATTCCGGCAACGCTACAATCTCACCGGCCCGGTGATTGGTATGGCGGCGCGTTTGGCCGCCGAAAAAGGGGTCGAGGTGTTGCTCGACGCCTTGCCCAAAATCATCGCCCGCTACCCCGACGCCCGTGTGTTGTTTGCCGGACCATTTGAACAAGTGCTCGGCGAAGAAGCCTACGCCCAACGTTTGGCGCCACTCTTTGCCCAATACAAACAAAACTGGACGTTCCTCGGGACACTCAATCAACGCGAATTGGCCACGTTTTTCAAGGCCTGCGACGTCATTACGGTGCCTAGCCTCAATTCCACCGAATCGTTTGGACTCGTACAAGTCGAAGCCATGCTCCTCGGCACCCCCTCGGTTGCCAGTAATCTCCCCGGCGTACGCCAACCTCCCACCCAAACCGGTATGGGATTGGTTGTGCCAATCGGTGATGGTGATGCGCTCGCCGAGGCGTTGATTACTATCATTGCCGACCCGCAGCGCTTCCAGCGTAGCCGTGCCGAGGTCGAAGCACGCTTTAGTACCGCCAAAACCATTGATGCCTACGAAGCCCTTTTTCATCAACTTACCACAAGGAAATAAGCAGATGACCACTCCTACACCCACCCGTGATTACCTGATTCCCCATTTGATGACATTGCCACCCCACCGCGTCATGATTCGCATGATCGAAGCCCGTCTGTTCGCCGAAACCGCCCCCGACATGCCCGAACCCATCCTCGATGTGGGCAGTGGTGACGGCACCTTCGCCGAAATCGCCTTCCCCGGCAAGACCATCTACGGCATCGATCCCATCAAAAGTGATACCCACGAAGCCTACGGGCGCAAGGTGTATCGCGGCTTGAGCGTCGCCGATGGCAAACACTTGCCTTTCCCCGACAACACCTTTGAAGCAGCCTTTAGCAATTGTGTGCTCGAGCATGTGTTGCCCCTCAAAGAAACCTTGTCGGAGACCTTCCGCACGCTCAAACCTGGTGCATCGTTTATTGCCTCAGTGGTGGGTAACCGCTTCCCCGAACAATTGTTGGGCACCAAGATCCTCAACTTCCTCGGGCTCGACGGCATGATTTATGGCCGTTGGTTCAACAAAGTCTCGGTGCACCGCAACACCTTGAGCCGCGAAGAATGGAGCAAGCGCTTCAACGACGCCGGCTTCGAAGTGGTGTCATGTCGCCCCTACTTCAGCGACGATGCCTTGCCGTTGTTTGATTTGAGCCACTACATTGCAGCTCCTTCATTGATTACCCGCAAATTGTTGGGACGCTGGATTATCGCCGCCCCCTTTACCATCAATTGGTTGTGGGAGCCAATTTTGCGCCCGCTCTACAACGCCCCGGCCCCGGCAGATTCGCCCTACTACTTCTTTATTTTGCGCAAACCAGCGGCCTAAAACACCCTGTATCACGCACATCCCCGGCGGCCAAACGGCATGCCGGGGATTTTGTATCACCCCCAAGGAGCAATTCATGACCACCCCCAAAACCGCCATCATCACCGGCGCCAGTGCCGGCATCGGGCGGGCCACCGCCATCGCCCTCAATGCCGCCGGCTGGCAGGTCGTCCTCAGTGGCCGCCGCGCCAGTGCCCTCGAGGCGACCCAAGCCGCCTGCGCCAACCCCAGCAATGCCCGCATCATCCCTTGCGATGTCAGCGACCCCAGCGCCGTGCGGGCCTTGTTTGATGACACCGTGGCGCACTATGGGCACCTCGATTTGCTGTTCAACAATGCGGGGATTGGCGCCCCGGCCGTGCCCATCGATGAGCTGTCGTTAGATGCCTGGCATGCTGTCGTCAACACCAACCTCAATGGCATGTTTTATTGTTTGCAACAAGCGTTTCGTGTGATGAAAAAGCAACAACCGCAGGGTGGGCGCATCATCAACAACGGCTCAATATCTGCCCAGACCCCGCGCCCCAACACCATTGCCTATACCGCCACCAAACACGCCGTCACCGGCCTCACCAAATCCGCCGCCCTCGATGGGCGCCCCTACCAGATTGCCGTGGGGCAAATCGATATCGGCAATGCCGCCACCGATATGGCCGAGCGGATGGCCCAAGGGATTTTGCAAGCCCATGGTGCGATCGTGGCCGAACCATTGATGGATGTGACACACGTGGCCCAAGCGGTACTCGCCATGGCGAGTTTACCGTTGAGTAGCAATGTGTTGTTTCAAACAATCATGGCCACCAACATGCCCTATGTGGGTCGTGGCTAAGCCGATTGCAGGTATTTTGGTGTACTATGGTAGCGAACTGATTTTCACACGAAAGAGACAACGATGTCACCCGTACGTACCGTAATGATTGGTTGTGGCGGCATGGCCCGCCATCACATTCGCAACATGGTCAAAATGAAGGACACCACCCAAATCAGCGTGGTGTGTGAGCCATCAGCCCAAGCCTACGAAGATACCGCCGCCTTGTTCGAAGAAGCCGGCTTGCCGGTGCCCGCCAATCAACCCGATTTGGCCAAACTGCTCAGCGACCACAAAGGTGCCATCGACGCCGCCTTTATTATTACGCCACACGCCTACCACCACGATCAAACCACCGCTTGTCTCGAAGCAGGGATTGATGTGTTGCTCGAAAAGCCAATGGTGATGACCGGTGCCGAAGCCGAAAGCCTGATTGCCACCCGCAATCGCACCGGCAAATTATTGGTAGTGGCCTTCCCCGGTAGCCTATCACCCAACGTACGCACCGCCGTCAATATGTTGCGCAACGGCAACATCGGTACCATCAAAACCATTAGTGGTGTGGTGTGGCAAAACTGGGGCGTCAACACGGTCAATACCTGGCGCCAAATCCCCGCCATCGCCGGTGGTGGCTTTTTGTTTGATACGGGTGCCCATTTGCTCAATACTACCGTCGATTTGGCCGGCGAAGACGTGGCCGAAGTAGCGGCCTACCTCGACAATCAAGGCCGTGCCGTCGAAACCCTCGGCGTGGTGATTGCCCGCCTCAAGTCGGGCGTCCTCGTGTCGCTCCACGGCTGTGGCGAAGCCATGCCGTCGTGCCACTCCGACATTCGTGTCTTTGGTGACAAAGGCATCCTCTATACCGGCGTATGGGGCGAAAAACTGCAAGTGCAATACGACGGCGACACCCCACCCGCCACCGTCGAAACTGCCGCCTCGATGGGTGTATGGGAGCAATTCCTCGGTGTACGCCAAGGCGCCGCCAACCCCTGTCCCCCCGAAGTGGGTTTGCGCATGGCCCGCCTGTGGGACGCCATCCAATTGTCTGCCGCCAAAGGTGGTAGTGCCGTCAAAATCGGCTAATTCTGCGGGCAACGCAAACGGGCGAGGTGACTTGTGTCACCCCGCCCGTTTTTATATTGAGTAATCCGTAATTAGACTTGACCACCGGGGACTGCGATACCGTCAGTCACGTAGCCCAATTCACCCATTTCGGGCATATCGAGACCAGCCACTTCGTCTTCGGCGCGACTGCGCAACCAACCCACCCGTTTGAGCACCACAAAGAAAGCATACGACGTAGTGAAGGCAAACGCCCCAATCGCGAGCACTTCGAGAATCTGAGGAAGCAACTGCATCACGTTGCCGTGCAAGGCACCAGCTACCGCAGCCTGTACCCCATTCCAACCTGCAGTATCGGGGTTACCCACCGCAAAGATACCCGTGGCAATCACCCCCCAGGCACCATTGACCAAGTGCACGGGCACTGCGCCGACGGGATCGTCGATTTTGAGCTTGTCTAGCGTCACAGTGGCCCAGCACACCAACACACCGGCAATCAAGCCGATCACGACGGCACTCGGGCCATCGATGAAGGCACACGGGGCGGTGACTGCAACCAATCCTGCCAGCAATCCATTCACCGAAAGCGCCGGAGATGGTTTTTTGGTATCCATAAAGACCCAGCTATACACCATGGCACTAATCCCACCGGCCGCTCCGGCCAACAAGGTGTTGAGTGCGGCTAATGTGGCCAAATTCAAGGGAATCAAGCTGGCTGGCGTCACCACTGCACCACTCGCATCGGTAATAGCGGGGATGAGCAATCCGATTGATGAGCCTGGGTTGAAACCAAACCACCCAAAGAAAAGAATGATAGTACCAAGCACGCCCATGGGAATGTTGTGACCGGCAATCGTGTTGGCACTGCCATCGGCGTTGTATTTGCCGATACGCGGTCCAATGACCATCGCAATCGCCAAACCAACGGCACCACCGGTCATGTGCACCACACCCGAACCAGCGAAGTCGACTGCCCCACTGCCCCAACCCACAGCCCGGCCGAGATTGGCCAACCAACCGCCACCCCACACCCAGTTACCGGCAATGGGGTAGACAATCATGCTCACCCAAAAACCCATCAACACAAAGCCGATGAACTGCAAGCGTTCGGCACCCGAACCGGTAGGAATGGTGGCGGCTGTATCCATAAAGACCATTTGGAAGATAAAAAAGGCAAAAATACCGGCAGCACTCAAGCCGATCCCCTGCAAAAAGAAGCCGGTGGTGCCGATAATGCCGAACTGCTCGCCGAAGCGTAAGCCGCTCCCCAACGCATCACCCCACGAGCCCAGCGTCAATGGCGAAAAAGCCCACGGCCCAGCCACGGCGCCGGCAGTTTCGACCGCAGGATAGGCGTGGTTGACGGCGCCAAACTCAAAGGCGAACCCACAGATCCAGTACCCGATGGCACCGATACAAAAGACCATCATGTTCATCATCATGGTATGCGCAACGTTTTTGGCGCGGGTAAAGCCCGTTTCGACCAAGGCAAACCCGGCCTGCATGAAGAAAACCAAGAACCCGGCCAACAAAAGCCATAACACATTGGTTGCGGTCGTCAAAAACTGTACTTGTTCGTTCACGGTGCTACTCCTTGCATTTGTTTAACCTCGCAGGTGTTACCGGTGCATCCTGTACCCTCCCTGCGACCCTTGGCAATTGCTGCCCCTGTCCCCGACAGTGATGCGGTGGCCCGCCCGCATCATGACTGTGTGATGAATTCCATAACGTCACACATCATTGTTTTATTGCAAAAGCACCGTTGCTTGGTTGCACCAATTTACTCTGTAACCAACACGTCGCCAAAAGTCACGACTGGAACTGACGTCGGCTCGACCGCAGCCGGGGCTGGGAATACCCAGCGTAACAACGGCGGCGTCAATAGCGTCGTGGCAATAGTCACAATCAACAATACCGAAAAGACTTCGCTCGACAATAACCCACTCGCTAGCCCTGCACTGGCAATCACCAAGGCTACTTCACCTCGTGATACCATACCCACCCCGATTTGCAAGGCCGAACGCCGCCCAAACCCACCCAACATGGCCCCCACACCGCCACCCACAATCTTGGTGACGACAGCGACTACAATCAAGGCCACGGTAATCCAGGGCACGGCATACAAGCCTTCGGCATGCGCTTGTAGCCCGATATTGACAAAAAACATTGGGATGAAAAAAGCGTAGCCAATCGCGGCGATACCTTCGTGGACGATATGTCCTTCTTTGGCATGCCGCGCCACCACCACCCCCAAAATATACGCCCCAGTAATCGTCGCCACACTGCCCAACACTTCGGCCGACCAGGCATAGACCAACAACAACCCAAGGATGACGGCGAGGCTGGCCTCGCGGTGATGCATGCGTTGCTCCCAACGCACAATCCACGGCACCAAGGCATCACCTACAAACCAGGCCACTGGGAAGAACACTGTCATCTTGATTAGCGTCCAGTACAAGCTCCCCTCGCCCATCAGTGACATCACCACGGCAAAGACCAACACCCCCAGCACGTCGTCGATGATAGCCGCCCCGAGGATGGTTGAACCTTCGGCGGTACGGAGCACACCGAGCTCACGCAGTGTTTGCGCCGAAATGCTGACACTGGTGGCGGTGAGCACCGTCCCCAAAAAAATCGCTTGGGGCCACGTCAATCCAAACATGTGGCCAGCGACGGCACCAAACCCGAGGGGCAACAACACCCCACCAATCGCCGTCCATAACGACGCTTTGCCGGCACTGCGCATCCCGGCCACGTCTGTTTCTAAACCGGCGATAAACATCAAGATCAACACACCGATATTTGAAAGTAGTTGCAACGTGTCACTGCTTTGCATCAAGCCCAACACGGCTGGTCCCAAGATCAACCCCAACATCAATTCACCAAACACTGCCGGCAAGCCAATGCGATGGCTCAATTGACCAGCGATTTTTGCGCCAATCAAGATACCTGCGAGCGGTAACAAAAATACTAAGGTGTGTTCCATGTGGGGCTCCTTTTTTTGACCAAACAATATGCGTAGCCACCATCCGTTTCTGCGATGCCTCATTGCATTTTTTAATTTCGAAACAGATTGAGATGTACAAACTTATAAAAAAATTATAAAGAACACTGTTTTTTTTGACCACGGACACAATTCATAAACTTATTTTGGTGTTTTTGTATAGTTTGTACAAGTAGAGACGCAGCATACTACGTTTCTACTTGTACATCTCCATTTCATATCTCCATCGACTTTGGGTGAGCATTGTATATAACAACCAAGTGATTACATAGCACTCGCACTACCCCTGATTTTTATTGTGGTGTACGCATGGTGGCATACACCCACTACCACCGAATTTCACGGTATAATTACGCCATTCGGATCGTATGTATTTATTGGATTACACATGACAATTCCACGGGTAATTACCATTGATGGACCAGCCGGGTCGGGCAAAAGCACACTTGGTGCAAACTTGGCAACCCAATTGGGCTATATTTATTTTGATACAGGGATTATGTATCGGGCCTTGACACTCGCCGTCATCGAAGCCAATTGTGACCCACACGATGCAGTCGCCGTTACCCAGCTGGCGGAGCAAAGCGAAATCTCAGTACATGCGCCTACCCAAGACGATGGGCGCCAATACACGATTGTGCTCAATGGCCGTGATGTGACGTGGGATATTCGCCTGCAATCTGTCGAAAAAACCGTCTCGATCGCGGCAGCGCATGCCAGTGTCCGCCAGATTTTGCGGGCACGGCAACGGGCTATTGGGATGCAAGGAAATGTGGTGATGGTGGGGCGTGATATTGGGTCAATTGTGATTCCCGAGGCACCGCTCAAGATTTTTCTTGACGTATCGATTGCCGAGCGGGCCCGCCGCCGAGTCGCCGAGTTAACCGCTCGTGGTGAATCGATTGATGAAGCCCAATTAACCGAATCCATCAGGATTCGCGATGAACGCGACCGACATGTGATGCAACCTGCAGTCGACGCCGTCCATATTAATGGTGACAGTGATACCCCAGCCCAAACCTTGGCGCATGTCTTGCAATTGGTTGCAAACTGCCCTGCGCTTCGCTAGGAGTACCCCACCGATGCGTCAACGAATATTTGTGGTGTTATGTGCATTAACGCTGTGGTGGCTCACACCAGGTTTACCGCGAGTATATGCCCAAAACAGGGTTGATATCATTGCACGCGTTGGCTTTGCCAACACCTATAGCGCAGAGACAATCACGCCTATCCAGCTCACCATCAACGGCGACAATCAAGATCGTACCGTTGTCGTGGAATGGGTGGTTACCAACAATACCGGGAGCTATGTCACCTGGCAACGGGCCATAGAACTTCCCGCCCAGAGTAGCAAACAACTCACTTTTGCAAGCGTTATTCCCGGCTATGCCCGGAGCATTGTGGCGCGGGTGCGCGCAGATGCCCAAATTATCGCCAGCACCATGATTAATGCCGAAGCCGCAGGTAGCCCGCTCAATGTCGTCGTTGCCAGCGATACGAATTTACTTGCAACCCTCGGCAACACTCCATTACCCGATGGCAGCACGCCGCTGGTACGAGCTATTACCCCAGAGCAACTTCCTAGTGAAGTAACCAGCCTGCAAGGGATATTTACGCTCTTCATCGATGACCCCAGCGTGCTTTCCTCAGCCCAAACCAATGCCATCATCCTCTGGATGAATCTCGGTGGCCGGGTAGTACTCGCAGGCAATGCCCCGGGAGAATGGGCACCGTTGGCCGCCATCAAAATCGACACCACGCAACCTATTTCGCCCGGATTCGCCGCCAATCTGCCTAAATCATGGCCAAAAACACTCCAGCTCCCTGCGATTACGCCACACGCCGATGCAATAGCCGTCACCGATCGCAATCCGTTGCTCTGGAGTCGGAGCATCGGGCGCGGTGAATTATTCCAATCGGTAGTGCCGTTCGTGGCAACCCGTGGCTGGAACGAACAATCGTGGTATTGGCAACCAGTCGTGAGTCCGGTCTATCCAGCGTCAATGACAACCGTCGGCTTTCCACCCGCCGGAAGCGCCAACGATCCATTGATGTACGGCATCAACATCCCTGCCCTCAATCATCCCGCACCTGGATTGATTTTCGGGTTGATTGTGCTCTATATCATCGTGATTGGGCCGATTACCTATCAAATTCTCAAGCGCCGCAAGGCCCTTGATATGGCGTGGGTAAGTATTCCCGTCGTGGCCCTTATCGTCACGTTATTACTCGCAGCCACCGGGTGGGTGGTGCGCGGCAACAATACCTTGGTATACGCCTTTTCAACCATCCAACAACGAGGTGATGCCAATACGGCATTTGCCGCCACGTCATTGGCGGTATATACCCCGTTCCGGACGACCATCGAAATCACGAGTAATCAAGGGGCATCGCTCGCACCACTCTATGATAATCAAAATACACCAATTAGTGTTCTAAATAATGCAAATGGTACTAATCGTGTCAGTTATACCAGTGATATTGGCGATGTGCATTACTTCCAAAGCACGACGACGATTCCCGCACCGCTCCAAATCAGTCAGCACTTGGTCTACCGTGGCGGCAGTCTCGATGGCGATGTAACGGTGACTGGTATTCCCCTCAGTGACGCCATATTGTTACATGGAACGTTTAGTCAAGCGCTGGGGAATATCACCACCAGTACGCCAATCAACGTGCATGTCGACAGCAAAAATAGCTCATTCCCGTGTGACGCCCCAAATGATGGGCAAGCAACCTTCAATGTATTACGTATCTACGAACAAGTTGCCGGACCATGTGGGGCGGTCAATGCCTTGCCAGAAAACCGCGTGGTGCTGTATGGCTGGAGCGATATGCCCCTTGATATGCCGCAAACCAGCGACCACCCTATCAGTGACAAGCGCCAATTAATCATTGTGACATTCATTATCCCGGTTACCCCATGAAGCCGCACCCACTTGTCACTCATTTACGCCACCACCCGGCCCTAGTATCATTACAACGGGCGGTGGTGGCGGTGTCGGGTGGCCCAGATTCATTGGCGTTGCTCTATGCATTATGTGAACTTTACCCCGCCTCAGCATTGGCGGTATACCACCTCGACCATCAATTCCGCGGGGCACAATCTATAGCAGACGCCCAATTTGTGGCCACCACCGCCCAGTCATTGGGGCTTACTGCCTGGATTGATGCGGCCGATATCCGCCACGAAGCCCCTGATTACGCCAATCTAAGTGAAGCAGCCCGCGTGGTCCGCTACCGCCGGCTCGTCCACTATGCCCGGCAGATCGATGCCGATATGGTGCTGGTGGCGCATACCCAAGACGACCAAGCCGAAACAGTCCTGATGCGCCTGTTACGCGGCAGTGGCACCACCGGGCTGGCCGCCATGCGGGCAGTAACCCCGTGGTCTATTTGGGCAGCGAGCGCGCCACCCGGGCGCGCCACGCTGGTACGTCCGCTCCTCGATGTAGCACGGGCCACGATTATTGATTATTGTCAGGTACGCCAGCTTACCCCCCGTCACGACCCCAGCAACGACAAGCAGAGCGCACTGCGGGTGCGGGTGCGCCACAATTTGCTCCCCGCCTTGCGCCACGAACAACCCCAACTCGACCAACTCCTTGCCCAGACGGCACTGCTTAGTAGCGACAGCGATGATTTCGTCAATATCAGCCTAATGGCGCATTGGAATCAATTGGTGCGGGCATCGGCAACGCACATTGAATTACAACGGGCATATTTTTTGACCTTACATCCAACCTTACAACGGGCTGCCCTGCGCCGTACCATTACGCTGTACCATGGCACACTACGTGAAATCAGCTTTGGGCATATCGAAGCACTACGCACCGCCCTCATCGCCGGAGTGGCTTCATCTGAACCATTACCATCTGGCATCCCCATCCACATTACCGTCACGGCGCTCACCATCGGCACGGTAACGCCCTCTGTGGCGCCAATCTACGTGGGGCAGCCCAAATTATTGGTGCCGCCACACACTATTGCCTGTGGCGCATATTCCGTGCAGGTCGCCGACGCACGCGCTCCTGCGCAGCCCGCACTTCACGACGGCTGGCAAGTTTTTTTGCAACCAAATCACCGTTATACGCTCCGTACCCGGCAGGCAGGTGATCGCATCGGCATCGGCAATGGGCGGCATCGCCGGGTCCAAGATGTATTGGTTGACGCCAAGATTCCTGCATCACAACGGGCGACTTGGCCGCTAGTGTGTGTTGATGACCACGTTGTCTGGGTGGTGGGGGTACGGAGTGACCCCGGCTACCGTGCGAAGCTCAATCAGCCAGCACTACAAATCTGGTGTGACAAAGACGACCAATTTACGGTATGATTAAACCACTTTAAGTTGGTATAGGGAGTTGTCATGCATCAGGACATCGAGAAGACGTTGCTAAGTGAAGCACAAATTGCCGCCCGAGTCCAAGAGCTTGGACAAATTATTGCACGTGATTATGCAGAATTAGGCGATTTGGTCATGATTGGGGTACTCAAAGGATGTACCATGTTCATGATGGATTTGGCACGCGCCATCGATATTCCCCTTTCCGTTGACTTTATTGCCACGTCGAGTTACGGCCATGGTACCCACAGCACCGGTGTGGTGCGCCTGCTCAAAGATTTGGATATGGACATTGCCGGACGACATGTGTTGATTGTCGAAGACATCATCGATAGTGGACTCACCCTGGCCTACCTGCATGCCCAATTCCTCAAACGCAACCCGGCGAGCATGCGGATTTGCACGTTGTTGAACAAACCCGCCCGCCGCGACCCCGCCGTGGGATTGACCGTCGATTACCTCGGATTTGATATTCCCAATGAATTTGTGGTGGGGTATGGGCTCGATTATGCCGAGCATTATCGCAATCTGCCCTATATTGGCGTACTAAAACCCGAAATCTACACTCAATAAAAATGACCTGTCAAGTGGACGAGGACTGGTGTTGTCCATCACACCCGTCTATATACGCACACCAATCGGTAGAATTCGGTATTTCGTACCGAATTCTACTTTTTTTTGCAAAAATATGCCAAATTCAAGTGCATCAAATCGATGATGGTATTAGAGTTAAATAAGAGTTGACATTTTGGAGTGGTTCTTGCTTGCCCAAGCGAAAACGACAGTGTTATAATCACAAGACCAAACATGTAGCATGTTCACCTCTGTTCGTATCAGAGCCGTGCTACCACGGAGTGTCTACTCCTAGATTGTGAAGAGATATGGGCGAAAATCGCTGGCTGAAGAATAGTTTCGTCTACCTCATCATCCTTGTTGCAGCGCTTGCACTATTTTTTAATTATTTTAGTGGTTCACAAGCAAGTGTCGCCGAGAGTGGTATTTATACTGTTCTTGCTGATGCCAAAGCAGGTAAAGTCAAAAGCATCGACGTGCAAACAGGTAGTAGCGAAATCATCGTCAACTACCGTGACACCAAAGTCGTTCATTCACGCATTGAAAGTGGCGACAGCATTACCACCTTGTTGGTGCAAGCTGGCGTACCCCTTGATAGCGTCGACCTCAAAATCGGAGCAGCCCCAGCCTGGGGCGGGTTATTCAATGTCATTTCGGTATTATTGCCGGTTATTTTAATGATTGGCTTCTTTGTCTTCTTTATGCGTCAAGCACAAGGATCAAACAATCAAGCCATGTCATTCGGCAAAAGCCGTGCCCGCATGTTCTCGCCGGATAAACCCAGCGTGACCTTTGCGGATGTGGCCGGCCAAGAAGAAGCCAAACAAGACCTCAGCGAAATTGTCGAGTTCCTCAAGTTCCCCGACAAGTTCTCGGCCCTTGGCGCCCGCATCCCCCGCGGTGTGTTGATGGTTGGTCCTCCGGGAACCGGCAAAACCTTGTTGTCACGGGCAGTAGCCGGTGAAGCAGGAGTACCGTTCTTCTCGATTTCGGGTTCTGAATTTGTCGAAATGTTCGTCGGTGTGGGTGCGTCACGTGTCCGTGATTTGTTTGACCAAGCCAAACGCAACGCCCCTTGTATCATTTTCATCGATGAAATCGACGCAGTGGGTCGCCAACGTGGCGCCGGGTTGGGCGGTTCACACGATGAGCGTGAGCAAACCCTCAACCAGATTTTGGTGGAGATGGACGGATTTGATTCCACCACCAACATCATCGTCATCGCCGCCACCAACCGTCCTGATGTGCTCGACCCCGCCTTGATTCGTCCAGGCCGGTTTGACCGCCAGGTGGTACTCGATACTCCCGACGTCAAAGGACGTATCGCCGTTCTTGCCGTCCATTCCAAAGGCAAGCCGTTGGCAGACGACGTCGATATGACCGTCATCGCCAAACTCACCCCTGGGTTCTCAGGTGCTGATTTGGCCAACGCCATCAACGAAGCCGCCATTTTGGCAGCCCGTCGCTCCAAGAAGCAAATCGGTCAATTAGAGTTGAGCGATGCCGTCGAGCGGGTGGCCCTCGGTGGCCCTGAGCGCCGCAGCCGGGTGATGACCGAACGCGAAAAGCTGTTGGTGTCGTACCACGAAGCGGGTCACGCCATTGCTGCCGCCGGCATGTCACACTCCCACATGGTCCAAAAGGTCACCATCATTCCCCGTGGTCGGGCCGGTGGGTATACCTTGTTCTTGCCCGAAGAAGACAGCTTGCGCTACACCACGATGTCACAATTCAATGCCCAGCTGGTGTCGGCATTGGGTGGTCGGGTCGCCGAAGAAATCATCTTTGGTATCGAAGAAGTCACCACCGGTGCCTCAGGTGACATCACCCAAGTGACCCGGATTGCCCGCGCCATGGTGACACGCTTTGGCATGAGCGCCAAGTTGGGTCCGATTGCCTTTGGCGAAAAAGAAGAGATGATCTTCCTTGGTCGCGAAATCAGCGAACAGCGCAACTATGGCGAAGACGTAGCCCGCAAAATCGACGAAGAAGTCTTCCGGATTGTGGCAGAAGCCTATGCCCACACCCGTTCGATTTTGACCACCAACCGCACCATCCTCGAAGATATGGCCAATGCCTTGATCGAATACGAATCCCTCGATGGCGAGCGCTTGCGGAGCTTGATTGCCCGTGTGCAACAAACCAACGGCATCGACGTCCCGGTCAACAACTAAATCCAATTCTTGCGACCGCCTCACGTGTCATCACGTGGGGCGGTTTGTATTTGGTGATGCCAAAACAAAGGCTATGATGAATTAGGTGCGTATGCTATAATACACGGAATACGATGCATTCTATAGAGGTATTTGTTATGTCCGGTCACTCGAAATGGGCTACCATTCGCCGATCCAAAGGGGTACTCGACCAACGCCGTGGTCAGTTGTTTACCAAATTAGCCCGCGATATTGCCATTGCAGTGCGTGAAGGTGGTTCAGGCGACCCCGAAACCAACTTCCGTTTGCGGATTTCTGTTGATAGAGCCCGCTCCGGCAACATGCCAATGGACAGTATCCATCGTGCCATCGAACGCGGTTTGGGCAAAGGCAACGAATCCCAACTCGAAGAAATCACCTACGAGGGGTACGCTCCTGGTGGCGTCGCTGTCATCATCGAAGCCGCCACCGACAACCGCAATCGCACCGCCTCAGAAGTGCGGGCCGTATTCACCAAAATCGGCGGCAATCCTGGCGAACCTGGCTCGGTGAGCTGGATGTTTGACCTCAAAGGGTTGATTGTGGTTGATTTGAGCAACGGCAAAGTAAGCACCGATGACGCCACTATGATGGCTATCGACGCAGGTGCTGACGACGTCATCGATGGTGGTGATGTCCTCGAAATCTATACCGATTACAAACAACTCATCGCCATCCGCAATGTATTGCTGGCTGCAGGGTTGGTGATTACCACCGTCGAAAAAGCGATGCGCCCCAAAACCATCGTCCAAGCCGACGCCGCCGATGCCTTGCGGGCCCTCAAATTGATTGAACGCATGGAAGACCTCGACGATGTCCAAAAGGTCTATAGTAACCTCGACATCACCGACGAGGTGGCCGAGCAATTTGCTGGCACCTAATGCGTACAATTGGGATTGATCCTGGTACCGCAATTATGGGGTGGGGAATTGTTGATTCACTCAATGGCAACCTCAGCTTAGTCGCCTGTGGTGCATTGACAACCCCCGCTGGTATGCCCCAAGCCGAGCGGCTATTAGCGCTCTACCGTGGACTTACCGAGTGTATCACCACCTACCAGCCTGATAATTGCGCTGTCGAAGAGCTTTTTTTCGCAAAAAACGTCACGACTGCCATGACGGTCAGTCAAGCCCGCGGAGTGGCATTGTTAGCCCTCGCCCAAGCTGGGCTGACGGTCTACGAATACAAACCAATCATCATCAAACAAACCGTGGCTGGTTACGGTGGTGCCGACAAACGCCAAATGCAAGAAATGGTCAAGCTAACGTTACGGATGCCTGCCATCATTAAACCAGACGATGCCGCCGATGCCGTCGCTATTGCGATTTGCCATACCTACACCTTGCCCATGGCCCAGCGCATTCGTCAGGCCAACTAATTGTAAGGAGCCCCATATGAAATTACTCGTTTTTGTGACCGAAGATGCCGTGGCCGATGCTGCCGTAGACGCCTTGGTTGAACAAGGATTTCGCGTGACGCGGCTCGCATCGAGTGGCGGGTTCTTGCGCCGTGGCAACACCACGTTGCTGGCCGGTGTCGAAGACACCGCCGTCACCAAAGCCCAACAGACCGTCTCGACCGTCGCCGAAGGGGCGCTTTGTATCGTGCTTGACCTCGAGCGCTACGAGCGTATGTAACCAATTCACCGCCCCGCCAGTAGCATTTTTAATTGGATGATAAATGGATACCCCGTGAAAATCCTGTATGTGGCAAGTGGCATTCCCGTCCCTGGCAATCTCGGTGGCTCAACCCATGCCTATGAAGTGGCGCGTGGGTTGAGCCAGCGTGGTCACGAGGTACATGTGGTGGCGGTCAGCCGCGAAGGACATACCAACCTCGGGCATTTGTTTGCGCCGTCACAACAACAGCTCGATGGCGTCACCATCTATCATATCGACGTTCCCAAGGCGTTGTCACTTCTCACCACCCCTACCATCATGGCATTGGCGCACCGCCTGCAACCCGATGTCATCATGGAGCGCTATTACAACTTTGCCGGGGCGGGGATGATTGCTGCACGTCTTGGCAAACGCCCGACCTTGCTCGAAGTCAACGCATTGATTGTCGACCCCCCTAGCATTCGCAAACGCCAAATCGACGACCGCCTTGGCGGACCGATGCGGCGCTGGGCGACACTACAATGTCGCTGGGCCGATGCCATCGTGACCCCGCTCCAGACCACCATCCCCAGTGGCATCGACCGCACCCGCATCCACGAAACACCATGGGGCGCCGATGTCGATCGCTTTACCCCCCGCCCGGCCCAGCGCCCCCCCGACCACCAACCCACCGTGGTATTTGTTGGTTCGTTCCGGGCCTGGCACGGTGTCGCGCATGGGGTAAAGGCAGCCCGGCTGTTACTGGAACGCGGAGTCAATGCCCGTTTTTTGTTTGTGGGACATGGCCCAGAATTTGCTCAAGTCACCCAGCTCGCCGGCGGCCACCCCAATATTGTCTTTACGGGCGCGCAACCCTACGCCGCCATGCCCGCCATCCTGGCGAGCGCCGACATCGGCATCGCGCCCTTTGATACCCATGCCCACCCCGCCTTACAAGCCGCCGGGTTCTTTTGGTCACCCCTCAAAATCCACGAATACATGGCGACGGCCTTGCCCGTCATTACCAGCGATATCACCCCCCTCAACCAAATCGTGCGCCATCAACACGAAGGCTTGCTGGTACCCGAAGCCGATGTGCCGGCACTGGCAGAAGCCATCGCCACACTGCTGGCCGACCCGCAGCGGGCCCAACAACTGGGTGCAGCCGGGCGGGAACGCGTCGTAGCCCACTATTCGTGGCAACAGCATTGCGCCGAGCTCGAGCAGATTATGCAAACAATTGTCGACCACCCCCCAAAGTCAACTTGACAGCACCGCCCCCACCGGCTACAATGACGGCAGTGAGCGGGAGTGGCGCAATGGTAGCGCATCTGCTTCCCAAGCAGAGGGTTGCGAGTTCGAATCTCGTCTCCCGCCCCATTCAAAAACCGGCCATGGGCCGGTTTTTTGTATAGAGGAATACTATGATTGCGCTTGTTTCTGGCACCGTCGTCGCCACCGGTAGCGACTACGTGATTATCGACACCAACGGGGTCGGCTACCTCGTTCATCTCCCCAAACCAGCCCTCAGTGCCGTCAATGATGGCGACGCGGTGCGGTTTTTTACCAGCTTGATTGTGCGTGAAGATTCACTCACCTTATATGGCTTTGCCAATTGGGCCCAACGGCTACTGTTTGATCAGCTCCTGGCTGTCAGTGGCATAGGCCCCAAAGTAGCCATGAGTTTGCTGTCGAGCCTGAGTCCCGACGACCTCAAAACTGCCTTGGCCAGTGGTGACGTGGTACGCCTCAGCAAGGTCCCTGGCATTGGCCGCAAAACTGCCGAGCGCATGGTGCTGGAGCTCAAGGGCAAAATCGACCCGCGCGGGTTAATGGCCGGAGCCGCTCCGTCGAGTCGCGACAGCGATCTCATCGACGTGTTGACGGGGCTGGGCTATAGCGCTGCTGAAGCCAACGCCGCCGTCGCCAACATCCCCGCCGATGCCCCCGACAGCATCGACGATCGCATCCGCCTCGCCCTGCGTTATTTTGGTGGACTATAAGCTTCGCAATTACAAAAGGACTTACTATGCGTTTGATTTTGTGGGATATCGACGGCACCCTTTTGTATAGTGGTGGCGTAGCCGGTGAAGCGATGCGGGCCGCCATGACCCGCGTCTATGGTCGCCCCGCCAGCAACGATCGCCGCGAATACGCCGGCAAAACCGATCAGCAGATTATTTTAGAGACCTTCGCCGAGCGCCCCCACGACCAAATCCTCGCCCAACTCGACGAATTTGCCGGCGCCTACATGGATGAGCTCGACCAACGCCAAGCCGAAATGGCCGCCCGCGGCCGCGTATTACCCGGCGTCCCCGCCATCTTGGCCCACCTACAACACAACCCCGACGTGCATCAATCGGTGCTGACCGGCAACATGCAAAAAGTCGCCGCCATGAAGCTCCGCCTCACCAATCTGCTGCATTACGTCGACCTCGAGACCGGCGCCTACGGCAGCGATCACCACCAGCGCGTACAACTGCCCAACTTTGCCTTGACCCGCGCCAACCAACGCTTCCAGCCGGCCCTCAGCGGCAGCGATATCATCATCATCGGCGACACCCCCAACGACATCGCCTGTGGTAAAGCTCACGGCGCCCGCACTGTGGCAGTGGCTACCGGCCCCTTTAGTGTGGCCGATTTGACTAGCCATCAGCCCGACGCCGTGTTGGCCGACCTCAGCGACCTCGACGCCGCGCTGACGGCGATTTTGGGTTAACGGGGGTTTTTGAGTAGCGCGCCCATGGCCGTAATCCCCTGCACAATCCGACTGTCGGATTGTGATGAATAATTGACCCGGGCATGGTTGGGCACTGGGTTGACCGCAAAAAACGGCGCGCCGGGCACATACGCCACACTGGCGTGGGGCAACAATTGATTGCGCATGAAATCGGCAGCATCAAATCCTACCGGGAAGGTCAACCAGGTAAATAACCCGCCGTTGGGCTTCGTCCACGTGACGGTATCGGGGAATGATTCTGCCATCGTGCGCAACATCACGTCACACTTGCGCCGGTAGGCGTCACGCAACTGCCCAATATGCGCTTCGATGTCGTTTTGTTCCAAAAAGAGCGAGATAATTTTCATATTCAGCGTGCTACATTGCGTGTCTGCGGCCAATTTGAGCAACCCTAGTTGATGGGTGATGGCCGGTGACGCCACTGTCCAGCCGATGCGCAAGGCCGGGGCCAAGATTTTCGAAAACGTGCCGAGATAAATCACCCGATCTTCGGTGTCGAGACTTTTGAGGGTGGGCAACGATTCCCCCGCAAAGCGGATTTCACGGTAGGGCGTATCTTCCAAAATAATCAGATTAAAGCGATTGGCCAAGCCAATCAATTCGTGCCGGCGCGCCAGACTCATCGTCACACCAGTGGGGTTGTGGAAGTCTGGCACCGTATAAATCAACTTGGCGTTGGGCGTCGCAATCAATGCCTGCTCGAGCTGATTCATATCCATGCCATCGTCGTCCATGCCAATCGCCACATAATTTGGCTCGCACGGATTAAAGGCAATCAAGGCACCGAGGAAGGTGGGATTTTCGGTAATCACCACATCGCCCGGATTCAGAAACAGTTTGGCCACCAAATCGAGCCCTTGTTGGCCACCATGCAAAATCAGCACGTCATCCGCACGACACGGCGTCCCTTGGCGGGTCATGCGGGCTGCGATTTGGGCACGTAATTGTGGTGTGCCACTTGATGACGTATATTGCAACGACGCTGCGCCGTCTTCGACCAAGGCAGTCTGGGCTGCCGCACACAGTTCTTCGTAGGGGAACAAGGTCGCATCGGGGTAACCGCCGCCAAACGAAATCACGTTGGGGTTGTCGCCCAGTTGCAACAATTCACGGATGGCCGAAGGCTGGACTCGGCTCATGCGCCGCGCAAAAGAAGTGGTCATTGCACTTCCTCTCTGAAATTACTAAATTGACTGCGCTTATTGTACCCCACAACCTTTGGCATTCAACACAGCGATTCCCTACCAGTGCTTACGCACCAGCAGGGAATCAGCCAACCTCAAGTGACGCAATTTACTCGACGATATAGCCGCCACTATCGGCTTTGGCCAAAATCGCATTGATGGTGTCGACCAATTGGCGCGCCGAGGCTACATCCAATTCCACCGATACCCGGGCACTCGGCCCCAACGCCTCGTTGACAAAGTCGAGGCTGAGGGCATGTTCAAATGGCGCTTCAAAGGGATGATCATACGACACGTTGGCTTCGCCCAACGTGAACCAGCCATTCCCCGCTTTGCCGCTCCCCGCCACCTTGATTTGGGTGGCAATCATCGTACACATATGCCGTTCCTTGCTCGGGCAGGTCTAGCCCACGTATTGCGCCAAAAACGCCCAAATCTGCTTCCAGCCGGCCATGGCTTGGGCTTGACGATAGGCCGGACGATCATAGTAGAAAAAGCCATGGCCGGCATCGGGATACATGTGGAACTCGTACGTTTTGCCATGGGCAATCAAGGCCTGCTCCAGCAACGCCACCTGTGGCGGGGTGGGGCTAGAATCTTCTTCGCCGAAAATCCCCAGTACCGGACAGGCCAAATCTTTGGTGTAATCAATCGGTGCCACCGGCTGAGCAGGGCTCAATTCTTGTGGTTCCATTGTGACCCGCCCACCCCAACAATTGATAATCGCCGCAAATCCGGGGGCGCGACAGGCCGCCAAATAGGCATGGCGGGCACCCGAGCAGGTACCAAACACTGCCACTTTGCCCGTGCAGGTCGGTTGCGCTACGGCATAGGCCAGCGCACCGGCCACATCACCCACCACTTGGTCGTCGGGCACGCCACCTGCAGCCCGCACCTGCACGGCGATGTCTTCGGGGATGCCGTGGCCGGCACGGTGATACAGATTGGGCGAAATCGCAATATAGCCGTGATGGGCAAACTTGCGGGTCACTTCGCGGTACCATTCGTCCCAGCCCGGCATGTGGTGAATCACCACAATTGCGGGGAAGGGTCCCGGCCCCAGCGGCCGCGCCACATAGGCGCCAATGGGGTCACCGTTGTGCCCGGGGATGACGATTGTCTCGGCAATCATCCCTTCATATTGATTCGTGGCGTACTGCATTACGCATCCTTTTCGTTATTATGACTGTTCATTTATGAAAAAAACATACTGGCCAAACGTGAATTGGCCAAGCGGGGTGGCATCAATGGCCATCCACATCCGAATCGACCCGTTTTTCGGCACCCGTATCGAGTGCCGTAATCGCGGCGATTTCGGCTGACGTTAATGCAAAATCAAAAATAGCAAGGTTCTGCACCAAGCGTACGGGATTGGACGACTTGGGGATGGGCACCAAACCCAGTTCGATATTCCAGCGCAACACCACTTGCGCCGGTGTTTTGCCGTATTTTTGGGCAATCGCAACCAACGTCGGGTCGCTCAACAAATCGCTGCCTTGGCCCAACGGGCTCCACGACACCGTCACGATACCATGGGCTCGCCCATAGGCCACTTGGTCGGGGCGAGTAATCCGGGGGCTCA
>CANFUF010000055.1 GCA_947450095.1 Roseiflexaceae bacterium
GCCACTTCCCACAAATAGCGCCAGGTAAACAAGGCATGGTCGTAGGCCCATTCATCGCCACGAGTCAAGCCAGGTCCTTGGATGCCCCAAATGCGGTCAGTCGACGGGTCGCCACCAGCAGCCACCCGCCGGCGGGCTTGCTCCATTTCGTCACTAAAGGCATGGAGCACACTCAGCACCAGCACCGTGTCGGCGCCACTGTCGATACAGGCGTTGATACAAGCGGCGATTTGCTTGGCGCACTCTGCCACCCCGGCGTGGGGGAATACCAAAGCGCCACCTTTTTGCAATACCGGCGCGAGTTGCCATTCTTGGGCTTCGACCAGCTTAGCCCGGGCACCTTTCAAGCCGAGGGCGGCATGTTCTTGGGCATATTGATGCGTAATATCAATGCGCAGTTGATTGAGATCCATGGTAGGGTTCCCTCTCACATATTTTCGACGACCTACATGCTAGAATTATACACGGGGTTGTGCATCACACCGAAGGAGCATACCAATGCGACATATCATGATTACCGGCGCATCAACGGGGATTGGCCGAGCCTGTGTGGCCAGTGCCATCGCCCGAGGCTTTCAGGCCGTCGCCAGTGTGCGCACGGCAGCCGACGCCACCAGCCTGACCACCGAATTCGGCACCCACGTCACGCCGATTATTATGGATGTGTGTGATAGCGCCAGTATCAGTCAAGCCGCTGCTGTTGTGTCAGATTTATTACAAAAAAACACCTTGGCAGGGTTGGTGAATAATGCTGGCATTGCCGTGGCTGGTCCCAGTCTGCATCTGGCGGTCGCCGAATTTCGCCACCAATTCGAGGTCAATTTCTTTGGCCAAATAGCGGTCACGCAAGCGTTCGCACCGTTGCTTGGCAGCGACCGCCAACGCCACGGTGCCCCAGGGCGCATCATCAATATCAGCTCGCTAGGGGGCAAACTGGGCGCGCCCTACCTGGCACCCTATGTGGCATCGAAACATGCCCTCGAGGGTTGGTCAGAATGTCTGCGCCGCGAATTGCTCATGTTTGGCATCGACGTGATTATCATCGGGCCGGGCGCCATCGCCACCCCTATTTGGCGCAAAGCCGAACAATTGGACGTAGATGCCTATCAACACACCGCCTACGGCCCCTATTTGCGCAGATATCACGACAACGTAGTCGCTGCTGGCATCCACGGACTGGCAGCTTCACGCGTCGGTGATCTGGTGTTGCATGCCCTGACTACCCGCCGGCCCCGCACCCGCTATGCCCTAGCCCCCAACCTACTGATGGATTGGTGGTTGCCGCGCTGGTTGCCTGCGCGCTGGATTGATCGGCTAGCGGCCCGGGCCTATGGGCTCCCCGAAAAAGCCATCCCCCGACCCATGCCAGAGGCATAAATCGAGGGATGCACGAATCCACACTAGGGGAGTTATTGCACGACGTTCAAATCACTGCTACCGGGCAATGCGGTATGGTTGGTGTATTGGTATTGACTATCACCAAACGCCAAAATGGGATAAAAGATATATGGAAACAAAATCAACCCCGCCGTAAACCAGCGCCCATGCCCAAAGGCGCGCGCCAAATCACGCATAGTGCGCAACGTGAAATAGAATAACACCAGCCCCGCCACCAATTGCAATAGGCTAATAATCATGTTGGGGTCTTGGTGGTTTTGGCCTTGGGTGCCGGGTTGCACGGCATTGAGGATGGAGGTAAGCAGCCCCAGTCCCAATATAATCCAGGCCCAGCTCCGCGGGCGGCGGATGATGTCCATCAATATAATCGTGCTATAGATGGGAATCACGGCTGCCCACCCTTGCTGGCCCGCCTTCTCGTAGATGCGCCAATGAATGATAATCGCCACAAACATGATGACCAAAAATATCGCCCCAAAGCAGACGATTGACCCCATGATCAATGCAATAAGTGCCGCAGTATCAATTCCCGATGGGTTGGTTTGTTGGAGCAACATCATGTAAATATTCCATTTCACTAAAAAACATCATCCCCTGTGATTGTACACAAGGGATGACGTCATTACCAATCAAATCGTTGCAACGATTAGGCCGTGGGTGGCGTAATCGCCTTGGGAGAGCCGGGCAACAAGGGGGCGGCAGCCACGGCGGCGGCTTGCACGCCGAGGTAGGTGGCCGTACCGAAGCCCAACTTGGGGTAGGTGTAAAAAGGCAAAACCAAAGCCACAATCACATTGATGGGCTCGCTTGGTTGCCCATATGATTGCAACAACACCCGCAAGGCAAAATAGCGTACGACCATAGCGGCCAACAACGGAATCCCGCCACACCAGCTCAAGGCAATACCAGCCCACAAGTAATATTTGTAAATCACCGGCAAACCACAGATATCAATCAACACCGAATCGTTATAGAAGGGGATAATCGCAGCCCAACCCGGTTTGCCAGCCTTGGCAAATACCTTCCACATACCGACCAACATGGCAACCACAATTGCCAACGGAATCAGATTGACCAACAATGCAGCAATAATCGCACCTGCGTCTGCCCCACTACTTGCATCTTGAAAAAACAACGGCATGATACACCTCTTCTGTCAAAAAACTTGAACACTTTCATTGTATCATATGTTGTCAATTATTTTCACGAAATAAACATTACATTTTATGACTAATTTACACGTATTTTATGACTATTTTCAAAAAATAATATTAAGTATATACATAATAAAAAATTTGACATTTATAAGTAGAGACCGCAGCAGTATTGTAGTAGAGACGCAGCAGGCTGTGGTCTCTACAATACACGTATAATGGAGGCATTCCGACGATAAACAAAAAGGAGCACCACACATGCAACAGCAACGTACCATTGATTATGCCGATGCCCAGAAGGCGTTGACGGTGATTGTGGCAGAATTACAGCGTCGCAACGCGATTGGGGTAATTGCCGTGGCCGACAATCATGGCGAATTGATTGCCTTTGCGCGGATGGACGGAGCGCCGTTTCAATCAATTACCATTGCCATCAACAAAGCCTTTACGGCGGCGCGAGCAGGCAAACCGACCCGTGAAATCGGCAAAAAAATCCGCAGTGCCGATCAAGGCTTTGATATCAGTTATTATGGCGACCCCCGCTTTGTCGGTTGGGGTGGTGGCATGCCAGTGCTTGTCGATGGCGAATGCCTCGGTGCCGTGGCGGTGAGTGGTCTGAGCGAAGACGAAGATGCCGAAATCGCCAGCATGGGGATTGCGGCGATTTTGGCGTAACAATCACGCCAAAAAAGGAGCGACGCAGCATGCTGCGTCGCTCCTTTTTTATTTCGACCTAGGGGGATTATTGGACGGGGTTTTCGTGGTTGGGTTTGTCGTTGTTTTCGGTGGGGGCGCTACCACTCATGGTGGGCACCGATGATGCAGGTGCGACAACTGGAGCGACAGGTGCGGCTGATTGACCAAACCACGGCAATTTGGGGGCGGCAGCGACGGCAGCGGCTTGGACGCCGAGGTACGTGTCGCTTCCAAAGCCAATGCTGGGGTAGGTCACATACGGGAACAACAAGGTACCAACAACGTTGAGGGGCTCATTGGGGCGCCCAAATGAGGCAAGCAGTACGCGCAGCAAAAAGTAGCGTACGATAATTGCAGCCACCGGTGCCACACCAAAACAACCACCAGCAAGTGGCATCAAGGCGATGCCCAACCACAAGTAATACTTATAGGTGGCGGGCAAACCACAGATGTCGACCAGCACGGCATCATTGTAAAACGGGATGATGGCAGCCCAACCTGGTTGGCCAGCTTTGACAAACATCTTCCACATGCCGACAACCATCGCCGCCAGCAAGGCAAAGACGACGGCATACACGCCACCGCCAACATAGCCGAGGATTTGCAATTGCGATTCGAGTTGGGCAGTGTCAGTGGTTGACTGCAACAAATAGGGGATTGACATGATATTTTCCTTATAAAACTGGATACTCGTCCATTATAATGGTCAATGAAATAGTTTGTCTATGCAAATAAATATTCCCCTAGACCCAAATGATGGGTTTAGGGGATAGAAATACCTACGACTTAGCGGGGTTTGTTCAAATCGTCGTCAGCATAGCCCTTCATCGTAGGAGCAGATGATGGTGGGGTGCTGTCAGTTGGAGCTTGATCGCTGGATTGTGTCATGGTAGGGACGGATGAGACGGGCGGATTAGTGTTGATAGGGGTGCCCACCGACGGTGCGGATGAACTCGCAGCAGCCGTGTTATCAATCCACGGCAGGTTGGGCAAGGCGGCTACGGCATCGGCTTGAGGGCCGAGGTAGGTGTTGGCACCAAACCCAATCTGTGGGAAGACAATATAGGGGAAGAACAACGCGAACAGTCGGCTCCCGGTACCGTTTTCACGACCATAGGCTTTGAGCAATGGGCCATAGGTAAAGAAATAGATAACCAAAATCAACACTAGGCCAAACCCAGCCAAACCGCCGGTAAACATATTGAGGGCGAGGGCAATCCAGGCGTAGTAGGTCCAGACCACGGGTGTACCGGAGATTTCGTTGCGAATCATGTCACTATAAAAGGGGACAACGGCGGCCCAGCCGGGGCGCCCCGCTTTGACGAACAGCTTCCACATGCCGGCGATGGTGGCAATCGTCACGATGAATATCACCGCCATAAAACAAACCCCAATTGCTCCAAATGCCATGAGTGCGCCTATTGCGGCGGTATCGCTCGCGGTGGTGTCCGTCTGCAAAATCGGCAACGTCATGAGGTATTCCTTTCGTGTATTTCACCATGTGTGCATAAATATTTTAGCACTAACGATTGGTTATGAATAGTAGGCATAATGAATACAGGTCGCCGTATAACGACGACCGACACTACAGGTCGCCGTACAACGACGACCGACACCGACACAACGACGACCGACACCGACACAACGACGACCGACACCGACACAACGACGACCGACGCAAAAGCTACAGGTCGCCGTACAACGACGACCGACACAATGACGACCGACACCCAGATTGTTTATAATGACCAAAGCACGTAAATATACCGAAAGGCGCCGTCATGTACATTCCCGTAGCAAACCGTATCAACGAGCGGGCCCGGTTGATCCAATTCATGCAGCAATACGATTTCGCGACGTTGATAAGCAACGGTGATGCCACGCCGTGGGTGAGTTTTGCGCCGGTGATGGTGCGGGCCGAGGGTAACGAGATATGGGTGGACTTCCATTTAGCGAACGCCAACGGGCACAATCAGGTGTTGCAGGCGGGAGCAGTGGTATCGGCGGTGTTTCACGGGCCACATGCCTTTATTTCGCCTAGTTGGTACCCTGCCAGCCCTGGTGCCGTACCGACGTGGAATTATGCGGTGGTCAATGCCAGTGGGGTAGCAGTCGCGCATACGTCGGTAAGTGACACCTTGCAGATGGTCAATCAGTTGAGTGAACTGTACGGCACGCCGGCCTATGGGCCCAACGACGTACCGCACATGCTCAAAGGGATTACCGCCTATAGCATGCAGGTGACTAGCCTCGAGGGTAAGTTTAAGTTGGGACAAAACCGCCCCTTGGCCGACCGCATCAATATGCGCCAACAGCTGGCGTCATCAGCGCGGCCTGCTTCGCGCGATTTGGCCGAACTGATGGCCGAATTTGAACCTAAGTCTGAATAACACCCACCCACAGGCATCACCAAAAATCGTCTGGGAGCGCGGAAACGTGGCGGTGGGCGAGCTGTATGTGGCTGATTCACGGCTCGCCCCCACGTGTTTTTCAAAAAGAAAAAAGGAGCAACAATGCCAATTCAATACCACATTGGCTATGCGCCCGGGTTAATCGGCTGGATGACGCAGACCCAGACGCGCTATTATGCGGGGGCGGTGGGCTTTGGGATGGCGTTTGAGTGCAAAGTGGCTAGTGAGATTGCCGAATTTGTGCCCCGCCACAGCGATGCGGGCAATCTGTTGCTGTGGGCCAGTGACGGCGCTGCGGTAGTGGGGAGCATCGTGATTGATGGCGGCACCACGCCGGCGGCGCGCCTGCGCTGGTTTGTGGTCGACCCCACGCGCCACGGGCAGGGCATCGGGCGGGAATTGCTCCGGCAGGCGTTGGCGTTTGCCGACCAGCATCATCAGTATCTGTGGCTGACGACGATTGTGGGGCTCGATGCGGCCAAGCATTTGTATGAGGCGACGGGGTTTACACTGGCCGCCGAGCATAGCGACGCCACCTGGGGCAAAGTGATGCATGAGCAGACGTGGGAACGGGGGTAATGGGGGGGTAATCTATTGAAATCCCGAAGTTGTAATTTCGCATTGAAAATATCACATAAAACACATCCTACTTCGCCAAATTTTTCATAATCACATACAAAGACATGGGTTGTAGAAATACAACCCATGTCGTTACAAAAAAACGCTTGGTTACGGTGTAGGCGTACGAGTACGGGTACGTGTTGGCGATTTGGTTGGTGTCCGTGTTTTTGTGCGTGTTTTCGACGGGGTACGTGTTTTTGTGCGGGTGTATGTTGGCGATGGAGTATAAGTAGGCGTCAATGGCCAAAACTCATCATCTGGTACATTGAGTTGACCTACATCATTATCGCCCCATGCATACAAACAACGTGCACCACAGTAGTCATTAAAGCCATCGCTGAGTAACACCACAGAGTACTTTTCACCTACGCCAATTTCTGCTGCATTGAGTGACAAGGGAATGCTGTCATTCAATTGGGCAGGAACGAGTGCTTGCCCCCACGAATTATCACCCCAACTCACAACACTGCCATCATTCAGCAACGCGAGTGAATGGTTGTAATGCGCTGCAATGGCAATCACATTGCCTTGAATCTCACCGGGTACATCAATCTGCGTATAGTCATTGTTCCCCCATCCTACGACGGTATTGTCACTGAGCAATGCGAGCGAGTAATTGTAGCCTGCAGCAATTGCGACAATATCGGTACGACCATCAGCGCCAGACACTTGACCGAAATCATCATTCCCCCACCCACGTACCGTACCATCACTCAGTAATGCGAGTGAGTGGATACCACCTGCGGCAATTGCGACGACATCAGTTAGATCATCAGGAATATCCAACTCACCATTTGTATTATCTCCACCCCACGCAGTAACAGTTCCATTACCATGTAGCGCTAAATTATGATTAGAACCAGCAGAAATAGCGACAAAGTCGGTGTCACTAGGTACATTTAATTGCCCTAAGTCACCATTCCCCCACGCCATCAAAGAACCATCGTCACGGAGTGCTAACACATGTTGATTACCAGCAACTACTGCCTGTACGGTACCAACATCTTCGGGGATATCGATTTCTGCTTCGGCATTATTTCCCCATCCACGCAATGTGCCATCATCACGCCGTACGATGGCGAAATTAGCACCTACTGCAAGATTATTCACCATAGGTGTCAATGCAGGAATAGGTGTTGGTGTATCGGTATCAGTGGGAGTTGGGGTCGCAGTCTTTGTACGAGTCTTTGTTTTAGTTTTGGTTGCCGTCCGCGTCCGCGTAAATGTTTTCGTTGGCGTTGGTGTCATCGTACGTGTCGGCGTCAGCGTCCGCGTATTGGTGACATTTAACGCAGTGCGGGTAATTACCTGTTCGTTGACACGCACCGTTTGATTATACAGCGCATCGATTTGTTGCATTGTCATGGCAGAGCGATACACAACAAATGAGTCAACGGCACCATCAAACTCCTGATCAATGATATCTGGCGTACCTTTCAACCATCGTTCACCAAGGGTCAAAATATTACCACCAAGACTATTGTATAGAGTACTCGTCGTTGCGACAACGGGATCTAATTGGTCAATATATAGCGTGACACTTTTGCCAGAAGTGTATACGCACATCAAATAGTGGGGATTCGCATCGACGGGGTCGGCAGTAACTGTCGTGCCTGCAACCGTACAGAACGGCTTATCCTCATCAGTAAATCCAATCACGACATTATTGGCAGCACCAACCGAGCCATGACTTACGACTACTTGCTGATTGCCATCAACAAATCGCTGTACCCAACCACCTATACTAAAACTACTAGACAACGTTAATGCACTTGCACTGCGGATACGTTGTTGTTGGGCACCATTAAAAACAAGTGCATAACCAAATTTATCGTCTAACCCACCCCATACCGCCGATGGGCATCGAGTAGAGGTATCACCTGCCACACAAACCAAATTAATCTTGTTGGTTGAAAGATCAAATATGGTGGTGGGATTAAATGATTCGAAGTTGTAGCGCACATAGACAGCTGCCGAATTCACCATCGTCGGCGTACGACTATTGGTGGCGGTATTTGTAGCCGTCATTGGGACGGTTACCGAAGGGGACGGCGTATTTGTTACCGTCGGCGTATTTGTTTTGGTGGGCGTATTCGTTGCGGTGGGCGTACTCGATGGTCCCGGGGTAAATGTCGCAGTACTCGTAAAAGTGGGTGTTGGGGTAATCGGAGCACTATCATAGACAGTGAAACTTGTGTTTGCCTGATTATTCGACTCTAGCTTCTCTGGCAACGCATTATATGGGTCAACGACCATGCGCAACGTGCCCGTTACGGCATTCCACCCAGTAGTACTCATTGGCATCACGACATTAAATGTTTGACTGGCATTGAGTGCCGGTACGAGCAACGAACCCACATACCACGACCCAAAGCCACTGACATCAGCAACTAAGGCCACACTAAAAGGTGGAGTTTTGGTAGTCGTTACATTGCGCACTGTACTCTTGATATACCGCGTTGTATTGATGGGCAAACTAAAATTCGTGCTATTTGAACCCGCAATCGATGCCGAAATATAGAGCGGATCAATTGACACATCAACACTCGGTTTTGGAATACCCACCACATTAGCAATCAGCACATTGCCAGCACTACTACTGGTTACCTTGATCGGCACATTTACGGTATCGCCACTTGTTTGGGTATTCATAAAATTAGTGATGGCTTGAGCCAGATTCGAGTTAGTCACTCGACCGGGTGCAGTAAGAACCGTACTCCAATCAGTCGTCCCATCATCACCAATATCGACTTGGACTGCACCTTGTACGGTATCAAGCGACATGAGTTCCATGGTCACCGTGTAATATTCCGAACGTGGTAAGCGCACATAGGTCGTACGCGTGCCGGCACCGGTGAAATTCAACAGTAATCCATTTTTGATTAGGTACCGTGCACTCGTGGTAATGGCCTTTGGTACAAAAATGCGTGCCCCGGCATCGGTACCCTGTTTTTCAATTGAATAATTCAATACTCCAAAATCAGCCGAGCCGACACCCGCTGGATCAAGCGTTACTGATACCACTGAGGTACTACTAACGGCATACCCATTCGAGTTGGCAACAGTCACCGTATTTATGCCTGAAGGCAAGCCATTCAATCGGTACGTACCATCGCTCTTTGTGGTGGTGATTACATCACTTGCTTGGATTGCAATTCCAGCCACCCCAAGTTCACCAGAATCCTTGATACCATTGGCATTTGTATCAAGATATACCGTGCCAGTCACACTGCTGAATGGACGAATTCCATAGTCTGTTGTGCTTGTTGAACCAGCAGTCACATTGACTGTGCGAATGAGTGGCAACCCTTGGCTAAATTGGCTCGGTAATACCAATTCAACAGTAAAGTTACCAGGCTGCAGGTTGCCAAATGTATATACTCCATTGCTATCTGTTGTGGTGGTATTGGTACCGAGTTTGACCGTTGCGCCAGCAACACCGGTTTCACCATCATCTCGCGTATTATTTTTATTCAGATCACGATATACGACACCCGAAATCGAACCAGTACAGGGAATTTGCTGGACTGTTTTGGTGGTGCCTCCAATGGCAACAGTCGATGTACAGTACTGCACGAGTACCGTACCGTAGTCGCCGTTGCCGCCGGTACCGCCATAGCCTTTACTGCTATCCCCTGAACCGACACCACCTGTACCACCATTTGCATTGATGGCATCAAGTTGGGTAATCGTACCGCCAATCACTTGCACCCAACCACCGGCACCACCACCGCCACCACCGCGGCGACTACCACTCACCCCTTCGCCGTTTTGGGCATTGACGGCAATCCACGGTAGTGTAATTGAATTAGCAGCAATATAAACACCGCCACCACCATTGCCACCTTGCCCCCCTGCGCAACCATCACAATTGTCATTACCACCACCACCGCCACCCGAGCCAATTAGTATGCCTGCATTTAAGCCACTTTTAGCGCCACCAGATTGCCCACCTGCTGGGCCACCTACACCACCGCCACCATTCCCACCGTCGTTAATGTTCCCAGCACCACCACCACCACCACCACCACAAGCCTTAACCCCAGCATTACAGTGTTGTACAAAGTAACCATCAGTATCACCATATGCACCACCGCCACCAGATGCATTACGACGAGTATCACCGGGGGTATTTACCAAGTTCGTATATGATTCACCAATCAACCCTACTGGGTCTGATTTGAAACGACCACCAGCACCACCACGATAGCCACGCCCTGACCCTTCAATATGACCCACACCGGTTAACGTACCACTGACACGAAATGCCATTAATCCCCCGGTGGTGCCATTCCAAAATGCAGGTTGTAATTCGCCGTTAATAGTGACATTGGTAAAATGCTTCACCTGCAATACTTGTACCACGGCACCTTCGAGTGTCGGTTGGTAGGTGTTCAGCAAAGCAGTATCAAGGGTGATTCGTTTGGCCACCGTATCTATAGTTTTGACCGTGACAAATTCATTGCGGCCAGCATATGCTAAATCAGACCCGGCCTTCATCTGCACAATCAATAATTCATCGCCTACTCGCAGCCCTGAAATGTCTGAAGCAAATGTGATAAACGCATTCCCTGCATAAATGACATCTGCCGTCGGTGTCAAGTAGAGTTGTGGGAATGTCACCACCTGACCTCCATCCACCGTATATGCACCATCACGCCCTGTGCCAAACAACGCATTTGTACTCTGTGCTTGTGGGAGTACGACAGACGATGTCGCTGGAGTCGTCGTAGTCGTACTTGCAGTGCTGGTACTACGTGGCGTAAATATATTCCAATTTGACGCCAATATCTTGCCGCGGCCGAGCGTTGCACCTGATAAATCATCGTAGACCCCTAGTGGATTAATCCGTGCCACATCGATTGCAGTAGGATCATCGTATGTCACCGATGCTAATGCCGTTTTGGGTCCCTTGACGTACAAGCCGACTTCGAGTGGCCGATAGGGGTCGGGAATGTAGGTGACGGTGTCGCCGGTACCCGCAGTAATTGTGCCAGTGATACGCACCGTCAGTGTCGGGTTATTCGGGTCAGATGTACGCAACACCACATCTTTGGTAAAACTTCCGAGAGGGATATTGCCGGTATCTAATGACAACTGTAACGTACCAACCGCACCCATGGGAATAATTTTCGTGCCGGTCATATTGGTAGAAACTTGATCAACGGTTGGTATGTACACAGTCAAATAATTTTGTCCAGTATTGGCGATATCAACATGGTATTTGATTGGCATACCCGCTTTGACACTACCAGCAGCATAGGTCAAGCTTCCCGATGTCACCGTAGCGACAGGTAAATTATTCACTCCCAAATTATTAAGATTGCGATAAGCCCGCCTAATAATGGTATCTTGGTAATCTGTCCATACTGCCCGCATTACAAAATCTTTGGTTGGACTGTAGGTATCAGTAAATACACTCGTTGACCATGTAATAGGCACAACCGACGGTCCAGGAACAAAATCTAACTGTTGTGAAAATAATGCAGTGCGATATCCTGTTGGTGAAATCACTTCCAAATACACATTGCCGTTTTTGATAGTCGTCGTCGTAGGATTATTCACCGCCACATAAGTCGTATTTGTACCAGTAACTACGGCGGCATTTGAAAGAATTTGCGTATCCATCCCATAAATCATATTACCGATATATGGCGTTAGCGATGCATTCGGATCTGATATATTCATTGAGCTACTTGGTATCACCGATTGATACCAACCACCAGTATGATTCGTAGTAACCGCCACTAACGGTTGTGTGTATGGTTCACGATTAATCGTATATTGGAATGTATCTGCAGGTGGGGCAGTTTCGACACTGAATTGTTGACCATGTGTCAACGTACCACCCATCATGGCAACTTTTAATCCATCGGTACCAATCGTCAACGCTATTGGTGAGCGGTACGTACTTCCAAGACTAACGGTACCACTAATTCCTTGCGAATCCGACCATGTGAGGAATGCACTCCCTTGGCCGACAACACAATTTGTTCCGGCACCACAAACCGTCGTGAAGGTATACGTACGAGTCGTATTGCCCGTGTAATATCCTGATATTGCAGGGACCGCATGTCCATCGGCTAACCAATCACTCGTCAAGCCAGGTTTAATTTCGATGCGACTACCGACGGCAAGCTGCCGGTAGGATTTCACACGGCCACCACCACCAACTGAATTATTGGTCACTGAGATACTATCATCTGGAGCAATCATCACCGCTTCGACACCATATGCATCTGATGGTGCAGTATTCAACAAACTCAAGGTACTCGTGACACTATTGCCACTCCGTTTGGACGAAACTCCACTGGTCAACTCGGGCACTGGTTTTGAATTCGCATCATTTGGATTAGTTCCTAATTGTCGTTCGACGTCATCGGGATATCCATCACGATCACTATCACGGCGGAACCGTAATAATGCCCGGGCACCACGTTGTGCCGTCATATTTTGATATGCAGTAGTATCGCCACCCATGCCACTCGAATACATCAACCATGCATCAGCAGTACTGAGTGCGCGGCGGCAATAGACGGTACCAGCAAAACGTTTGGGGGCATCACACCACGTTGGGGTATCGGTGCGAAGCTCTGGAGTCCAAATAGCGATAAGTGAACCAGATGCATCACGCTCCATGGGGAATGTACGTGCCACAACATTGAGGAATGATTCAGGATTATTATTACTATCTGTCCATGTGGGCACCAAATAGATATCTAGTGTTGAATTACCATCATCAGAGCCATCATCAATTTGAAGCGTAACTCCAGCATCAATGGCTCCTTGGTAATTTTCTTGACCATCAAAGGTAAATCCGGCTGGTTCTACGCGCAAACGTCCACCTGGGCAACGTTGTGATGAGGGAATTTGATTAATGGCTTTTTGCAAGGCGCATTCAGGATCGACATCAAGTGCCTGTAATTCATCGAGTGTCAACGGGATAGGACGCGATGTCGTAATAATACGTACCTTTGAACTGTCAATAGAATTTGCGGCTTCCTCAGGCGTAGTTGGTTGAATGTTATGTAACTTACCATCACCACCCAAGTCTGGTCCTACGAAGTATGTGTATATGGGATTTGTATCGTCATTCAGATAGACGTTAAAGGCAATATCTGACAACGAAGTCGCATAATCGGTACCAGCGTTCCGCACCATGTATGTAAACTTTAAGTCAGCAGCATGGGCACTATTCACCGCCGTTGCGGTACGCCAATCTTCACCTGTGGTTAATGATTCGCCATTAGTGACGGAGTTTTCTTCATATTCGGATTGTGTTAACGAAACTGCACCACCTTGTGATTGCCCATTTGTTTTTGTATTCGTATATCTTGGCGCTAATAATGCATTGGTCACATCACGAAATCCATTGGCGGTGATATTGCCCAAGCGATCAACCGAATAACTTGTCATATTTTGGGCATTTACCAAGCGATTAGTATCTGTTTCCATCTGTTTGGTAATATTTGTGGTATTTGTAACACTTTGTGTTGTTTGAAATTTAATAGCGCTTGTATTCTCATTCATCTTTTCCAAAGTTGACGACTCGTAGGTATTTTTTTGATTTGGATCTTCTTCCCAAATCGAATCCCGAAACCCTGTTATACCATCCCACGCCATGCTACCCCCGATAGCAACTCCTGCAGCTCCAACAAAACACGTAACTCCCGGCGCACACGCCGCTGCACCTATCGCCAATAGTATTCCACCTCCAGCTATTCCACCTGCAGACCAGGCCATCTTACCCCAATTTACTCGCCCAACAGTCGTCTTACTTTGCGAGACTTCAACCCATTTATTCCACGTCTGCGTATCAGTACGTGCTAGGCTCACGCCCTTCATTTTACTCGTTGAATACGACTGAGTGTTTTGTGTCATTGTGCCTTTCTCGGTCGTAATTGTCGTCACGACATTCACCTTGAGTGAATTCGATACAACACTCACTTCGGGAATAGGGAATGCACCAACAAGGGGATGATTGCCAGGTGCTTTGACATATGTCGGCATCAATGGATAATTGCCGTATAGTTCTTGCCCATCTGCATATTTATCGTTATCTGATGATACTAATTGCTCATTCATGCCGAGAAATTGCCGTTCGACAAGATCGGGAATCCGGTCACCAATACCTTCATCAGCATCGACACAATCACCCGTATTCAAAACAGATGGAATTGTTTTAAATGGTGCCCCTTTATTCGGCGCTGATTCAGATAAATGATTCACCCATGCTTTTAATGCACTAACTTCTTGACCATCTTTGACCGTATCCCCATCAGTATCTGCCTTATTTGGATCGGTACACCACGCAACTTCTTCATCATTTGTCAAACCATCACTATCATTATCAGGAATAATTGCTTTACTAATAATACTGCGCTGGGTAGAACTCAATGTTTTCGCCCAACTGCGTAACGGGGATGCAGTATGACCCGCAACACGAATTTGTGCCGATAATGGTGCTACACTCCGCGTCCGGCTAGGAGTCATCACACCTGTTGTTAAATGATCGAGACTCATCCAGTTCGCAGGAGAATATCCCCAACGAGCAAGTTTACCAATTTGGGCATAATCCGCCAACACCGTCGCACTCTTCGCATCCGCCTTGAGCACAACGATACCTTCGTTGTCGAGGCGGGCACGGTCATAGGCATCACGCAATGTTACATCGGCACGGAACATACCACCCAATTCTAATGGCACCGTTGCCGCATTGGCAATGTATATACTCGCCGGCAAAATACCACCAATGATGATAAGAATCATGCAAAATAATACTATACGCCGCATACTGTCCCCCAATCAACGTCATTATGGAGCTATTACACCACTCTGAGTTGACGATAGCATGCACGTATTTAATTTTCTTTGGAAGTTTTGCCGAATCACTGATAATTTTATAAAACCAGCTCTTGATTCCTTGTTATTTTTCACAAAATCAACCAACTCCCCCCTACCACACCCCCCACACCCCCAGCCCGGCGATGACACTGCCCGCCACGATGCGCAAGCCTCGTTGCACCTGCGGCTGTTGCAATACCGCGCCGGCCCAACCGGCCAGGCTACCTATCAACCCATAAATCCCCAGCGTCAAGCCGGCATAAATCGCACCGAGCACGATAAATTGGCCGGCGATACTTTTTTGTATGTCCATAAATTGGGGTAAAAAACTGACGAACAATACCAGCGTTTTGGTATTGGTGATGCTCGAAATCAAGCCCTGCATATACGGGGTACGTGTCACCGCTACCCCCACCACCGCCCGCGACTGGCCCCACAGCTGCGCCCAGACCATTCGGCCACCCATATAGATGAGATACAGGCTGCCGAGCAGGCGAATGGCATACACGCCACTGGGCCACTGGGCAAACAGCAACGATCCGCCCGTGGTGGCCACCACCGTATGCACTAGCACACCACTCATCAAGCCCAGCGCCGCGATGCGCCCAGCCCGCGCCCCTTGGCTACTCGCCAAGGCAATCATCATCAGCATGTTGGGGCCAGGGGCGAGAATCAACAGCATGGTCGAAATCAAATAAAGGGTCAGCATGTACGGGTTCCTTGGTGGTGATTGTCCTACTAAGCATACCGCAAGCGGGTCTGCGTGTCCTGCTACAATAGGGCATCGTTCATAGGGAGAAATTCTATGCCGCAACTTATTGCTCTGCACGACAAAGCCACCATCCGGACCTATGCCATGCACAACCCACTGTTGTATATCTACGAAATCGGCGATCTCGATGAGTTTTTTTGGCCGCATACCGTCTGGTATGGCTGGCTCGAGGCTGGTCAAATCACCCAGCTGGCGCTCGTGTATATGCCAGGCGATTTACCGGTGCTGTTGAGTCACGCCAACCCCACTCGCGACGACCACGCCGCATTCCTACAGGCACTGGCTGTCGTTTTGCCGCGCACGTTTTATGCCCATGTCGATGCCCATGCCGTCGCAGCGCTGGCGGATCACTATCAGGCCCACCACCATGGCCATTATTTCAAAATGGGACTGGCTGACGGTCACGCGGCCGTAGCTGCCGCTGACCAGCGCGCCACCTTGCTCAGTCCAGCCGATATCCCCGCCCTCGAACGCTTGTATGCCGCGGCTTACCCGGGCAATTGGTTTGACCCGCGCATGCTCCAGACCGGGTTTTATGCGGGGATTCGTGAGGGCGCAGGGATTGTGGCCACCGCCGGCATCCACGTCGTCTCGACTAGCGAAGGTGTGGCCGCCCTCGGCAATGTCACCACCCTGCCCAGTCTGCGGGGTCAAGGCTACGGCCGGAGCGTGTGTGCCCATTTGTTGGGGCAATTACAGGCCGCCGGCATCCGGCATATCGGACTCAATGTCAGTGCCCACAACGCCGCGGCCCAGGCCCTCTATACCAACCTCGGGTTTACCAAAGTGGCCGAGTACCACGAATACACCTTCCGCTCACTCCTCGATGTCGGGAATCACACCCCCTAATTTGAGCAAATCGCGCCAAGCCTCGCGGCGACGATTGCCGGCAGCGACACGATTGGTCAAGCCGGCCGGCAAGGTGTCGAGGAAGGTGTAATGTACGCCCCACGTCCCGATTAGCTCGGGCGAGCGCACGATGATCAGTTCGTCTTTGGCGCGGGTCAAGGCCACATACAACACGCGGCGCTCTTCTTCGACCTCGGCGTCGTCTTTGGCCATGCTGTGGGGGTATTGGCCGATGTCGGCCCGCGCCAAATAAACCACGTCGCATTCGGTGCCTTTGGCGGCATGCACCGTCGAAATCACCACGGCGTCGTCGGGGGGATTGAACTGGCTGGCGTGTAATGGGTCGAGCACAAATTCTTCGACAAAGGCGTCGAGGCTACGGAAACGCTCTGCGACCCGCACCAGCAATTCCAAGTCACGCACGCGCTGTTCCCATTGTTCAAATTGGTATTTGACGGCGAGCAGGGGTGTCATGGCGTCGAGCGCCGCCTGCACCACCGCCACCGGCGTTTGTTCGCCCGACAGCACATGCATCACGGGCATGGCGGGGCCTTGGGGTTCGGGTTTGGCACGATACAAAAACGTCGTAACCTGCGACAAATCGCTACAAGCCGCGATTTGTTGAATCCACCGCTCGGCGGTGCGATCGCCGATACCTTTAAAAAGGGTCAGATAGCGCATCCAGGCCACTTCGTCACGCTGATTGATAACTACCCGCAACAACGCCAACAAATCGCGTACATGGGCTGCTTTGAGCAGGCTCGTACCACCCATAAACACGTAGGGAATCGCTTTTTCGATCAAGGCTGCCTCAATAGCCCGGGCCGCATAAGCAGTGCGCACCAGCACCGTCATGCTTTGCCACGGCACGCCGGTAGATTGTCGGCGTTGAATGTCGCCTGCCACCCACTGCCCTTGGCCCAAATCGTCGTCACATTCCACGAGCAGGGGTGTGGGTCCCATGCCCCGTATGGCAGCCAGTTTTTTGTTGTAGGGCAAAGGGGATTGGGCCAGTAGCCAGTTGCTGATGTCGAGGATTTCTTGGGTTGAGCGATAGTTGTCGGTCAGGCGATAGACGGTGCCCCCTTTGACCAATTGATCAAAATGATGCACGGTGGCGAAATCAGCCCCGCGAAAGGCATAAATACTCTGGGCATCGTCACCCACACAAAACAACTGGGCTTTTTGGCGTAAGGCGTGGAGCAACAGCCACTGCAATTTGCTAGTGTCTTGGATTTCATCGACCAACACGTGGCGAAAGCGCGACACAATACGATCGCGTACATCTTTGCGTTGGGTCAAAATTGCGGCACAGCGCCACAAAATATCGTCGTAATCGAGGTAACGGGCGTTGGCTTTGCGCTGATCGTATTCGGTATAGACAGAGAGCACCAAGGCGAGTTGGGCATCTTCAAAGAGTTTTTGATTTTGTACATAGACACTAATCGGGATATTGGCGTTGCGGGCATACGAATACCACTGCACCAGCTGGCTGGCTTTGGGCAACAAATTTGATTTATCGCTTTGGTCATTGGGGAGCACCGCGCCTCGGGCCAGGCGCATCAGTTGCTCGCGGTCGTCTTCGTCGATGACCGTAAAGGCGCGCATGTCAAAGGCATCGGGCTCGAGGCGCATCAAATCGAGGCAGATGCGGTGGAAGGTGCCCACCCGGATTTGGCTCGATGGATCGCCGAGATCGTGGGTCAGCCGTTCGCGGATTTCGCGGGTGGCGCGCCGAGTAAAGGTCACGAGGATTAATTCGTCGGGGCGTACACCCCGGCGCAACAATTCTTTGGCGCGAGCCAGCAGGGTCGTAGTTTTGCCCGTGCCGGCCCCAGCCAGCACCAAGGCATGGCCATCGCCGTGCGTCACCGCCGTTTGTTGGGATTCATTGAGGTGTGTCATACAAAACGTCACTCACGGTAATTTATTATGTGTAGTGTAGCAGAGTAGAGCCGCAGCCTGCGGCGGCTTTCCATTATCCGCAGCCTGCTGCGGCTTTCTCGTCCATAAATTGCATGATGGCATGGGCAATCGTCCGACGGCAAGCCACGGAGATTCCACGCGACGGTTGCCGAGGCAACAGGCATGGAATGACGTGGTGGGAGTAACAAAAAAACGCATCGGGGGCAATGCCCCGATGCGTCACGGTCACCATCATCGTTAGCGCAGGCGTTGGGCCACTTGGCGTTCAAAGCCCCGTTGGTTCCAGCCGTTCATGAAGTCGGCGTGGAGCGAGTAAATCGAACCGGACGACATCGCCAAGGTGCTCACATCGGTCTGGGCTGGGTAGTGGATGTGCATTTGGAGTTGGGGCAAAGCGACCGTTCCGGTGGCACAGACGCCATTGACGGCGTAGGTCACGTGGCTCTTGTGGTCAGTCGAATCGAGGTCTTTGCCGTTCCAGCATTCGGGGAAGCGGATCAAGCCGACCAAATCTTGATTACCCGTACAGACCGGTGGCGTAGCGGCGGCGTTTTGGACATTGTTACCACAATACCATGACACAATCGACAAATCTTGGGCGGTGGTGGCTTTGGCGTTACCAGCAATCAACACCATGCCAGCGGGGTGGGCGACAACTGCACTCGTAACGGTTTTGGCGTACAACACCGTCATGCTCTTGGGGGCGATGGCGGTGCTACCCTGCCACAACTGCGGTGCCCAATAGGCCGAAAAATCGGCGCGGTTCCGGCAGGTGCTCGGGCGATTCGCCAGCAACGAGGCAGTGGTGGTTTTTTCGTTGGTCGACCGATTGCCAAAAAACTGATGGTAGTGACTCATCCCAGCCATTCCGGGCATTACGATAGGATCGACGTTGTTGACCTGGCCGACATCACACTGGATGCGAATGGCTTGTACGCCGCCATTTTGGCCACCACCGTTTTGACCGCCACCATTTTGACCGCCACCGTTTCGACCACCGCCGTTTTGACCACCGCCGTTTTGACCACCACGGGCATTAGTGTTTTGCGTGATAGTATTTTGGCCACCGTTTTGACCGCCACGAATAGTGGGTGTGGCGGCTGCGACGGCGCCAATGCCGATGGCGAGGAGCAACGTAGCGACAACTGTGATAAGTAGTGATTTACGATTCATGACCCAACTCCTTTGTGTGTGCCGTAGCACAATCGATACATACAATAGACCATTGGAATGCGCCGTACGTTCCGTAGTTTTACCAAGATTGCATCAAGATTCCGTGAAGAAGTAGGAAGTATAAAGGAGAAAGTAGGAAGTTAAAGTTGGAAGTTAGAAGTGAAAGTTAGAAGTGACCATCGCATTCCCCAATCATCACGCCCCATGCCCCAACGGGGCCGCATGCACGAACGCAGGGCAACGCCCTTGCGCATCCAATACCCCTCGTCTCGTCGTGGCTCCCCGTGCACATCTCACACCCGAATCACACCCCATGCCCCAACGGGGCCGCATGCACGAGCGCAGGGCTACGCCCTTGCGCATCCAATACCCCGTGACGTCGTGACACCACGTGCACATCTCACACCCGAATCACGCCCCATGCCCCAACGGGGCCGCATGCACGAACGCAGGGCAACGCCCTTGCGCATCCAATACCCCTCGTCTCGTCGTGGCTCCACGTGCATACGGAGATTCCACGCTACGGTTGCCGAGGCAACCGGCATGGAATAATGTGGTGGGTGTAATAAAAAAACGCATCGGGGGCATTTGCCCCCGATGCGTGATGGTCACGTGTGTAATTAGCGTAGGCGTTGAGCCACTTGGTTGACGAAGGCGCGTTGGTTCCAACCATTCATGAAGTCGGCGTGGAGCGAGAAGATCGAGCCGGACGACATCGCCAAGGTGCTCACATCGGCCTGAGCGGGGTAGTGGATGTGCATCTGGAGTTGGGGCAAGGCCAC
>CANFUF010000056.1 GCA_947450095.1 Roseiflexaceae bacterium
TGGTCGATTTATATGGGAATCCCTGCGCGTAAAATAAAAAACCGCAATCAACAACTCCTTGAACTAGAGCAACTCTATCTCCAAGAAGAACAAAATGAAAACGACAACCCCGCATAAGTGTATAGTATTGCATGATATTTTCCTATACAGCGCATAATTAATACACCAGATAGTGCAGGTGCTATAATCAACACCATCGGCGACCGTGTCACTATGTAAATAATACAAAAGACACGTCGCATGGGTATGAATGATGCCATACTTCGTTTAGTGAAAGATTTTTATGTCAAATCAATTACGTATTTTGATTATAGGTGCACACCCCGACGACTGTGAATTCACTGCTGCCGGGACCGCCGCCTTGTGGGCCAATCGTGGCGACCAGGTCTGTTTTGTATCTGTCAGTAATGGTGATGCAGGCCACCACGAAATGGGCGGCGGCCGCCTCGCCCAACGCCGTCACGCCGAAGCACTCGCCGCTGCAGCCATCATCGGCATTGAATATGTCATCTTAGATAATCATGATGGCGAAATTCTGCCTAGTCTCACCATGCGGAATCAACTCATCGATTTAATCCGCACCTACCAACCTGACCTGATTTTGTCACCACGCCCCAACGATTATCACCCCGACCATCGCTACACCGCTCAACTCATCCAAGATGCAGCCTATATGGTTACCGTACCCAATGTCCGGGCTAGTGTACCCAATCTGATGTATAACCCAGTCATTGCCTATGTCAGTGACACCTTCCAAAAACCAACCCCATTTGCCCCAGATGTCGTCGTCGCCATCGATACCACCGTCGAAGCCAAAGTCGATATGCTGGCCTGCCATGTTTCACAAGTATACGAATGGTTGCCGTGGAATGGCGGCTACCTCACCGATGTCCCCGCCGAGGCAAGTGCCCGACGAATGTGGCTACGCAATCACCTCGACCAACGCTTGCAACGTGATGCCCATACCTATCGTCACAAACTTATTACCAGCTATGGCGTCGTGCATGGTGCCACCATCAAATATGCCGAAGCATTCGAAGGGTGTGAATACGGTTCACCGCTCGATGCGGATGCTATCGCACGTTTATTCCCGTTTGTGAAGTAGTAATTATATCGGCCACTACCTGACAATCACCGCGACACAACACCCGATACGCAGGACGCCCCCACGGATCATGTGCCACATACGTAAAATGTGGCGCATGCCAAACCACTGGCAAATCAATACTCGTGATCACAATCTGACGGAGCGTGGTAATCGGTTCCATTGGAATTATTGTTGACACAGGAAAGATATTTGTCTCCATCAACAAATATTGACCTACGTCAGTTTTGAAAAGCGGTGACACCACACCCAATACTGTCTGCTCTTGGTTCAATTTGATTGCCATTTGTACCGCAGCCAGTGTGTTACCGTCAAATGCATCATATGCGTCAGGCGTATGTTGAATCGCCATGTACGTTCCGCCACTGTAGAGCACGCCAGCAACCGTCGCTGCCAATAACCACTGATCCCTTTGTCGGATCGGCAGCGTACGCATCAGCGCCACGATTCCCCATGCGGCGATAATCAGTGTGGGGGTGATGTTTTCGGCACTCCGCCACGCATGGGGCGCATCCACACTAAAAATCCCCGGCAATAATGTCACCACAAACCAAATACCAATTGCCCATGTCAATATATCTCGACGATATTGCCACCACAACCATAGTCCCATCAAAAAGCCACTCCCTGCCAGTATATCGAATTGTGGCAATCCAAAACTATACTGCCGTGGATTACGATCGCCCTGCACAAACCACATCCCCGCATACGCAATCAAACTATTGATATGCGCTACGCCCCACCATTGCCCGTTTAGTTTAGCCCAATGCATCAACGATGTCACCGTAATTCGGCGCCAATAATCATTCGAATGAACCACCGCATACTGCACAATCGGGAATGCCATTATGGCGGCAAACAGTCCAACCACCCCCAGCACACGACCAATCACTGGCCATGGCAAGCGGCGTTGCCACGCAAATACCACACCAAACACTCCAATTACGACGGGCATCAGTCGTGCCGAATGATAAACCAACGTCATACACCCCATCATCACACCACACAACACCGCCCAACCAAGTTGCGGCCACATTCGATTATTTGGACGCATACTCCGTTCAATTGCGCCAATCGCAACCAACGTTACCATCGGTCCTAATGAAATCGGAAAGCCCATCCGACTGATGCTTATATGCCACAATGACATCGTACACAATGCAGCCGCGACCAATCCCACCTGCCGCCCCCACAACGGACGCACCACCCATGCCACAATCGGCACCGTAATCACACCAGCAACAGCTGCAACAAAACGAATCGCAAACGGTGATGCCCCAAACAATGCAATTGGGATGGTCGACAAATAAAAATACCCTGCCGGCAAATTTGCCCACGGACTATACACCATATACGTGCCCTGCATAATTTGCGCTACCAAGGCACCATGCCGCGCTTCATCACGAAACAACCCCATCCCCATGTTATTCAAATCCCAGAATCGCACGGTGGCTGCGAGTACCACAAACGCCGGCATTAACCATTTTTCTATCCTACTTGGCGCTTGTGAAATTGGATTGCTCGTCGCAAATGTACGCGGCCCCCACCAATACACAATCGCCACCATAATCAAGCCCAACGGAGTCGCCCAGCGCAACCCAGCAATACACAACACTACCGCAACAGCCATTTGCAACGGAGAAAATTCACGCGGGCGACACCATGGCCGCACAACGTAAAGCACGATAGGATATGCACATATCGCCAACGTATGCCATGTTGTCGGGATATACCATTCGACCTTCGGCAAAATATAATTAATCCCCACTGCAGCGATAATCCCAATCCCAATCAACCACCGCAATGGCAAATGCAACCGATACCACAACCCTACGAACAATAAACTCACCACCCCAATATACGCAAACCATGACCAATCAATGGCCAACAACCGCGTCGGCATCACGATTACACGATGTACAGCAAACCCAAGCGGGCCCCGGTCATCTTTAATAGCCGAATATTGCACTCGATAGGCACATGTCGTATACCCATCAGTAATAAGCGGAGGTCGTACCAAAAAAAACAACCGCCGCCATCCTGCATGAATCGGCATTTCAATGTTTTGTCCCTGCATCGTCACAATTAATGCTGGTACGGGCACAACTGGCAATGGCGACGCATTGACATCCATTGCGATCACCGACAACCCACGATTAGGTTTCATAAAAAACTGCAGGTAACCACCTTGGGGAACCCACTGAAACACACGATGATATGTGTCTTTGGTAATCTCTATTTCATATGCATTGGGAAATATACGCCGCATATCACTATGCGTTTGATCATAAATCTGACGCCGTGGCACATATTGCATCAGCAATACCGCTACAATCCCCAACCAAATACTTATCCCTATAACCAGCATGATTGATTTCCGATTAATCATCACACATTACTCCGTATCTACCTCATGCAAAATCACCTGTAACAAACTACACATCCATTCATCGGTTATTCAAATTTTTAGCTTACATTTATTTAATTATATCAAAATTTTATATGCCATAAATTTATTTACGATAACCTTACACTTTATCATTTCACGATTAAATTATTTTCCCTTATATTTAATAAATAATTGTTTACAAAAACCGTATTATATACTATAAAGCGTAATTATCGATTTCAACAAATCACCATTTACTACTAAATTGCACAGCAAATCAATGTAATTATCTAAAAATATTTTATCGCAAAATTACACAAAAAATGTAAATTTTACGTTTACATTTAATTGTTGAGTCAAATTGACGCCAGATTAAATAGCAGATTTCATACGCATACACACAAAAACCGTGTATACATGATAATTTCATATCACGTATACACGGTTATAAAAAACACATATTTTCCAACAATCACATCAATTTTTATACCATATCATCACAAACACATTGCAAATAATTATTGCCATTCACCATTAAACACCGTGGTTTCTTGCGTCATCCGCAACGCCAAGCGTAAGGCGCCTTCGGCAGGGTCACTCACAGGGGTGGACTGCGCCATGATTCCATACTGAACTAACGCAGTATCTAATGCACGTTGCAAGGGAATGCCATGCACAATCATGCTCCCCGCCAATGCAAGTGGGACTGGGTTTGCTAATTGGAGCGTACGCTGTACCGCAGCCACGGCCCGGGCAAGTTCATTCCCGGCACGCTGAACGATATCCAACGCCACGGCATCGCCCGCTTCAGCAATCTGAATCACCAACGGACCGACATCACCGAGCATCAGGCGCGGATCAGCAAGTCCATACAAAAAGGTAATAAAATCCTCAGGGAGTTGCAGTTGCCAATGGCGTAACAACGCCGGCAATAATTCGGTGGCAGGACCACGACCATCGGCAGCAGATGCAGCAGCCCGCAAGGCCATAATCGCCAAATCATGCCCGCTGCCTTCGTCACCAAACAAATAGCCCCAACCACCAGCGCGGCTCATCGCACCAGCGGCATCACGGCCAACGGCAATCGACCCTGTGCCACAAATCACGCCGATACCGACGCCATCAGGGGTGCCCGCTGCAATCACCAACCACCCATCGTTAGCGATGAGCAGGCGTTGGCTGATACCGCGCTGACGCACCCACGACGCCACCATTGCTTCGTCTTCGGGGCGACTCACCCCTGCCAAACCCGCACAAATTGCCTGCACCGGTTGCCGTGGCAAACCAGCGTCAGCAAATGCTTTAGCGATAGCACTTTCGAGTTCGGCAAATGCAGCAGTTTTGTCGTGAGCATGGAAGTTACTCCCGCCACTGCGGCCTCGACCAATAATCACACCACTTTGGCCATCACCAAGGAGTACCACTGTTTTGCTGGCACCACCATCAACGCCCAAAATGAGCGATCTGTTATTGCTGTTCATAGGATATTTATGCGCACGAACACGTTGTTCGTGCGCACCATAAAAACGAAAAATCCAAAAATCTAGGCGTTCGGGTCGGTTTTGGGATCGTAAGGAATGATATTGTCCCATTCATCAGCCCGTGAACGAGCCACGACTGCTACGACTTCTTCGGTATCACTAATGTTATAAACTTCGTGAGGAATACCGGGTTCGATGAAAATAAAATCACCAGCTTGGTTGTCAATCACATACTTCAACCCAGGACCATAGGCATGACGTACATGCCCCTGCAAAATATACAACATTACTTCGAAGTCAACATGGATATGCGCAAAGGCCACCGCCCCAGGAGGAACACGGGCCACATTCATTGACAAGTGCTGGGCATTGGTGTTTTTGGAAGACATCCCCAATTTATACTGGATGCCGTTCCAACCACGATCACCACCACCGCCCCGAATCACGGCAATCCCTTGGTCGCCTTCGACTTGTAATTGCATTTCGGGCGTTACACCCGTACCTTCCATTTTTTTGTTGGCAGTCATGCGTGTTCCCTCCCGCATATACACAGGCAATATCAAACCATATAAAAGCACAACGGTATGGGCTTAGTATACCGTATTTTGCGGGGATTAGCAGGTGTCATCCCAATAATCCATAGTGTGCGTCGATATCATGTTGGTAGCCAGCCACGGTGCCATCAAGGACTTCAGCCACTGCCACACTCCGGCCGAGGGCATTTGATTCGAGGATGGCATAGGCTGCCGCCAAATCACGGAGCCCTTCCATCCCACTGGTTTCGGGATCGGTGCCTTGGGTAATCGCTTGCAACCAATCATATTGCGAAATCGCTGCGGGGTCTGTTAACCCAAGCGGAAAAAAATATTGGCGCTCTTGGGGTGTCATATCGCGCTGAAAGCGCGCAATCAACGACTCGCGCCGCCCATCGGCATAGACCAATTGGTCGCCCCGAATCGCTGCCGTCGTCCCCACAAATGCCGGTCCTCCATCAATCGTGACGGCGTCAGCCTGCCCCGCCCACGACCACCACAATTGCCCCATGGCGTGGCTATCAAAGCGCAACGTCGCCATGTAGGTATCGTCGACATCTGCGGTCACGCGCATGACGCTCCCATCGGGGTTGGTATGGGTGCGTTCGGGCACAAATGTGGACGCCATGGCACTGACCTCACGCACTTCGCCCATCACATAGCGCATCCAGTCCATTTGATGGACGCCGATGTCGATACTCCCGCCGCCACCACCACGCAGTTTTTGGTGGCGCCACGGGGTCTCGGCCACAATCCGCGCTGGTGACCACAAGCCACCCAGCGAGCCCAGCACCGCAAATTGGGGCGTACCAATGAGGCCATGGGAGACAGCCCAGTGTTGGGCGCGCACCAATTCCATTTGGCGCACGTTTTCAAATACACCAAGGGTTAATTGGCGTTGCGCTGCCAAATCAACCATCATGCGCCCGGCCCGTACACTAATAGCCAGTGGTTTTTGGGCGAGCAAATGCTTGCCAGCTTGCAACGCCACCCGGGCGACGTCGTGATGCACCGCCAACGTAGTAAAGTCGTTGATGGCATCAACCATGCCACTATTAATCATTTCGTTATAGTCTGTAAAAACTGCGACGTCGCCAGCGTGAATATCACTCACATAGGTATGTGGGGCGGCGAGCGCGTCGCCACTGGCCGGGTCGACCACTGGCGGACGGGGAGTGGGGCCTTCGCCACGTTTGCGAAACATCAACGCATCATTGGGGTTGCGGGCACACAATGCGGTAATGCGAAAATTGTCGACGCCCAATTCACGCAGGCGCAAATAGCCTTGTAGATGTGCATTAAGAATACGCCCACATCCTACAATCCCAATCCGAATCATGATTGCCCCCCATTACGCGCCAAGGCGGCCGGCGGCAGTGGCAATGATACGACTTGATTGGTATTGGCCGAAAGAATGCCTGCAGACAAGACCTGTTGGGCCATCAACGCAACTTCACCCGAGCACAATTCCATCAATGGTACTTCGTTACGAATCACCGCAACAAAGTGTTCGAGTGGATCGCGCATCCCTTCCGCCAGGGCCGGAAAGCGGATACCTGCCCCTTTGTCTTCTTCGGCATCTGCGAGATACAATTTGCCGTTCGAGGCCATCAAGGTGCCCTTATCGCCATAAAAAATCGGCTCGTAACTCGTCATATGCCCTGATTGCGTCCACGACGCAGTGGCGGTCGAAATCGCCGTGGCGTGTTGCATAATCATCACGGCGTTGTCTTCGGCGGGTAAATCACTTTTGCGCAGGCGACCAGCAATCGTACTGACGCGATTGGGCAAGCCGAGGAACATACAGGTCAAGGCAGCACCATAACAGCAATAGTCCATGATGACTCCAGCACCGTTGCGGTGTGGATCGTATAACCAATCAACAAATTGCGGCGAGCAACCAAGTTCACGTGGGCCACAATGGGCGGCACGATAGTTGACTTGGTAAATATTGCCGATTTTGCCACGCCGAATCATCGTCAAGGCATGTTGCAGATTTGGCCACCACGCAAACGGCCAATTGACCATCAACGTGACACCAGCACTTTTGGCAGCACCGTATAGTGCTACGGCACCAGCATAATCAGCTGCCATTGGCTTTTCGAGCAATATATGCAACCCTTTACGGGCAGCAGCAATGCCATAATCAACACTTGACCGATTATCACCAAAAATAGCAACAGCATCGAGTTCGTTTTTTTCAAGCATTTTATACGGATCTGTATATGTTTTGGCGACGCCAGCCAGCTCCGCTTTATCACGCAGGTCGCTATCAGCATCACCGGCAGCTACAATCTGCACCGTGGGATTGATACTGGCGTGTGCAAGGAAATCCCACACGTGGTCATGGCTGAGTCCCATAATTCCAATTCGCAAGATATTTCCCATCTCATTACACTCCTTACCCTATAAACATCATTGTTCATAGGGTAGATTATACCAAATAAAATCTTTTTTATACACATGATTTATTATTTTGTGTTGATAATATCCGATTTCTTATATTTTTATGCAAAAACAATGCCAGTTTGCACTGTTTTGTGATTTATATTACAAAACCATCAACCGATAGATGGTTTTGTAGCTCGTGGCAACCGGCTCGCAACAAGCAACGCAATCGTAATCATAATCAATCCCGCACAAGTAAACGATACCGGATAGCCATATCCTGCCACGATTTGGCCACCAATCGTTGCGCCCACAACTCCCCCCAAGGCGGCAATCGTGTGATAAAGCCCTGCCAAACGACCTCGGCGTTGACGCAAACCGAGTTCGGTTGCGACCAACAACGCTGGGGTTTCGTAGCTCGAATACGTCAACGAACGTAACATCTGCAACGGAAAAATCCCCCACGTCGGTGCAATGAATTGATACAGCACATAAATGCTCCCTTGACCAATCAATCCAGTCATCAACAACGGGCGCCGTCCCCAGCGGTCGGCCAGATACCCGGACAACGTCAACCCTGGCACTTCGCCAGCAGCAGCCAAGGCCCACAAACCACTAATCACACTTTGCGAGTAGCCGAGGGAATGCATGTATGCAGGCCATTGCCACGCCACAGCCCCCATGCCATAAAACCAAGTAAATACCACCGCAAAATAGACGACCATTGTCCGCACGGGAAAATTACTGGGGTGAGATGCGGCAGTTGATACGATGTCGGGAACGGTGGCGTCTGCCGGTGTCGCTTCACGGATGCCCAACGCAACGACACAACCAATTCCCAACATGCCTGCGGCCATGACAATCGGCACCCACAAACCCGCCTTGTCTGCAATAAAACCACCCATGATGGCCGTACACGCAAATGCCAGTGACCCCGTGGTACGAAAGAATCCAAGCATCCGCCCACGCGATGTGGCGTCTTCAATTAAATCACCGGCTAATGCAAGGCTCCCCGCATTGAATCCGGCGGTAGCAATCCCCAATATTAATTGTGCGACAATCACCAACCAGACAATTCTTGTCAAGGCAATCACCAACATGGCACTCGCCGCCAACCCCAACGCCAGCATGATAATCGGGCGCCGTTGCCCGATGCGATCCGAACGCAATCCCCATAAATACGGCGCAGCCAATGACCCGAATTGTTGGGCCGCAAACATAATCCCTACCAGCGCTGGCCCAGCCCCGAGGGTTGCAAAATGATTCGCCATGAGTGGGATGGTCAAGCCGTTTGCGGCAAACAGACCCGCTTGACTCAATGTCAAAAACCGCAACGAACGCTGATTATGCATAGGCAATGACTGCATTTCCATCCCTTTATGTATGCGACAAAATCACCGCCATGACGGATAGTGACTCGCCAAAACCGCAGAATGTCTTATGGTACCATATCGCTTGGGAACCAAAAGCACTCGGTCAAGTCAACTTGGCGCAGATTATGCATGGGCACACCCTCATCACATAATAATGCATACTGCAACGACGCATCAGGTGAAGTGATATGACCATTGGCAGCCACGACTCGCCACCACGGCAAACCTTCATCACGGTTGATGGCTAATGCCCACCCTACGCCACGAGCACCACGCGGGACAGGAATAACGCGAGCGATACTGCCATAGGTGGTAACACGACCAAAGGGGATTGTTGCAACGACCTGATAGACACCACTATATTTATTCACCATATCCATGCCTCCATGGTACAATCGAGTAAGTTTTTTTGTTAGTGTGAGAGAAACTATGGCACCACCATCACCACGCCTCCCTCGTCGCCGGAGCGGCATCAGCGATAAAAACACATTCCCACTCAACCGGCGCAAACGCAAAAAAACCATTGCGCCATCTTTTTTTCCACGATTCATGTTGGGCTGTATCACGACCATTGTACTCGTCCTCGTGGTTGCCGTAGGGATTGGTGTCGCAACCTACAATTCATTGACGGCTGAATTAATTCCACGTCTTGAAAGCATCAAAGGACGTACCTCCTTCGAAACCAGTCGTTTATACGATCGCAATGGCAAAATTCTCTATGAGTTTTTTGGTACGGGGAGACGAACAAAGGTCCCATTAACAAGTATTTCAAAAAGCCTGATTGGTGGCACCGTATCAATCGAAGATAAGACATTTTTTACCAATCCAGGCGTGGATTGGATTGGAATTATCCGGGCAGCCTTACGGAGCGCAACTGCCGGCGAAGTCGTTGGCGGTGGTTCGACGATTTCACAACAAGTTATCAAACAAGTGGTGCTCACCGAACAAGAGCGCGCCACCGACATGCAAAGTAAGTTGCGCCGTAAAGTGCTGGAACTGGTGATGGCGCAAGAATTATCGCGTCAATACAGCAAATCCGAAATTCTCGAACTCTACCTGAATGAAATCTACTACGGTAATTTAGCCTATGGGATCGAAGCCGCCTCCAATACGTACTTCAAAACAACCGCCGAGAAATTAACCCTCGCCCAAGCAGCATTACTGGCTGGTATGCCACAATTACCTTCTGTATATGATCCATATCTCTATATCACCAACAATACCCTCCCTGGGGTAACGTTAAGTAAAGGGTGGTTAGATCCTAATTTCAAACTCAGTGCTGATTTATCACCAACCAAATGGCGGCAGATTTCGGTACTTCGTCAAATGGTGGCGAACAACTATATCAAAGAAGCTGATGCCCTTGATGCCGCCCAACAAGATTTGGTATTTGCGGGTCAAGAAGTGCCAATCAATGCCCCTCATTTTGTGTTTTATGTCCGGCGGCAACTCGAAGAACTATATGGGCCACAGTTTGCCACCCTCGGATATTCGATTTACACCACGATTGACCTCGAGCTACAGCAAACCGCCCAAAAACTGGCAGCCGAACGCATCGATACACTCAAAGATCGCAATATTCACAACGCGGCCGTCGTGGTTTTGCAACCCAATACGGGGCAAGTTCTGGCAATGGTCGGAAGCGTTGACTACAATCGTAGTGAAGCCACCACCACCAAAGGATTTGAAGGCAACGTGCTCGATGGTCAAGTCAATGTGGCCACCAATCTACGCCAACCAGGCTCGGCACTCAAACCATTCACCTATATATCGGCGATGGAACAAGGGATGACGCCGGCGTCAATTTTGTGGGATGTGCAAACGACATTTCCTTCAAATGGCAGTGACCGTTATGAACCCAAAAACTACAACGGCAAATGGAATGGCCCAGTACGCATGCGCCAATCTGTGGCTAATTCACTCAATATGCCTGCCATCGAAGCCCTCAAATACGCCGGCATCGGTAATACCATCGACTTGCTTCACCGTGCCGGAATTACCTCGCTCAAACGGGGCGAAGGCTTCTACGGGTTGGCATTGACGTTGGGTGGTGGTGAAGTCACCCCGCTCGATTTAACCACCGCCTACAATACCTTGGCGAGCAACGGTCATTACTACCCACCCGTATCGATTCTCAAAGTAGTTAACGCCACAGGGCAAACAATTTCACAATATACTCCACCGGTTACCACCGCCGTCATCAACCCCGAATTGGTCAGTATTATGGCCGATATGATGAGTGACGACAATGCCCGCGCTGGGGTATGGGGGCTCAATACCAAGCTCAAGTTGTCCCGTCCTGCTGCAGTCAAAACTGGTACTTCAAACGACTGGCGCGATGCATGGGCACTCGGATTTACCCCCTACGTCACCATTGGTGTCTGGACCGGCAATAACAACAACGAACCCACCGGTCATGTCGAAAGTCTCACGGGTGGTGGGATGGTTTGGCATAATTTGATGGAATACATTTTTGCCAACGAACGCCTCAATACCTTGCTCGCAGAACCATATCCCAACAAGCAATTACCTATCAACTTTACGCGGGCCAAAGGCTTGCAAGAACTTCCTATTTGTCATTTACCAGGCGCATTCAACAACCGGGATACCGAACTCTTTACCCGTACAATGTTGCCGCTCCCCGTACCACCACAACCTGGTACCACCAACACCAGCGACCCCACTACCCTACCTGCCCCCGATTTGCAGAGCGATCCCTGCGTGGGATTGTTACAGCCGGTCAGTGTGGTCGCCATCACCGATACACTACCGCTCTCTGGTGTAATAACCGATACCGCAATACTCAGTCAAACCGTCTGTTTACCGAGCGCCGATGTGTCGGTGCCACCAGAGCGCAAAATCGATGGGGTGGCGTGGGTATTACCTATTGCAGAGCCCGGCATTAATTCTTTGTTTCACTGGGAAATTGCCGGTAATGCAGCTGAACGCCAACCACGGATTTTGCCCATCGATGTCGCCACCATCCCCCTCTGTACTCCAGAAATACTCAGCACTTTTGGGCCACCCGTCCCCGGAGCAGTACGCATGCCTGATTTACGCAAGCTCGACGCCAAAATCGCCAATGACACATTGACTGCACTTGGGATTACGTCTATTTATGTCGATTTACAAACCCGCGATCGCATCCCCGATGTATTTGACAACTATCAACCGAACCAAGTGATTAGCACGATACCGGCCCAAGGGGATTGGATTTTGCCAGGCACATCAGTGGTTATCGGCGCCCGCGCACCCTAATCAGCGCTGGGTGTCGCGCAATAAATCGAGTACTGTCGTGAGATCGGCTGGGCTATGCCCAGCCATCATCATTTCGTGGGCAATGGTATGCCACCACGGGGTACGCGCCGTCACCGTAATCCGCCATCGTTGCAATATGGCATCTGCCGCCGGGAGGTGTTCGACCAGCGCCACGACACTCGTCGCACCCCGAATGACCAAGGGTGCCACATCAACACGAGGACTGATTTTTTTGTCAGCAAACACCACTTGAGCTGCCGTCACCCCAAACCAAGCATCGTGCCACGTTGTCGGCAAATGTGTCTGGATTTGATTGGCATACCATGCGACAGTGGCCGGTTGAGTAGGCGGCAATTTCAAAGGAAAATCACTGCCAAAGATGATTTTTTGCGGTGCCACCGTCAGCGCCACCTGCACAATTTTGGCGGTATCAGGGTAAATCAACGACCCTGCCGCCGTATCGTAATAGACATTGGCGAGGGTACGGGCGACATTGGGCATCATTTCATAAAAAAACAACCCACCGCCCCAATGGGCAAGAATAAGCCGTAATTCGGGGAAGCGGGCGGCGACTTCATAGCAATCAACCAACGGAATATCGACTTTGCCCGGATAGGCAGTTCCTACCGGCTCATTGACATGGAGCAACATGGGGATGGCGTGGCGAGCACAGTATTCGGCACACCGCAGGAATCCTGCATCACGGAGCGCAAACCCCTGTGCCGCTGGATTGAGTTCACCTACCCCACACATCCCTGCTGCCACGCCGCGTGCGATTTCGTCACAGGCATCGGGGTGATTGGGTTGCACCACCACAAACGCCTGCAGTCGCGTTGGCGCATAGCGAATTGCCTGTTGCACGCTACGATTGCGGGCCACACACGAGGCGTGCTGGCGGTAATATTCGCCTTGCCACACCGCCACATCAATCCCTGCTTCATCCATCGCAGCGACCACTGCTGGGGCCTCGGCGTAATCTTGCACCCGTGAATTATGGTGGAGCCATGTTTGCAACGGTTCGTCAGAGTAGGCTGGAGGATTGGGCAAAAAGTGTTGGTGGATGTCAATCCGCATCGGACAACTCGGGTACTTGATAAACTGGGGCAGCACTGGCGTAGATATGTTCCCATGTGTAGTGGGCATGCACTTTGGCGTAACCAGCCGCTCCAAATTGGTGTGCCAAGGCAGAATCAGTCAATAATCGTTGAATCGCCCGTGCTAAGCCATCAACATCACCAAACGGCACCAATAAACCGTCAACATCGGCCTGCACCAAATCAGGAATTCCACCGGCATCGGCACCAATCACCGGCAGCTGATTACACCAGGCTTCGAGAAAAACAATCCCAAATGAGTCAGTGCGTGATGGCAACGTCAAAAGCTGAGCTGCCGCATAGGCAGCACGCCGTTCGGCATCACTGGCATATGCCAAGATGCGAATGTGGTCCGTGGTAGTAGCCGGCAATTGATCATAAAACTGTTGAAAATGTGCGAGCGGCGCCCCAATCAGCACCAACGTCGCAGTACTCCCTGCCGCCCAAAGCTGTTGCATGGCCAGCACCGTCGCAATGGTTCCTTTGTCCCGCGCCATAGCCCCCACTTGCAACACGATGGGGCCGGTGATGGCGTGGCGTAACCGGAAGGAATCACCATCACCTCCAATCACTTCCGCCGGCGTCACCCCCGCCCCTATTACATGGAAGCGGGGATGGGTAACACCGCGCGATTGGAGAAAGCGCGCCTCGCGCCCGGTCATTGCAATCACATCACGACTTTGATTGAGCAAATCAAGTTGTTGGGGCATGCTGTAATAGCGCACAAAGTTGGCATCTTGGGCATCCCCAAGATGCACAAATGGGGTAGTAATGACGGGAATCTGTTGGGCCGTGGCAATCGCCATGACTGGGTGAATGAGGCCATCAAGGGTCACATTGGTCATATGGATGACATCGATGTCTGCGGCATGTGCGACTACCCATGCCGTTAATTGGGGAGCCTGCGGGGTCAACGAAGCCAACCACCGCAACCACGATAACGGCAATCGCAAGCGACCTGCCTCTACCAACACGCGCCGCAATATGGGGTACACCAGTGGTATATCGCTGATACGTTTGATGGGAAAGCGATACACATCGCATCCCTCATGGCATTCATAGCCAGGAGCAAATGTCCGTTTGTCGGATTGCCACAGTGACTCGAGATCATGAGCGGTAGTAGTCAACACCGTGACGCGGTGGCCATCAGCGACGAGGCGCTTACCGATTTCGACAAAATACCGCACCGAACCACTGGCCACCGGATGATATAGCTGAACGACGTGCACAATGTGCATACCGTTAATTCCCCCACGAAATGCCTGAATCGGCATCAAATAATTGGTCACGGGTCATCTGCACCGTGTCACCATCTGGTTTACCATCTTTGAGCTTTTGGGCGTACAATTCAAATCCCGAAGCACCTGTAGGAACCGCAAGATAGACCAACCATGACCCATCTGGCGAAATCGCTGGCGCCCGGGCGGTATTGAGTTTCGTCATCTGCGTTGGTGTACCACCATTTACCGGCAACCCGAAAATATCCGTCCCCGTGGCCGTGCGCAACGCAAAATAAATCGTCTGGCCATCGGGGCTCAAGGCCGGGTCGTATGATTGGTCAGGCATCCCGGTAGGAATTGTGAGTCGCCCACTCCCAATGGTGTAACGCATAATCCGTGGGGCGCCGTTTTGCCCAGCTGGACTAAAGGAAAAATAGATGTTTTTGCCATCGACATCAAAAATCGAGTGTCCTATATTCCCCGAACCATCGGCATAGCCATCAACCCGTTTGGCGCCGGCGCGCGCATCCATGAAGTACATAATGAGGCGATATTCCGATGCAGGCGACCCTTCGGGCGGGCCAAACTGTGACATATACACAATCCGACTCCCATCTGGCGAAAAAGAGGGGTAGAACGCCCAGGTCGAATCATATATTCGCTCAAAACTATGTAATGCATGCCGCGACATGTTGTCCGTTAATTGGATAGCTTCACCACCAGCGGCAGAGGTCAGCATGATATCACTGGCACTTTCGGTGCGGCGCACAAACACAATCCGCGTCCCATCGCGTGAAAACGCCGGTTGCCACGCATCACCAGTTTTGGTTAGTTGTTGCAGATTCCCGGCTTGCCACATTATCAAGTCACCTGCTTTGGACATCAGTAACCGTCCGGGCAAATCAGGCGTCGCAATCACTGCTGGCGCACGACTTGTGGTACTGACCGTACCATCACTATTGGTAACGGTCGTGGTACGACTACAGGCTACCAACACCATCGCTGCCAACCACAAACGAAAGAACACATAAAAACGTTTCATCATTACTTCCTATTCTTCCGCAAGGGCAAACATGCGCGCGGCAGCGGTAGTCGTCACCAATACACGTAATGCCCGGGGCACTACTTCGATAATACTCGGCGTCATCCCAATAAAATCACCATCGATTTGTACCGGCAATGCCCCACCGCGAATATGGACTTGGTGCACGCGCCGATAAATAATACTATTGTCATGCCACCCAAAATAAAACTTGAGATATAACCCGATAAATTGCCATGGGCCACGCACCATGGTGCTTCCCGAAATTAAACAAATATCGAGATAGCCATCATCAATCGTTGCTTTGGGCGTAAACGGAATAAAACTCGCATACCACGGTGTATTGCCCACTACCATCATCAAGGCCCGTACATCCATGATTTCATCATCGAATTGCAGTTGTACATCGACCCCGCGAAAGCTCCATACCACGGTGATAATCCGCCCAATATATGCCAACACCCCAAACCGACGCTTATCGTGGGAATAGAGATGTTTGACCACATCTGCATCAAATCCCACCCCAGCCATCAACACAAAAAACTGCTCACCAATCCGACCCACATCCATTCGCCCCACCACACCCGTCATGATTTGCTGGACAGCGGTGATGATATTCATCGAATACCCCGCTTCACGTGCCCACACATTGACCGTGCCAACGGGTAACGGCGCGAGTACCACATCACTCCCAATCAATCCATTGGCTACTTCATTGACCGTCCCATCGCCACCAGCAGCAATCACGAGATCATAGCGTTGTGCCACTGCCGTGCGGGCGAGTACTTGGGCATGACCAGGATGCGTAACCACCCATTCATCAACGGACCAGCCATGAGCTTGCCACAAGGCAATCGCTTGGGGAATCGCTGCACCGAGCCCTTGGGCCTGCCCCGCATGTTGATTGGCAATAATACACACCCGGGCATTATCAGGGATTTTCATAATTCACTCGCATTAGGCAATAAATCAACTGGTAATGCGTGGCGCCATGACGCATAAGCCTGCGGAGGCGTCCGCCCACACACCACCCCCACATCAGCCAATGCCTGCGCCAGCAATGACAACGGCAACCCCACCACGTTGGTCATGCTTCCTGTCACCGCCGTCACCAACCGACCTGCCAGCCCTTGGATGCCATAGGCACCTGCTTTATCCATTGGTTCACCGCTGGCAATGTAGGTCGCAATCATCGTTGCCGTTAACGGCAACATCTGCACGTGGCTCCGTTGTACCAGCAACTGTGGTTCACTGTCGGGCGCAAATACTGCCATACCGGTATATACTTCATGCCAACGCCCCGACAAGCGGGTCAGCATGGCCGTCGCATCAGCCGCGTCGCGCGGTTTGTTAAGTACCATCCCATCCAACACCACAATTGTATCGGCGGCAATCACTACTGCATCAGGATGCAGACGGGCACAAGCTTCACCTTTACGCCATGCCCGCACCGTAGGATGATCATGGATATCCACCGACACATTGGGCATCCGTGTCAAAAACAGTGCTGGTGGCAGGTGAAAACCTTCTTCGGCATCACTCACCACCACCCGAAACGAGACAGCCAGCGCTGTCAGCAATTCAAAGCGTCGTGGTGAACCAGAAGCCAAGATTATGTCGAATTGTTTACTCATATAAAGAAATATGCTACTATCGTATTACACTGATGCACAAACGTCAGACACGTACTTCATGCCATCGCATCACTCCGCACATTATACAATCCTATCATGAAACAACGGCGGCGGTGTGTACGTCTAGTGCGATGGGAAATGTTTCAGCGAATCTCTCGTTTTGAAAGGAAGCGTTATGCAGTCACAACCACAACCGGTGGTCGTCGTCCAGTCACGTATCCAGAGTGTCATGCAACAAGTTTATTTGTGGATGACGGCTGGACTTTTGGTGACCGGTGCTATTTCGAGCATGATTTTTAACAGCCCCACATTAAGCGGTATGTTGTTAAAGTCCTACGTCTTTATTGCCTTATTTGTGGTAGAACTTGTATTAGTCATTGCGATTAGTGCCTTTATCAACAAAATGTCCCCTGCGCTGGCAACGGGATTGTTTATTTTGTATGCGGCAGTCAACGGCATCACGTTGACGCCGATTTTCTTTGCCTATACAAGCACATCAATCGCAACGGCGTTTTTTACCACTGCCGGGATGTTTGGTGCATTAACGCTTTATGGTACGGTAACAAAACGTGACTTAACTGGCATGGGGCGGTTTTTGTTGATGGCATTGTTTGGGTTATGTATCGCCACCCTCATCAATATTTTCCTAAAAAATGGTTTCATGGATTTCGTGATTAGTATTTTTGGGGTGATCATTTTTGCCGGGTTGACGGCCTACGACACCCAACGCTTAAACCAACTCGCCAGCAATGCCTCGAGTGACGACGAGATTGGGCGTTTTTCGATTATGGGCGCCTTGATCCTCTATCTCGACTTTATTAATTTGTTCCTCTATTTGCTCCGTTTGTTCGGCAAACGCCGCAACTAATCACACAATCGTCACCCGCCTCCCTTCACCCCAGCGGTGAGGGGAGGTCTTTTAATAATAATTGCAACGTAGCAATCAACAACGGTTGTTCGACGGCCCGAATCCGGGCATGCAACGTTTCTTCGCTATCGTCAGGCAAAATTACGACTTCTTGGCGGGCCAACACCGGCCCACGATCGACCTCCGGCACGACGGCATGTAGGGTACAGCCCGTCACCGGTAACTGCTGTGCCAGTGCGTCACGCACCACATGAGCACCCCGCAACGCCGGAATCACCCGCCCATCACGGAGCGTCACTACGTCACCACCGTCAGCGGGCAACAACGCCGGATGCTGGTTAATCACTGGCATCGGCAACGCACTCAACGCTGGTGCACTCAAAATTCGCATGAATCCCGACAACAACAACAAATCGGGCTGCACCGCACAAATCAAGGCGACGATTGTTTGTTCCCAATCGGCACGTTGCGCCGGCGTCGCCTGGCGGGGGAAGGGCACGGCACAGACGGGAATGCGTTGATTGAGTGCGCGTTGCACCCCACCACACTCAGGGCGATCACTGACGACGAGCGCAATTCGTGCCTGGATACGCCCATCCGCAATCGCATCGATGAGCGCTTGCAAATTCGAGCCCCCACCTGATACCGCCACCACCAATGCAGGATAGGTCATACGAGCTCCGTCTGACCGATGTCGAGGCGATAGTGCATACCGGCAAATTGCACGGCATCGACGGTGGCATAGGCTGTACGCAAGGCACTGACTACGTCAGCACCATAGCCAACGGCATTCAAAACCCGACCACCGGCAGTCACCAGCTGATTACCATCACGACGCGTGCCAGCATGCAAAATCGTCCCATTGGCTGGGATTTTGGTAGGGTCAATGGTAATCACATCACCGCTCCGGGGGGCATCGGGATAACCAGCGCTACTCAAGACCACACAGGCCGCCGCCCCTGTCCGCCAGCCCAATGTAGCGGGGGTGAGTGCTTGGGTCGCGGCCGCATAGAGGGCGAGCAACACATCGCCATCGCACAACGGCAAGATGACTTGGGTTTCGGGATCACCAAAGCGGGCATTGAACTCAATTACTTTGGGGCCATGCTCGGTAAGCATCAGCCCTGCATACAACGCCCCCACAAACGGCGTCTGATGCGCGGCCAACATGGCAATCACCGGTTGCATCACAATCTCAGCGAGCTGTTGGGCGACGGGTTGGGTAATTGAATTGAGTGGCGCAATCGCCCCCATGCCACCCGTATTGGGGCCTTCGTCACCATCAAAAATCCGTTTATGATCACGGGCCGATGGTAACGCCAACACTGTTTGGCCATCACTCAAGGCAATCAACGAAACTTCGGGGCCGTACAAGCGTTCTTCGAGCAAAATCCGCTCGCCGGCAGGGAGTGCCGCGAGTTGGGCGATGGCGTCGAGGGTCTCGGACATGCTCTCCGCCACGATGACCCCTTTGCCCGCCGCGAGCCCATCAGCTTTGACCACCCAGGCTTGACCACTTTGGCGCACAAAGGCACTCGCCTCGGCGGTGTCATGAAATACGCGAAACGCGGCAGTGGGCACTGCGACCCGCTGCATCACTTGTTTGGCGAAGCCTTTGCTACTTTCGAGGCGGGCCGCAGATTGTGATGCGCCAAATACGGGAATCCCCAAGGCGCGGATGGCATCAGACCAACCGGCAGCCAGGGGCGCTTCGGGGCCAATCACCACCAAATCCGTCGGATGGGTCGCAAGCCAAGCCTGCACTTCAGCGAGTGAGGTCAATGGTGCCGTGGGAGCGTCGTGGGCAATCCCAGGATTTCCTGGGGCTACCGTGAGGGTGGTGAGGCGTGGCGACGCCAAAAATGCCTTGGTCAATGCATGTTCACGTCCACCAGACCCAATCAAAAGTACCCGCATCACGCCCCCTTGCCCACAAATACAATATCGTATCTATGAATTATATGCGATATAGAATGGAAAATGGAAAATGGAAAATGGAAAATGGAAAATGGAAAATGGAAAATGGAAAATGGAAAATGGAAAATGGAAAATGGAAAATGGAAAATGGAAAATGGAAA
>CANFUF010000057.1 GCA_947450095.1 Roseiflexaceae bacterium
CTGCCGGAGCATGGTGGCGGAGTGGACTTGACAAAAGGAGCGAAACAGTGCGAATATATCCATGGCTTTTCCTTATTTTTTGATAGTGAGATACCAAAACTATACAGGAAAAGCCATTTTTATGCCACGTTCAATTGGCGTAGGTATTGTGCTGTTTACAATATTTATATAATTTTTACATTTAAAATCAAAAATAATAATATAATAATTGCAGTTAATTAATTTCTAGAAACATTTCTATGCGCAGGTCTGTGGTATTACCCTGGTGGATAAACAGCGTCATAGGGATACTTGTTTTCGCCGTTGCGTTGTGGCAACGCATACCCGCAATCACATTCGGGTTACCTTACATTCCCTACCCCGATGAATCATTTGTCATCGATCTCGTATTTCGTGGTTTTCGTGAAGACAATTTATTATTCACGAATTTTTTACGTCCCCACCTTAGTTATAATATTTATGCCGTAGCAGTAGCCTTAGATGCATGGTGGCACGGGTTTGATGTGCATACCTTACCGATTGATACCGATCGCATATCTTCGGTTATCACTCCTTTTATTGCAACACGTAGCGTATCTGCGATAATTGGTGCCTGCTGTTGCGTTGTACTGTATATATGGGGTAGCCAAATTCTGGCACTCCCCTATGCAATAATTGCAGGAATCACACTCATTTTTGTTACCTATCACATGGAATTTAGTGGATTACTCGCTCCAGACATCATGGCATGTCTGGGGGTGGTGGTATTTTTTATGGGGGCGAGTATTTATGAAAAAACGCCCTCACAACGCACTGCGATGCTGCTAGCACTTGTTGCGGGGATTACCGCAGGTGCCAAATACAATTTCATTGGACTGATCATTCCACTAGCATGGATGCTTTGGCATCGCCCATATGCCCCTTTCAATTGGCGCATAATAATTCGAATGTTCCTCTGCACTATCATGGGGTTTGTATTCACGACTCCGAGTCTTTTGGTCCACGGGCGCGAATTTTTTGAAGGCTTTATCCGGATTCTTTCATATTATCAAAACAAGAATACTATTGAAGGGAAATACGCCGGTCGCTTCCCTTTTGAGTTATATGCTGATTGGTTTATTCGCATACTTATATCTCCATACATTGCGGTGTGCGCCGCATTGAGCACTCTCGTATTCATCCGGCGGATGCCTTATCATTTCCAAGCAGCAATACTATTTACGAGCGTACAATTTTGTTTTTTCTTTGCCCAAGGAATTCATTACCCACGCAATTTTTTGTTTTATCAACCAATTGTGATTATGCTCGCTATATATGGTATTGCCCAATTAGCGACTTATATACCACAAATCTCTTTGCTGCCCAAACAGTTATTGGGAGTTGGCATTTCCCTCATTATTATCACCCCCACACTCATTGCCGGGAGTAATTTACGCACCTACTATACCCGCACCTATACCCCACTCCAAATCAATGAACTTATTACCCAACTACCAAAAAACACTCCTACCATTGGCGCAATTGAACCGACTATTTTGGCTGATACACCCTGGGTGATACCCGCCAATCTCAGCTTGGATCAAGACATCGCATATTGGCAATCTGGTGGTGTACAAACACTGATTATTAATCGTAAATTATGGCCGAACACCGTCATCAAAAACGTCCGTGCCAACCGCCATATCAACGGCGATCGCGAAGGGGGAAGCGGTTGGGCATACGATATCTATACCAATGACGTCGATGCAACGCTCCGTACCATTGGACGCCCGCTACGGGGAGCAGATGGTGTCGATATTATCGGGGTACGCATCGGCACGGGGAAAATGCGCAACGTATTTAGTCCACTCGATACACAGTCACGAATCACCGCTCGTGGTCCAGCATTGTTACTCAATATTTATTTCCATGTGCAAACACCACCCACCCAAACATCAGCGTTGCTATTTGTACAATTGTTTGATGCAAATGGCACCAAAATTAGCGAACGTAATACACCACCACTTGCGTATTACCCGATGAGCCAGTGGCACGCCGGTGAAATTATTGTCGCTAATGCTGACTTACCAACCAACACATTAACACCTGGACAATACCAGCTTGTTTGTGGGTTTTATGTGGCCGAAACTAATCAACGAATTTCGTTAGCAGGGAGCAACAACGGCACCTATACCATCCCAATTACCATTGTCGCTCCCTAACCAACGCTAACGCCACGTTAATCCTGCGGTCTGCGCTGCCCCCCGCACATACTGGGCAGCTGCCGTGTATTCATGTGCTTCAGCAAGGTGTTCGAGCATCAATGGAGTGTCGACGTCAAGAGTCGCCAGAATGCGCAAAATGGCCACATAATCAAGCATACCAAGCCCTGGGGCTGTTTCACGTAGGGCCACCACAAAGGGACGGTCAATCAGCATGTCTTTGATGTGGCAGCTTTTAATCATTGGCCCTAACAAATCAACGCAGTGCTGTACAAATTCCCGATGTTGATAAAAACGTGGCACACTGTTCATCATATTAATTGGGTCAAAATGGACGGCAAATTGCGGACGATCAATGGCCTTGATAAGTTGGACATAGACTTCAGGGGAATCAGGGTACATCCATGGCATTGTTTCGAGGGTATAAAAACTTTGGGTTGGCTTAACGGCATCAATAATCGCACGTACGCTATCTACGATAAGCGCAAACGTATCAGCGGCGTAGTTGGATGCATCGGGTCCATCCCATTCACTGCCACGTGAACCGGCAATATTGACACAACAACGGGCACCGATGGCATCAGCAAGTGCCAATCGTTCTTGACAAAACGTCATTGCGGCCCGCCGCGTCGTATCGTCGGTAGCCAGTGGATTGCTCCAAGCTCCGACCTCGGCAATAACGACATCTGCCGCCTCAGCAGCCTGGCGAAAACGTGTCACTGTGGCAGCACTTGCTTTTTCATCAATCGGACAATAGGCAGCCCGGTAGCCTAATTGGGCTAATTCGGCTAACCATGCTTCGGGGGAATCATATTTCCCAAATAGTGGGCCACCTAAACGCATTGCATCCTCCTCGGTCGTACGCTTTTAACGCAAACCGCTGTCATTCATCACAGATGTTTACTATAATAAGCGTAACATTCATTACATCAGATAGAGTCTGCTCCATGATACATGCAATTCAGCGCATATGGCAACGGTATGTTCACCATATCACTCTCGGAATCATCATTATCTGTGCAACCATTTTGCGCTGGCCGATGGTTTATTTTGCATTGCCGTATACACCGCAACCTGATGAACCATATGTCATCAATATGTTATTTGATATGTTTCGTTTTCATTCGTGGATTCCCAATAATTTTGACCGGCCACATTTGTCTGTCTATGTCACCTTTGTTGGGGTCTGGTTGGGACAATTATTTGTCCCTATCGACCCCGCCGTATTGAGCCATGCCACCGATCGAATGACCATGGCGAGTACACCATTTATCCATGGTCGAATTACCATGATTATCGTAGGATTAGCTAGTATCGGCGCAGCGTATTGGCATGCACGCCAATATCAACTCGGATGGGCTGCCTTAGTTGCCGCAGGGTGGTTAGCCCTACTTCCATTTCACCAAGAGCAAAGTAGCATCATTACCCCCGACATCATGGTGGGGCTGTTTACCTTTCTCATTATGGGGAGTTGTTGGCAATATTCGCTGACCCCTACAACCCGACAACTCTGGATTGTGTCACTTATCTGTGGACTCGCTACTGGCACCAAATATAACCTTGCGGCGGCAATGATTATCCCCGCACTTATGCAGTGGCCGCTCATCACGCAACGGGCCTGGCGCCAACTCATCCAAAATGGAGCAATTATCGTCGCTGGTACTATAATTGGTTTTTTTATTACCACCCCTGGTATTTTTTGGTCAATCAATGAAATCCGTGCGAATCTCGACTCACAGATTTCACATTACAGTCGTCCTGATACCAATTTCAAACCATGGGATTGGAGCTATTATTTCTGGTTCTTCCAAAAAGAAGGCTGGCTTTTGACCGGAAGCATCGCCGCACTCATCGGCATAGTGGTCGTACTCCGGCAAAAACGGCTCATCGACATCGGTATGGTTGTTTTTTTACTAGTGCAATTGCTTTTTTTCTTGTCACGTGAACGCCACTATATGCGTAATCTCATGCCAATGGTGATTTATGGGGCATTTTATATTGCCCATGGTACCTATTGGAGTGTTGCAAATCTCCGCCGTTGGATTCAGCCATTACCACTCCGAATTATCCTCGTGGTCGGCGTCTTATTGAGCCAACCATTGCTTGCCAGTATCACCCATTATCAATTCATGCAACGACCATATAATTTACTCACCCTTGATAGCATTACGGCAAAACAACCCCGTGGTGCAATCCACATCTGTACCTACGAACCAATTACCGTTGCCAATACCCCGAGTTGTGATGCAATCATCAATAACCCAAACGATATTGCGCTTTGGCAAACAGCAGGAATGCAACAATTAGCCATCAATCGCACCCATTTTGCACCATTACCAGTCCCAAACACCTTGCAATTATTGCAGGCGATACCCGAAAGTGATAAGGGCGGCAATGGCGAAGCGTTTGACATTTACACCCAAAATCCAATAACACAACTCGCAACTGCCGGACAAATAGCTACCACAAGTGATGGTATACAGATTTTGGGAATGCGGATTGGCAGCGGCGACATGCGTAATCGGATATCACCACTCCAATCACACACACAATTTTCATTACTAGGCAACACGCTCAATATGAATCTGTATTTACGTGTTGATGCATCAGTAAGCGAACCAAATTGGTGGTTATTTGTACATTTATTTGATGCGCACGGCAACAAAATCAGTGAACGTGCCAACCAACCACGTGCAGATTATCCCATCGCTCAGTGGCGTCCAGGTGAATTGATTGTTATCAATACTGATTTGCCGATTCCAGCACTACCTGCAGGGGATTACACGATCGTGGCAGGATTCTTCCGGCCAAGTGATGGTGCACGTATGATTATTAGCGGCAGTGATAATGGGACGTGGCAACTCCCGATTACCATTAAAAAATAGTCGTTCTTTAAATAATCGTTCTTTACCACCCACCCTCATGTATTCGCATGAGGGTGGGATTTATTATCAGGAACCAGCAACTGGGTTAAAATACGTGAACATGGGTAAGCGTTGGCAACACGGTAATCCACATTTGCCCGCGCACCATGCTTACTTCGGTAACACCGTCAAGATAATAAAACCGTAATGGCGCTTCAGCGTTTTCTTTGCGCCATTCCACGTCAAATACCATGCCATCTTGATAAATTACCGCTGGCCCTTTACCAATCACTTCGACATCCATCCGCCCTTTGGGGTCACCCATAATTTGTTGACTTGGAACTTCCATGACAATCACATTTTTGACCGTAATTTGATTTTTGGTATTCGCATCACGGGCAATTTTGCCATTTACTGTACGGCCATAACTATTAGTGGTTGGATCATAGACCCACGTTGCACCCGTATACCGATTCAAAAAATAATAACTAATGTGTTGACCAGTAGGGCGTGTAGCCACATCACTATCGTCACGGTATAGATAGCCAACATCGGGGTCTGCCACGGACTGTGCCACGCCATTGGCATCGACAATTGCCGGTTGGATTGCACCAATGCCTTTTTGGGTAATCCGGGTATTCAAGCCATTGGCACTCGTAAACAAATTATGCGGCGCCACATTGGTCAATGTACGATAAAAAGGACCACCATTACCACGTCGGAGCGCATCGATATCTATTGTTTGTGTGCTATTTGCCATCAAGGCCAGACCTTGTGGTGAACCACCAGCATGCACATGGACTGCTTTAAATCCCATTGCAAGTTGCCCAAAATAGAGTCGCGTACTGCGCACCGGACCAATGGCATTTGGGGTAAATGTATCACCATTAAAGACCATCATAAAACGGGTAATTCCACCCTCAGCAAGTGCTTCAAAAACAACTGCTGCATTATTAAAACCACTTTGCGGAACTGCATCAACATGATTATCAATCATCACGGTAATCGGATGATTAACCACTCCCCCACGCGGTAAGGTTGCATCACCACCGTCAGCTCGCGCAGTCCGCACAATTGGGACGGCAAACAATCCAACCAACACCAGTAACCCCCACCATAAACGAGCTCGTGTACGCATCATGCTGATCCTTTCATACAATTAAAGTCATTATACCGACGGAACACTATATGAGCATCCCTAATTCAAGATTAAAATTTCTATTCCTATTAGACTTGCATTAGATTTCGTGAATTTTCATTGACACCAGCAAAGAGTGTTTGGATAATACCCAATGTAGTGCAGATACGGTACCACGTCCGGTTTTTAACACACTACAGAAAGAGCATATACATATGAGTGATGATTTAACATTCATCCCCCCTGTAGATTCCCAAAAAACGCCCGCACCAGTGCCAATCCACGAAGTGCTTCCGTATACATTACCATTGATTAGTCTCAATGCAACGGTAGTATTGCCCTTTACGGTGATAAGTATTCCGCTCAATGACGAATTTGTGGCCGCTGCCGAAGCGAGCAAACAATACGACCGTCGGGTTATCTTGGCCATCCGAACAACCAACAATGACGGTGACCAAACCGAATTAGTCTCGATTGGCACTATCGCCCGCATTGAACAAATCGGGCGCTTACCTGGGCCTAGTGGCAACAACGGTATCGTCGTGCGTGGCCTGAGCCGCGCCGAGATCCACGAAGTCGAGGTCTTTGGTGATGTTGCCATTGCTCGTTATGTCGATATCGAAGAACCATTCGAGGTCACTCCGGAATTTACCCAACTCAAAATGGAAGTACATGCGGCCATCGATGCCGTCCTCGAATTGCGCTCGGAAATCCCCCAAGAAATCCGCAACTTCGTACGCAATATCGAAGATCCCCGCCAGCTCGCAGACAACACCGGATACTCCCAAGAATACACGCTCGAAGAGCGCATTACGCTCCTCACCACCATCGATGTCGGCGAGCGATTACTGTTTGTGCGCGATGCCTACCGCAAGCTCCTCAACCTGCTCCAAGTCCAACAACGCATTCGCCAAGAAGTCGAAGATGGTACCGCCAAACAACAACGCGAATTCTACTTGCGCCAGCAATTACGCGCCATCCAAAAAGAGCTCGGCGAAGATACCGAAGAGCTCGATGATATCGAAGCACTCCGAACGCGCTTGAGCGAAGCCAATTTAACCGAGGCTGCCCGCAAAGAAGCCGACCGGGAGTTGTTGCGCTTACAACGCATCGGCAATTCATCACCCGAACACCAAATCATCCGCACCTACCTCGAATGGGTAGCAGATTTACCATGGCATAAACTCAGCGGGAGTAGCATCGACGTTGCTCACACCCGCGCAGTGCTCGATGCCGATCACTACGGCCTCACCAAAGTCAAAGACCGTATCCTCGAATATTTAGCCGTACGCCGGCGCCGTAGTACCCAGCCTACCGGTGAAGGTGAGCGCAGTCGTGAACCAATCTTGGCGTTGATAGGTCCGCCAGGGGTCGGCAAAACCAGCCTTGGCCAATCGATTGCCAAAGCCCTCGGCCGTAGTTTTGTGCGGATGAGTCTTGGTGGCGTCCGTGACGAAGCTGAGCTGCGTGGCTTCCGGCGTACCTACATCGGATCAGCCCCAGGCCGCATCATCCAAGAATTGCGCCGTGCCGGATCCTCTGACCCCGTCATGCTTCTCGACGAAATCGACAAGTTGGGCAACGATTACCGTGGCGACCCGGCCTCGGCCTTGCTCGAAGTGCTCGACCCAGAACAAAACAACACCTTTACCGACCACTACCTCAATGTGCCGTTTGACTTGAGTAATGTCTTTTTTATTGCGACTGCCAATACCGCTGACACCATCCCGATGGCCCTGCGTGACCGCCTCGAAATCATCGAGTTGAGTAGCTATGTCGAAGATGAAAAAATCGCCATCGCCAATCAACATTTGATTCACAAACAACTCCATACCAACGCCCTGCAAGCCAGTGATGTCACCATTACCACCGAAGCTTTGCAGATGCTGGTACGCAGCTACACTCGCGAATCAGGGGTGCGTGGCCTCGAACGCCAAATCGGCAATGTGCTCCGCAAAGTGGCCCGCACACTCGAAGAACACCCCGATACCGTAACACCGATCGTCATCGACACCGCGTGGCTCATCAATGCCCTTGGGCAACCACGATTTTTCAATGAAGACCGCGAAAAAATCGCCCAACCTGGCATCGCAACTGGCTTGGTATGGACTGCTGTCGGCGGCGATATCATCTATGTCGAAGCCAATATTATGAATGGCGGCAAAGAGCTCCGGATAACCGGACAATTGGGTGATGTAATGCGCGAAAGTGCTGAAACAGCCTTGACCTGCATCAAAAGCCGCAGTCAAGCTCTGGGCATCCCCGAAAACTTCTTCGACAGCCATGCTATTCACATCCACGTCCCCGGTGGCGCCGTCCCCAAAGATGGTCCCTCCGCGGGGATTACCCTCGCATCGGCCTTGGCCTCGGCAGCAACCGGACGGTTGGTCCGTGATGATATCGCCATGACCGGCGAAATCACCCTGCGTGGTCGGGTTTTGCCTGTTGGTGGCATCCGCGAAAAACTCCTCGGCGCATTTCGCACTGGCATTCGCACTATCGTCCTATCACGGCGTAATCTCATCGATGCCGATGAACTTCCCGCCGATATCCGCGCCCAAATGACCATCATTCCAGTCGATACCCTCGACGAGGTGTTGGCCACCGTATTGCTCCCGCTTACTGCCGTTACCCCACTTACTGCACCGTTTGTGGCAGTCTAATAACCCAAAACGCGCTCGCACGGATTATTACTATCCATGCGAGCGCGTTTTTGCGTCAAACCTAGCACATGCGTATTTACGAATCTTCGACTAATTCGTATACTTGCCCACCATCATAGTCGGCAACATATACCCGACCTGCTCCATCACTCCCAAATGACGAAATGTGGATGGCGGTATCAAGCACCGTGGTTTGCCCTTGCATGCGATCATAGCGGTAAATTGTCCCGGCACAAAAATCTGCATAAATCAGTACGCCATCGAGTGACGGTAACGCCGGATTTGTCACATACAACCCACCAGTAATTGAGCACCGCCCATCACTGTGCGGGTAGGTCATCACCGGTCCAGTCATGCCCAATAGTGCACAATTATCACCCACCAAACAGTCATTGCCTTCGCGGATACTCCAGCCAAAATTAGCCCCACCGAGTTGTGTTGTCGCAAGCACATTTAGTTCTTCAGTACGTGATTGCCCTACATCGGCGATAAACATCTGCGACTGCCCATCAAAGCCAAATCGCCACGGATTACGCAAACCAATGGCCCAGAGCTCAGGTAACCAATCTTGGTGCACTGGTTGCCCGGTAGGGATTGTGTAGGCAACACGAGAATCTCGGACATCTATTCGCACTATTTTGCCAAGTAGTGATTGGGGATTTTGTGCATTATGCAGCGGATCATTCCCAGACCCTCCATCTCCAGTGCCGATATACAGCAACCCATCTGGACCAAACACAATATGCCCACCGTTGTGATTTGCAAAGGGTTGTGGGATGGCAATCACGAACGTTATGTCATTTAAATCAGGTGTTCCAGCGCGTAACGGGACACGACTCACGACCGTGGCATAATCACTCACTCGGGTATAACTCACAAATACTGCCGTCTTATCGGGGCTAATTGCGGCACCGAGCAATCCCCGTTCAGGGCTGTTTTGGTCAACCAATGCCTGCATATCGAGCCACACGCGCCCATCGGCAAGTACGATGATCTGGCCACGTTGTTCAATGACGGCAGCGCTCCCATCAGGTAACGCAAAAATCAAACCCGGCTTAGGGATTTGGGAGCGCACCAACTGCAGTCGCAACGGTGGTGGCGTCACGGTAGGTGAATGGTATTCGCGGGCTGGTGCTGATACGAGGCGCTGACAGCCACTCATCAGCAGGAGTACGGCGACCCAACCAAATAGTTGTTTCATCATTTTTGGATTGGCGTCACATCGTGCACTACATCTGGAGCAGGAAGGGCCCGCACCTTGATGCCATGCCGGCGATATTCACGAATCGACCAAACTAAGGCAACCACTGCAATACCGTCATCAACAAACCCAAACGGCAACGGCAATGCGACATTGTCCAACCACGTAAACGGCGAAAATTCATAAGCCAGACACGCCACGGCAATCACGATACAGGCAATCTTGGGAAGTGGTTTTTTTGTAATCATCATATGCTCATCCCCATTGTTTACAAATGCACGAATCACGCACTCTACCCCAATCCCCCACTTAACACTCGGATTAAATTGCCGACCCAATTTTATGAAAAAAACCATACCACACCCACAAAATTGCCATATAGTACATCAGCAATTTGTGGGGCGCTTTTTGGCGTCATACATGATTCCAACAATTCTGCGCCTAGGCGTATATTCTATCATAGGTGCATTAATGAAATGAATAGGCAACATACATCCCCCTGCTCTATTTTATTGCAAGAGCAGGGGGATGTATGTGTGCATTTGTTGATTAGGCCCGCGGTGGTGTCACATCGCGAGGATCGGGACTAACGGTCATTTTGCGCTTACGAAATTCGTCGACAGCCCACATCAACAACAACGTAACCCCAGCTTCGTCAAGATTACCAATGATCGGAATATTATCAGGAATAAACTCAAAGAAACCACCTGTTGGATTGGCCAAATAAATCACGCTAAATACCGCAGCCAAAATAATAACAGGCAGAGGAGCAGGGCGTTTCACTGTCATGACACGGTATCCTTTTCATAAAAACCGAACACTGCACAGACGTTATCACCACCAGATTGGTTGCAATAATCCACCGCACTCCAAAATCACGTTATACTACAGGCATATATATTATTTTATCGGAGCAACTATTTATGGATATGGCGACACAGCGAGTCATGGTGATTTTTGCACATCCTGATGACCCCGAGTTTATGGTTGGTGGAACCATGGCCAAATGGGCCCGTGAAGGTGCGCATATTTGTTATGTATTCATCACCGATGGCAGTGCCGGCAGCAATGACCCGACCATGCGCAAAGTAGACCTCATCGCGATGCGTCAACGCGAACAACGCGGCGCCTGTGATACTGCCGGCGTCAAAGATATTGTCTTTATGGGGTATACCGATGGTGAATTACAACCAACCTTACAATTACGCCGTGATTTGACCCGCCTAATCCGACGTTTCAAACCAACCATCGTCGTCTGTGGCGATCCCACCTCGTGGTTTTATGGCAACGGCTATATCAATCACCCCGATCATCGGGCGGCGGCCACTGCAGCCCTTGAAGCCGTTTTTCCTTCGGCAGAAACACTGCCGATTTTCCGTGAATTACTCGACGAAGACTTACCACCACACAAAGTGCATCAAGTGTGGATCAACGGCCACCCCAAACCCGACACCTGGGTTGATATTAGTGCCGATCTCGAAACCAAAATCGCCGCTTTGCGCCACCATGTCAGCCAAGTCACCGTCGGTGATGGCGATTTTATCCGCAAATGGGCTGCCGAAGAAGGAGCCAGTGCCAATATGGCATATGCTGAGCACTACAAAGTAATGAAACTGGTCAATGAGGAACAGGCATGACCCCGTCGTATCGTCACCAACTTGCTGATAGCACTGCAATTATCGCAGCCATGCAGGCCCAAGCCGATGCGGTAGAACAAATTGCGGATGTAATTGCCCAAAACGTCCTCGCCGGGCATACCTTGTTCACCTGTGGCAATGGTGGCAGTGCGGCTGATGCCGGTCATTTCGCCGAAGAACTCAGTGGGCGCTACCGCGGCAATCGCCGCGCATTACCCGCTCAGTCACTCAGTATCGACGCATTGGTTATTACCTGTATCGCCAATGACTTCGGCTACGATGCCGTCTTTGCCCGCCAACTCGAAGCCCTCGGACGTGCGGGAGATTTGTTGTTTGTCCTAAGTACCAGCGGCAATTCAGCCAGCATTTTAGCAGCACTCGATACTGCTCGAACCAAAGGAATCACCACCATCGCTATGCTTGGCAAAGGTGGCGGCACCGCGACGGGGCGCGCAGATTACCAAATCATCGTGCCATCCAATGATTCTGGCCGTATCCAAGAAGCACACATGCAAATCATTCATTACATTTGTGAAGTTATCGAACAGCGATGCCAATAACACGTCGAACTTTTTTACAAACACTGGCCACAAGTAGCATCAGTAGCCTACTTGCCGCCTGTAGTATGTCTCAATTACTAAATCAGGCGCCGGCACTCGGGTTGCAACGACCGTTTGTGGTGTGGACGCAGCAAAACTGCCTCGATGCCCCCCTTGCACACTGGCGTCGCCTAAACCCACGCATTGCACTCAATCGGATTGCGATTGCCCCCAGCGAGATCCAATCACGCGTTGGCGCAGCACTGGCAGGTCACGAAGCGATGCCTGATGTACTTGTCGCAGATAGCGCGACGCTCGGTGCACTGCAACGCCCTGGGGTTTTTCGGCTGTTGCCGCAATTTGCCCAATTTCAAAACGACATGGCACCCGTCAGTATCGAGCAATGTCGCGACCCGAGTACGCAATTATTTGCGTTACCACTCACGGTCAATCCCTATGGGTTGTGGTACCGCAGTGATTTGCTCCATCATGCCAGCCAGGTCAGTCGCCCAGACAATGTCGCGACGACTGTTGGCGCAAGCTGGGATACGTTTTTGGCTTTTTGTGATGCCATCTATGCCAATACCCCAGATATTGCGATTGTGGCCGATGTCATTGACGATATATTTATCCCCATGCAATATCAATTGCATACCCACAACACCACAGATATACCATTACGCGAACTGTATCGTGAAAGTATCGCCACTACGATTGCCTTCCAACAGCATGGATATACGGCCGATGCGCCACGCGCCAGTGGCAAATGGTTTGATCGCTTGCAACGTGACCAAATCGCCATGGTCGTGGGGGGCAGTTGGTTGCAAGCGGCATTAGCACGAACGGTCCGCACCGACGAATTCCCATGGCGGCTCGTACCACCGCCCGGCGGGTGGATTCCCGGACCTGGGCTCGCAATAGCCATCCCCGAACAGAGCAACCAAGTCGAAACTGCCTGGCAATTTGCCCTTGCCTTGGCACATGAGGCAGAGCTCCAATTGAGTCTGAGCGACGCCAATGCGACGATTCCCGCGTTGACGAGTACCTATAGTGACGGACGATTTCTCCGCACCGAACCATTTAGCGGTGGGCAACATATTGGCCAATTGTGGACCACTGCTGCCACAACCATGCACGACCAACCGATAAACCCACAACGCTATACGACCCAACAAAAAGTATTGTCAATCGTACGTAATGCCCTTGTTAATCACACACCACTCGACGCCATACTCATGCAAATTGATTCAGCACAATAATCGTATTGTAGAATTTTTTGCCGAAAATTCATCCTATTTCAGTTAATTCATGTTGCGTTTTTAATTACAAAACAATAATATGAAACATCATACTATGCATATGAATAACCTGTAAGACAGGTTTTTGTTTTAAAAAACAATGGGAAATCACAACACAATTACACTCGTGATGAATAGTACAAGAATCGAATATAAACAATGTTTTGACAAATAAAAAAAATAGCGTATAATCCTGTTATCACTTATTTGCGTTACCAATTACTTTGTTTTTGAAAAGCACCATTCATGGCGATTTTTTGAGCAATTTATTTGGCACGCCACAGTAAGTGACAGATGAATAGTAGGTATGGGGTCGACCGTACCGGCAACGCGGTAGCGTTGTTTCTTCCAATGTAGGAGGATTGAATCCATGGCAACTAACGACAAGGCTCTCTCACGTCGCCGGTTTTTACGTTTTGCCGCTGCCGGTCTCGGCGCAGCAAGCGTAGCTGGTGTGCTCGCAGCATGTGGAGCAAAGAAGAGCGATGACGCCGCAGCAGGCGCTGAAGCCACCAAGGCTCCAGAAGAAGGCAAGAAGGCCAATGTTGAACTCACCTTCTGGTGGTGGGATGGCAACGGTCAAATTTGGGCCGACGCGTACAACAAGTTGAACCGTGGCGCCACTGTCAAGTTTGTCAACACTCCGTTTGCTGACTCACACGACAAGTTGCTCACCTCATTCGCTTCAGGCACCGGCGCTCCCGACATTGCGTCACTCGAAATCGGCCGCATTGGTGGTTTCACTGCCAAGGGTGGCTTGGCTGACCTCAAGTCAGCTCCGTTCGATGGTGGCAAATACGAAAAAGACATGGTGAAGTATAAGTGGACGCAGGGTTCGACCACTGACGGTCGCTTGGTCGCCATGCCATGGGACATCGGTCCTGCGGGCGTATGGTACCGCACCGACATCATGGAGAAGTTGGGTCTTCCCAGCAAGCCCGAAGAAATCGAAGCATTGATTTCGCACACCAAGGGCAAGAAGTGGGAAGATTTCTTTGCATTGTCACAACAAGTCAAAGAAAAGAGCGGCGGCAAAGTCAAGATGGTTGCTGACGCAGCCACCGACATCTATGGTGGTGCATTGCGCCAAGGCGGCGAAGGCTACTTCGAAGGCATGAAGCTCATGATCGAAGAAAAAGCCACCCGCCCAGCCCAATTGGCTGCCGACTACCGCAAACAGGGCCTCGACGCCAACATCGCTTGGTGGGGCGCTGACTGGGCAGCTGGCGTCAAGAACGATGCCTTCGCTGGCATGGTTATCGCCTGCTGGATGCAAGGTGGTTTGACCAAGGATCAACCACAAACCATTGGTAAGTGGCGCGTGGTACCGGCTCCAGAAGCCAGCTACAACTGGGGCGGTTCATTCTGTGCTATCCCCGAACAATGCAAGAACACCGAAATGGCTTGGGACTTCTTGACATGGGCATGCTGTAGCGCCGAAGGCCAGAACGCAATGTTCAAACCAACTGGTGTCTTCCCAGCATACAAGCCAGCCTGGGCTGATCCGTTGTATGATGCACCACAAGATTTCTTTGGTGGTCAGCGCACCTTCCGCGTGTGGGGCGACATTGCCGACAACGTCGCATCAATCTCACGCAGCCCATACGACCTCCAAGCCGACGACATTGTCAACGCCGAAATGGCCAAGGTAATGAAGGAAGGCAAAGACCCAGTCCAAGCCATGAAGGATGCCGAAGCTGCAGCCCTCAAGGCCATCGAAGGCTCAACCCCGTAATTCCACGGTTGTTTATGGGAGGGGCTCGCAAGAGCCTCTCCCGTCCCATAAAAAATCTCCCCTAACCCTAAACTAAATGAGGTGCACATGGCTACAACGACCTTTACTGTTGCCGAGCAAAAGGCACAAGATCGGCGTACCAGGCGCAAAGAAGCCAAACGTAATGTTTGGGCATATGTATTTGTCGCCCCGTTCTTTTTCCTTTACTCTATATTTGGATTGTTCCCGTTAGTCTATGGTGTCTGGTTGTCATTCCATCAATGGGATGGTATTTCGCCCATGAAGTGGGTAGGGTTTCTTAACTACATCAAATTATTTACCGTTGACGATGTGTGGTGGCAAGCGATTTACAATACCGTATGGTTGTTTGTTGGTGCGACGATACCACAGTTGCTAATTGCCTTAATTTTGGCATTTATCATCAATAGTGGCTATATTCGCTTCAAAGACTTCTTCCGTGCCGCGTACTTCATGCCATTTGTGGCATCGGCGGTAGCAGTTGGTATTCTGTTTTCGTCGTTGTTTGGTTTGCAATACGGGATGTTCAATTTCTTCCTGTCGTTTTTTGGGATTGACAAAATCGACTGGCTTGGTTCAGCGCTCTGGCTAAAACCCTCAATTGTGTTGGTCACGGTCTGGCAATGGACTGGGTATTCGATGATTATCTTCTTGGCGGGGTTGCAGTCGATCAATCCAGAATTGTACGAAGCAGCTCGCGTCGATGGCGCAGACACCAACGATGTGTTTTGGAAGATTACCATGCCGTTGATGCGGCCAGTGATTTTGTTCCAAGTAGTCACATCGATTATTGGTGCCATGCAGAACTTTGACATTCCCGTCATGCTTGCAGGCGGCACGCAATCATCGGCGCCTGGTGGCACCGATCATGCAGGCCTTACTGCCATGATGCAGCTCTACTGGTCAGCCTTCAAATACAACACGGGTTCCAAGAGCGGGTTTGGGTATGCGTCAGCGATGTCGTTTATCTTGTTCTTTATGATCGTCACGTTCTCGTATCTCTATAACCGAGCCAACGGTCGGAATTTGACAGAGGATTAAAACAATGGCGACAACAACAATGACTCGTAACCGGCGTGGACGTGATCGTTTTGCCGGCCCTGTGGTAATGGGTTTTCTTTATGTATTCCTTACCATATTTGCCTTGGCATCAGCGTTCCCGTTTTATTACATGTTGGTAACGGCGACGTACCGCACCGTTGACATTTTGCGCATCCCGCCACCGATTTGGTTTGGTAGTGCCTTGATGCAAAACTATAACCAACTCCTCGAGCAAGGCAGTTTGCCCTATTTTTGGACGTCAGTCTATAATAGCGTTGCGATTGCGTCAGTGCACACTGTGGCAGTGCTCTTCTTTTGTTCGTTGGCAGGGTATGGGTTTGCCAAGTTCCGCTTCCCTGGACGCGACGGTATGTTTACCTTTTTGCTGGCAACCTTGATGGTTCCCGGCGCACTCGGATTGATCCCCTCATTCATCGTGATGCGTGCATTACACTGGATCGAGACGTGGTATCCCTTGATTGTGCCAGGTATGGCCAATGCCTTCGGGATTTTCTGGATGCGCCAATACATCGAAAGCGCCATCCCCAATGAAATGATGGACGCAGCCCGTATCGACGGCGCCAAAGAATTCCGGATTTTTTGGGCCATTATTTTGCCCGTCATCGCACCCGCATTGGGCGCATTGGCTATTTTGACGTTCATGGGTAAATGGAACGAATTCCAATTCCCATTGCTCATCCTCAAAGACCAAATGACCTATACGTTACCAGTCGCACTTAGTACACTACGGTCTTTACGTGGAACCGAAATCGGCGTGCAAATCCTTGGCTCAAGCATTGCCATCGTCCCCATTTTGACAGTATTTGTATCGGCATCACGTCAATTCATGTCAGGCTTAACCGCAGGTGCAGTAAAATAACGTTTATGGCACACCAAAAACTCATTCTGGTAGTATTTTGCGCATCACTACTGCTTATGGCATGTAGTGGTGCGCAAAATATCGCAATCCCCACACCTGCGCCGATTGTCGCAGCCACATTAACCCAAATTCCATTTGCCCCACAAGCAACACCGTGCGGGACAACATTTATCCGCCATGAACTCCCGCACCTCACCGCTGGCGACCCCGCCGGCACCTATGTCTATGCCAGTAATGGCAGTGGTCTTGCCGTCGGTGATCTCAATGGTGATGGGAATGACGATATTATTTTTGGGAATATTGCCGGCACCGCTACCCTCTACCTCAATGATGGCCAGATGCACTTCACCCCAATTACTACCGATTTAACAGATGTCCGGGCGCTAGCAATTGTCGATACTGATGGCGATGGCAAGCCCGAAGTAGTGGCAACCCAACGCTTTCGCCGGCCAGTAATTGGTGAATTCAAAAACGATACACTGATATTTCACGATATGCCCGATGTCTTTTCGTCGTTTTATGCCATGAACTGGCATGACCTGAATGGCGATGGCAAACTCGATGTGGTATTTGGCACCTACGATACCGAGCAACTCCAACATCAAGGATTGATTTTTAATGAACGGGGTGGTGGTGGTGTATTCATTTATTATCGTAATGGGGATGGGTACCGTGCAGAACGGCTCAACGAACATGCCGACGCATTAGCTATCGCATTCCCTGATATCAACCACGACGGCATCAGCGATATTTTGGTAGGAAATGACTTTAATCGGCGTGATATGGCGTGGATTGCCACACCTACTGGCTGGCAAAGCATTGAACCATTTAGCCAAACTACTGAAAACACTATGAGTCTCGACGTGGCCGATGTTTTTAATACGGGAACAAATGCGATTTTTGCCACCGACATGAAGCCATATAACCAAGATGTCAAAACCATGGCTGATTGGCTCCCCGCCATGAAAAAACTCTCGCGACCATTAACGGCTGATGATCCACAATACCCCGAAAACACCTTGCAGGTCTGGAAAAATGGGCAATGGCAAAATCAAGCCTATAATCTACAAATTGATGCAAGTGGGTGGAGTTGGTCAGGCAAATTTGGTGACCTCGATAACGATGGCTGGCAAGATTTGTACATCGTCAATGGCATGGTTGCCAAAGATTTGCTCAGTTATTTACCAAAAAACCAGATCGCCGAACCCGACATGCTGTTTGTTAATAACGCCGGTCAAAAATTCACTCGCGCCGATTGGGGATTGAGCGATAGTGGCAGTGGTCGCGCCATGACTATGGTTGATCTCAATCATGATGGCCGTCTCGATGTGGTCGTTAACCCGATGGATGGCCATGCGGTGATTTATGAAAACCAACGGTGCGCCGGGAATAGTATCGAATTACGCTTGGTACAACCGCATTCTGCCAACCCCACAGCCATCGGTGCAACCGTACGGATAAGTGCTGGTGGGCAACACATGATGCGTGACGTGCGGGAAGCTTCGGGGTACCTTTCTGGTGAAAGTGCCACGATTCATTTTGGGATTGGGAGTGCCACCAACGCAGATGCAATTACTATTACGTGGCCCGATGGATCGGTATCACATATTGACAATATCCCAAGCAATACGCTTACCACGATTACACGAACGGAGTAGACGATGAATGGGTCATTTGTCGAAATAATCATCGAGTATTTTAATCAATTGTTTCAGATGCAACAACGACAACTTGTGACAACGCAAGGTAGAGTCTATCCCATGCGCATCCGCACGATTTTTGACTTACGTCATGAATGGGTGTTGGTGATTATTGGGGTGATTGTTGGTGGGCTATTCGGTTTTTTGGCGCTGATCAACAAATACCCAGCGTGGATTCAAGCAGCCTGCGTGATTGCTGGACTATTACCGGCATTTAGCCGGCATGTGATTGATATTTATGTCAAACACGGTTGGTGGAGTGCCACCTTAACCATGCTTGTTGCAGCTCAAAGCTTCCATGGCGTCGAACATTTAGTGCAGTGGGTACAATATCATATTTTGCGCTGGCCGTTTTTCCAAGCGAGTGGGATTATATCAGCAGCCAATGCAGAATGGGTGCATTTTGGGTGGAATTGGCTTGTACTCGCGACCATGATTGTATTGGTGATTGGGGGGTTGCGCAATCCATTTGCGTGGTTGATGCTCGCCTGGACGATCGCCCATACCGCCGAGCATACGTATTTGATGTGGCGGTATATACAAGCACTCCAAGAATTGGCAGCCCTCGGGGTTCCTGATGTATCAGCCCAAGGCTTACCAGGTTTTTTTGGGCGGGATGGCTGGATTGCAACGAGTGATGTAACCCGCAATTCATTTGTCTGCCGGTTACCTGGATTTACCACTGCAGTTCGGCTTGATGTCCATTTTTGGTGGAATGTTGGAGAAACCGTGTTGTTAATGCTCGCAACCAATATGACCTTGCGCCAACGGAATCAGACAGACACGCCTTAATTTCCTGTTGCGGTTTGGTATAATGCTACACATCAGTAATAAAAGGTACCGCAATGGGATTCGTATATTCACAACGGAAAAATTGGCTGTTACAACGCTTTGACCGCGATGACACCTTGAGCAAATTTGTCATGAGTTGGTTAAGTATTATTGCCACCTTCACGCCGATTTTGGTCTTTTATCATGGGTATCAATATGGGTTTTCCTGGGGAATTCTGGTTATTACGCTGCTTGGGAGTGTCGGCAGTGCGTACCTTGTCAGACAAATCATCCAAAACACGCCAGCACCATTTTTTGTAGGATTAACAGCGTTAGCGAGCACGTATTGGCTCATCGCCATTACGAGTTGGGGCACAGAGCCAATTGCCGGTGCCTATTGGCCAGCACTCTGTGCAGGGATTGCCGCTGTCGGGATAATTATCGTTATTACCATCATCTGGGTCCCGCGGCATGATAATGGTGAAAACGCCGCCCCACTCACACCTCTCGAAATTCTTGGCGTGGTGCTTTTGTCAATTGCGGCCTTGGCGGTACGCTTGTACGCCATCGAACAAATTCCGGTCGCAAGCAA
>CANFUF010000058.1 GCA_947450095.1 Roseiflexaceae bacterium
GGGCAATTGCAGCAAATCGACACCATTGAACAACACCTGCCCTTCGACTATTTCACCAGGGTCAGACACCAGCCCCATGATTGAGAGCGACGTGACACTTTTGCCACTGCCGCTTTCGCCCACAATCCCCAATGTTTCACCGGGTGCTAAATCAAAACTAATGTCATCAACGGCTTGGACTACGCCGTTGGGTGTGAAGAAGTAGGTTTTGAGGTTTTTTATCGATAGTAATGGTGTGTTTGTCATGATTTTGGCTTGCTCCTCTCTCGGATCGCCGCGAGTTGCGCATCACGCGTGGCCCGGCGGATTTCGGTTTGGACGCGTGGGTCGAGGGCATCGCGCAACCCATCACCGATGTAATTGATGGCCAATGAACAAACCAAAATCGGGAACGCCGGCACAAGCGGCATCCACGGATAACTAAACATATAGCTATTGGCAAACGACAACATATTACCCCAGCTGGGGGTGGGGTCTTGGATACCAAATCCGAGAAAGCTTAACCCTGACTCTGCCACCAATGTGCCACTTAATCCCAGGGTGTATGAAATAATAATCGGTGGCAAGGCATTGGGCAATACATGTGTAAGCATGTTGTATAAATGTGAGGCACCTAGTGCCCGGGCAGATTCGATATATTGTTGCTCGCGAATCGACAACACCATGCCTCGTACAAAGCGTGCTACTCCGGTCCAACCCAAAATAATAAAAATGGTGATAATCAAGACGACTTGATTGGCTTCGCGGTCACTAATCGCCATGACGGCGCCAATAACGTACGAAACAAACGCTGGTATCGGGATTACTTCGCTACTTTGGATGACAATTGCACTCGCAATCAACAACAACGTGAACGTAGGGAATGTCGAAATAAATTCAATAAATCGTGTAACCAGATTGTCGATCCACCCACCAAAATAACCAGCCACCAGCCCAATGACGACGCCAATAATGGTCGAGGCAGTGACAACGGTCAACGCTGTGGTAAGTGATACCCGAGCCGCATAGATTAAGCGCGTAAATAAATCACGCCCTAAATGATCGGTACCAAAAAAATGATACGACCCATCGGCGGCATTATGGAATGGTGTGGAATACGCATTGCCGAGGGAAATGGCATCACGGGGATAGGGTGCAATCCATGGTGCCAACATCGAGGCCGCATAGATCGTAATCAAAATCCCTAAGCAGACCATTGCGACAGTATGCTTCCGAAAACGACGCCAAATCAATTCTGATTGGCTGGCGGGGCGAGCAGTAGGTATAGTCATGGTGCGCCCCTTTATGACAAACGAATGCGCGGATCGAGAATACTATACAAAATATCGGTAATTAAATACCCTATCAATAACAGAAAAATACTGACCATTGTCAGGGCCATTGACACACTATAGTCGTTGCGCCCAATCGAATCAACCAATAATCGCCCTAGTCCAGGCCAATTAAAAATCGACTCGGTAATGGCGGCGCCCCCGAATAATTCAGCCAGCACTCCAGCCATAATCGTAATAAACGGCAACATGGCGTTGCGCAAGGCATGCTTGAGCACCACGGTGCGCTCCTGCAACCCTTTGGCGCGGGCCGTCCGTACATAATCGAGCCGCAACACTTCGAGCATGCCCGAGCGAATAAACCGACTATAGCCGGCGATATTGACAAATACCAACACACTACAGGGCATCACAAAATGCAAGAAGCGGTCGAGTGAGGATTCAGCGACGACATTGCCGATAAAAGGGATGACATAGTCGCTATTGGCAATCGCATTGCCAGGGGGTAAATAGGGCAGACCGGCTTCTTTGGCGGCAATTGCAAAAATTAATATACAAATGATGCCAATCACAAATGTCGGTATCGAAGAACCGATAAATGAAATCGTCGTCATGGTGTAATCAAAGCGAGAATATTGACGTACGGCAGAATAAACACCAAGTGGTACGCCAATCAAAAGTGCAATCAGTGAAGATACCCCCATTAGTTGCAGAGTATAGGGTAACCGACTTGCAATCAATGTGGCAATCGGACGATCACGCAAAATAACCTGAGATAACCCAAAGTCTCCAAACAAAATCCCACGACTCGTACGCCGATCAACAAGATCAGCAAAGGTGACTGGCTTTTGACAGCCATCTTCAATCATTTCGGTATGACCATCGGGGTAGCGTAAGCGGGCTTGCCCAGGAATGGCACATCCGACGACGGCATTACCCAAAAACGATTTCCCTGCAATGGAGATTGGGCCACTTGGGAAGCCAATCAGCCAGCGGCTAAATCGATAGGGGAGGTATAAATCAAGTTCAAAACGCTCTTTGATGCGCAGGATGTCATCGTTTGATATTTTGTTGCGACCACTGTTTTGGCCTTGACGCAAGCCAGACATTGGTCCACCCGGGGCGATATACAGCAATCCAAACGATACTAATGCTGATGCAATCAGTACCACAAACATTTGGATAATCCGACGTGTTAAAAATGTCGCCACGATAGCGGCTCCCAATTACAATCACAATAGTAAGGCTGAATGGGTCGCGGCGGTAATGAATCCCATCCAACGAGGAATACTCGTTGGATGGGATTGTTGAGGGATGGATTTACTTGACGAACAAGTTGAAGTCCATGTGTTCCCAGGTGGGGCTGGCAAGCGTTACCACTTGGACTTTGCCCTTGGCAGCGGCATCAACCACGGTTTGGACTTCGGCACCGGCACCGAGGGTTTCGGTACCGAGGACGTCGACATCACCGGTCAACAAGGCAGCCACGGCGGCATTGGTGTCCGCATAGAACTGAATGACAATCTTCTTGATTTTGGGGGCGGTACCATAGTAGTTCTCGTTGGCTTCAAAGGTCATCTTCTGACCCTTTTCCCAACCGGTGATTTTGTATGGTCCATTGCTCCAAGGCTTTTCGGCAACTTCGGGCAAGGTCGGCCAATCTTTGGCGGGGACGTCGGCCAAGGTCTTACCCTTGTACGGTCCATCGCTCTCGATGGGTTGCTTGGACGGAGCTGGGCCAAATCCACCGGTGTAGTACGTGGGCCACTGCACGCCAGGCAAGAAGACCAAGGTTTGCTTGGTATCGCTCTCTTGGGTGAAGGTTTGCACTGAATTACAGAAGGTGAAGGTGGTGGCACCGGAATCTTTGTCACAGGTGGTCTTGTGGCCGAGCTCGTAGTCGGCCTTGGTGATGGGTGAACCATCTTGCCACTTCATGCCAGGCTTCGTTTCGAAGCTGACGGTGAGTTGCTTGAGCTTCAAGGGGCTGGTGCCGTCCCACTTGACGGTTGCGCCAGTGGCATCGGTCACTTCGACATCTTTGGCCAAGGCAATTGGTTCGCCTTTGGTGCTCCATACCATGTCGCCGGCTTTGACGTCGACATCGGTATTGGTGGCACCGTCACCCAACTTGGGCAACTTGGTGAAACCAACGGCCTGATAGTCGTAGTCGAGGCTGGTGACCATCTTGGCGCTGAGCAAACCGGCAGCGGTGGTTGCCACTGCAGCACTCTCAACCAAGGTGTACAACGACGCAGGCTCTTGGGTAAAGCCAAGTACGGCGGTATCTTTGCCTGGCAATTCCCAGTCTTCGATGTTGTAGGTGTAGTATTCGGTGGGGTTTGGTTTGAAGTTTACCAACTTCTTGTTGGCAGCAGCAGCTTCGACGCGGTTGAACAACGGCAAACTGACCATGTCCTTCGAGAATTCTTGTTGGACGATGGCATATTGCTTGATGCGCTCGGCACGGTCGAGGGTGTTGTTGGCGGCGACGATGGCCTTGCTCGCCTTCTCGTTACACCAACCCATGCTGTTTTGCCCTTCCCAGTTGTTGCTGGGCAATGGGATTTGGTTACAGGCATAGAGTGATACACCGCCGGGATCGGCTTGACCGACCCAGGCGAATGCGCCGATTTCGAAGTCACGGCGTGCCAACCCAGTGGTATCGCCGAACCACCATGAACCGGGTGCATGCGTCCGTGAAATGGTGATACCACAATTGTCCTTGAGTTGTTGCTCAAGCACGGTGGCCCATGTCTGACGGAAGGCTGCGTTGGTGGTGGTGAACTTCAAGAACAACGGCGCGCCGTCCTTGTTGGCACCATCTTCCCAACCGGCTTCCTTCAACAACGCCTTGCCCTTTTCAGGGTTGAAGTCATAAACGGTGACACCGTCGCTGGTGGCTGCCCAGTGGTTCTTGGGCAAGAAGGTGTCCATCAACAACCCTTTTTGTTGTTCTTCAGTCAAAAACGGATAGACTGACTTGATCAACTCGGGGCGATTGGTGCAGTACGCAATGGCCTGACGGACCTTCACGTCACCCAAAATTGGGTGGGGGGTGGTGAATGAAGCGTCTTTGGTGACTTCCTTCTCAACCACGACGGTTTCCTTGACAGGGGCACTGGTCTCTTTCACGACCACGGTTTCCTTGATTGGCTGTTGAGCGGCTTGGCTCCCACAGGCTGCAATCAAGGGTACGACCATGGCAATGACGAAGAGCACTGCGGCGCGGCGCAAGAGCTGCTGCTTCAACATGGTTTTACTCCTTATAATCTGATTTTCTCGCACTTCAACACAGTATCCACCGTATCAAAAAAACCATAGGGACATATTTCTTGTCATGTCTATGTGCAATTTTGGTGCCGTGAATTTAGGTATTCGTAACTCTGAATGGTAGCGTAACTTTGCATAGATGTCAACAATTTGATTGGGACTATACCGCACTTTATGAGTATTTTTGGTGATTAGTAAGTATTTTGTCATTATTTACATGCACTATTCTTTATATCTGTCACGCATGAACAAAAACCTTCTCGATTATAGGAAAATTGTTGTGTGTCATTGTTTTTATTTACAATAGAAATCAATAAATCATATGATTTTGTGTAGATTATTATGCAATATTATGCGATTTTGGATGAAATCAGTAAAATATACTAATTTATGGGTATATCATTGTCCACTGGATTTGGAGATTGCTGATAGTGTTTTTGATGTAATTTCATCCTTGACACACAAAACGACATATGGTAGCATACACATACGTTATTTAGTGATGTTCCCCACTGCATGCTACTATATATTGTGTTTTTTTAGCAAAACAAATATATTGAGCGCAGTGAATTGATGCTACAGTGTGTAGTATTTTCTTGTTTTTCGGCACTAGATAGCATTAAACTGCCGCACGTATACGTGCAAGCTGTTGGCAAACTGTAATCTTACATGGTAAATGGAGGCTGGGTATGACACTGGAGGAGACGGTAGCAGCGGAGGCGGGGTCAACTGCATATCATGATGATGCAGTGCAAGCGCCAACGACGATTGTAAAGCGTGATGGTCGTACGGTGGTGTTTGAGGCAGAGCGGATTCATAATGCAATCACGCGCTGTTTTCAGAGTTTTGGACGTGATTCAAACACGCCCGTAAAGGAATTGACGCGACGTGTCGTCAATATCGTGGCTGCTAAAGCCACCCGTGGTATGCCTAGTGTCGAAGAAGTCCAAGATATTGTCGAAATGGTGCTCCAAGCGGCGGGTGAATTCGAAGCAGCCAAGCGCTATATTTTGTATCGTGCTGATCGTGCCAAAGAGCGCGAGCGGCGTCCAGTACCTGACGATGTGCGTGCGGCATTTTCGGCATCGGATAAATATTTCCCCACACCGCTCCAGAAATTCCAGTTTTTTGATAAATATTCACGGTTCAACTATGATTTAGCCCGCCGTGAAACCTGGATCGAAACAGTTGATCGTGCGGTTAACTATCTGCACGGTATCGCTGGCGACCGTTTGCCGCGTGAGACCTACGAGCGTATCCGCACTGCGGTGCTCGAAATGCGCGCCATGCCGTCGATGCGGTTGTTAGCCATGGCTGGTCCGGCTGCAGAACGCAACAACATTGCCATCTACAACTGTAGCTACCAACCGGTCGAAAGCATTGATTCGTTCGTCGAAGCCTTGATTATTTCGATGGCGGGTTGTGGTGTCGGCTATTCGGTCGAAAGCAAATACGTCGAAAACTTCCCCCGTATCAAACGCCAAACCGGCGTGGCACCACTAAATTATGTGGTTGAAGACTCCGCCGAAGGTTGGGCTGACGCGATGCGGGTCGGGTTGCAAATTTGGTGGGAAGGTGGCGATGTCCGATTTGATTTGTCGCAACTGCGCTCAGCTGGTGCTGCCTTGCGCATCAAGGGTGGACGGGCCTCTGGTCCTGAGCCGTTGCGCCGGACGCTTGATTTCATGCGTCGCAAAGTGTTGTCACGCCAAGGCTCGTTCTTGCGGCCAATTGATGCTCACGACATGATGTGTGTGGTTGGTACAGCCGCCGTGTCGGGTGGGGTACGCCGTACCGCCATGATTTCGTTGTTTGACCCCGAAGATACCGAAATGCTCCAATCCAAGAGTGGTGATTTCGAACACGAAAACAGCCACCGCTGGAATGCCAACAACTCGGCCGTCTGGCCGGTGGGTGGCTTGACCCAACAATCGTTCATCCATCAATTCATGGAAATGGTTGATTCGGGTCGAGGCGAACCTGGGATCTTCAATCGCGAGGGCGCCAATACCATGAAGCCCGCCCGCCGCAAAGATGCCGATTTTGGTACCAATCCCTGTGGTGAAATCAATCTGCGCCCGTGGCAGTTTTGTAATTTGACTGCGGCTGTGGCGCGCGCTGATGACACCTTCGAAACGCTCCGCGAAAAGGTCGAAGTAGCCACTATTATCGGCAGCATTCAATCGATGGCCACCAACTTCCCCGGTTTGCGCCCCATGTGGAAGCAAAACTGTGAAGAAGAACGCTTGCTCGGTGTCGACATCACTGGTCAAATGGATAGTTTGGCTGCCCAAGATGCTCAATTCAAACGCCAACTGCGCGAAATTTCGATTGAAGTCAACCGTGTGACGGCTGCGGCGCTGGGGATCAACCAATCGGCATCGATTACCTGTGTCAAGCCCAGTGGTAATTCGTCGCAGTTGTTGAATTGTGCCAGTGGCTTGCACCCCCGTTGGGCGCCCTACTACGTCCGCAATGTGCGCGTGTCGATCCACTCACCAATCTACAAAGTGTTGCGTGATGCTGGCGTCCCCATGGACCCCGAAAATGGCCAAAATGTGGACAATGCCACCACGTGGGTGGTCCACTTCCCCATGAAGGCGCCTGAAGGTGCTATTACCCGTGGCGATGTCAGTGCCATCCAACAGTGTGAGTTCTGGTTGCAAAACAAGCTCTTCTGGACCGAACACAACCCATCGGTGACCATCACTTATCGCCCTGATGAAGTGCTCGAAGTGATGAAGTGGGTTTGGGAGCATCGTGAACAAGTGGGTGGGATGTCGTTCTTGCCCGCATTTGATGCCCAATACGACCAAATGCCGTATGTCGAAATCGCCAAGGAAGAATATGAGCGCCTCGCCGCTGAATTCCCCGAAATCGACTTCAGCAAAGTATGGCGCTACGAAGAAAGCGACCTCACCAACGCTGCCCAAGAATTGGCTTGTGTGGGTGGATCGTGTGAAATCTCGTTGACCTAGACTAACCTGACCGAAACGTCCCTCGCTCGATGCAGAGCGGGGGACGTTTTTTGTGCCCTGCTATTTTTTATGGACAATGTGATGGGGTTATGGTTGTATGCCACACAGCCAAAATGTGCGATGATAGTAGGGGAACTCAATACGAAGGAGCAAATCCATGAGTGCAAAATTTGGGGTGTTTGTGCCACAAGGCTGGCGTATGGATCTAGTCGAAATTCGCGATCCGCTAGCCCAATACGAAGCGATGACTGCGGTCGCTCGTGAAGCCGAAAAGGCCAAGTTTGATTCGATTTGGGTGTACGATCACTTTCACACGGTACCCACTCCCGAAATCGAAACCACTTTTGAATGTTGGTCGATTACCGCTGGTTTGTCACGTGACACCAAAAGTATCAAAATTGGGCAAATGGTGACGTGTAATGGCTATCGCAACCCAGCGTTGCTGGCCAAAATTGCTTCGACCATTGATGTGATGAGCGCTGGCCGCTTGTTATGTGGTCTCGGTGCCGGTTGGTACGAGCACGAATGGCGGGCTTATGGCTACGGCTTCCCAGAAGTGCCAGAGCGCATGCGGGCCTTCCGTGAGGCAGTTGAAATTGTCGTCAAAATGTGGACCGAAGAAAAACCAACTTACCAAGGGAAGTTTTATACCATCAACGAACCCATCAACGAACCCAAAGGCATTCAAACGCCCCACATTCCGTTGTGGTTGGGTGGCGGTGGCGAAAAAGTTACCCTTAAGTTGGTAGCCAAATATGCCCAAGCCTGTAATGTAGGCGGCGGTGATCCCGTATTGGTAAGCCAAAAACTTGCCATTTTGAAAGAACATTGTGAGACATTGGAGCGTTCGTACGATGCTATCACCAAAAGCACCAGCATCAACGTGTTTATGCTGAAGCCAGGTGAAGATGCGGAAAAAGCCACGGCCAAGGTCCGTGGTGCGGTCAGCCTCGAAGAATATAAAAAGAATGTGGTCGTGGGTACTGCGGATGCAGTGACTGCCAAGATCGATCCGTTGTTGGCTGCCGGTGCTGATTATATCATTGGGTATTTGCCGCGCGTGGCGTACGAACCCGAGCGTGTCCAACAATACGCTGATGTGCTCAAGCAATACGCATAGGTGAATCATGAAGCCATCCCCACCTCGCATAATTGCGAGGTGGGGATGGCTATTTACGGGATGCATTTGCGTTACAAAAAATCCCCCTGCACTAGGTCATAGTGCAGGGGGATTTTCACGATTGGGGATTATTGGGGGTCGTTGGTTGTATCAGTAGAGTCGTTTTTCAACGATTCCAACATCGCGAGTACGTCGGCATCAATGGGTTTGACTGTGGGTGTGGCGCGCTGGCGTGCGGGTTTGGCTGGTTGTGGTTCCTTTTCGGAATCAGCCGTTACCACCGCGGCACCTACTTCGACGGCTTCGAGTTCTGCTTCGATGTCGGCACGTTCGTTGTCTTCGGCCAAGCTCCGGCGTTGGGCTTCTGCCAATTCGGCAGCGGCCAATTCGGCAGCGGCGACTTGGCGACGCGCTTCGGCGCCGGTACCGGCGGGGATGAGCTTGCCGATGACGACGTTTTCTTTGAGACCACGTAAGTAGTCGATTTTGCCGGTAATGGCAGCCTCGGTAAGCACGCGGGTCGTCTCTTGGAAGGAGGCCGCCGACAAGAAGCTGTCGGTTTCGAGCGAAGCTTTGGTGATACCAAGCAACAGTGAAGAGGCTGTTGCGGGGATGCCACCTTGGGCCCAGATTTCGGTGTTGACGCGGGCAAATTCACCGATGTCGACGCGCTCACCTGGCAGGTAATGGGTATCACCGGCTTCGTTGATGCGTACGCGGCGGAGCATTTGGCGAATGATGACCTCGAGGTGCTTGTCATTGATGCCTACGCCTTGGGGACGATAGACCTTTTGGGCTTCCTTGAGCATGTAGGTCTGCAAGGCGTCGCGTCCTTGGATCTCGAGTAACTCTTGGGGATGAGCCGAACCTTCGGTCAAGAGTTGACCAGCGACCACACGGCCACCGTCATTGACTTCTTTGCGGAGGCGGGCGTTTTGGGCAACGGGAGTATCGATTGCATCTTGATAATTACTGACGATATTAATGACTTGACCTGATATGTTCACCACTCCGTGTTGGCGTGCGCGCAAGGCTTGCTCGCGGTGTTCGGTATGGTTGCTCCGGGCAATGATGTCGCCTTTGTTGACGATGGCACCATGCTCAACGGTGGCGACGAAATACTCAGGCATGATTTGCTCATCGTAGACATTGCCTTCGTCGACGATATGCAAATATTGCTGTTGATTCTTTTCACCATCTTTGGAGCGGGTTAGTATGCCATCTTGTTCTGCCAGCACGGCACGGGTTTCGAGTTTGACACGTGCTTCGAAAATTTCGATGATACGTGGCAACCCTTGGGTGATGTCGTCTGCCGATGCCACACCACCAGTGTGGAAGGTACGGAGCGTGAGCTGCGTGCCTGGTTCACCGATTGACTGGGCAGCGATAATCCCGACGGCTTCACCGATTTCGACTAGTTTACCGGTGGCCAAATTACGCCCGTAGCACTTGCGACAAATGCCGTATTCTGCTTGGCAGTGCAGTGGGGTGCGGATAAAGACGTGCGTGACGCCACTCGCATAAAACTTCTCGGCGACTTCTTCACGCACTTCGTCGCCCGCTACCACCAATACGGTGCCATCTTTGGCGATGATGTCTTGAGCGGCGATACGACCGACGGCACGTGAGGGCATCTTCCAGTCCATTGATTCGTCGTCGTTGTCGAGCGCATGAATCAACAAGCTGTCGTTAGAACCACAGTCGTCGGTCGTCACAATGTTGTCTTGGGCGACGTCGATGAGACGACGGGTCAAATAACCGGCGTCTGCAGTACGCAAGGCGGTGTCGGCTAACCCTTTACGACCACCGTGGGTAGATACGAAGTATTCAAGCACCGTCAAACCTTCGCGGAAGTTTGATTTAATCGGTAATTCGATGATTTTGCCGGTGGGGTCAGCCATCAAACCACGCATACCTGCCATCTGTGTCAACTGATTGATGTTACCGCGGGCTTTGGAACGGACCATCATTGACACTGGATTGAACGGCTGACCAGCATTAGCTTTTTTGACCAAATCGGTCATGGTTTTGCTGGCATTGGTCCAAATCTGCACGACTTGGTTGTACCGTTCTTTGTCGGTGGTAAGACCACGATTGAACCGTTTTTCCGCGGCGGTGCGTTGTTCTTCGGCATGATGCATGATGTCAATTTTGTCGTCGGGCACCTTGATGTCTTGCACGCCGACGGTCATACCACCACGCATAGCGTAATGGAAGCCCACCGACTTGATTTTGTCGGCTTGCTCGGCGGTTTTTTCTGACCCAAAGTAGCGCAACAACTCTTCGTGGCTGAATTGGCGGTTGGGGTACATGGCACGAATGGTGTCGAGATTTTCCTCGCTGAGGTTTTCGGGGGTGGTGTACCACTTGTAGCAGTCAGCGATGATATTTTTGAGACCATCCTTGACCACTTCATGGTTGCGGTATTGCAACGGTGGCAACAATTCACGGTTGAAAATCAAGCGTCCCACGGTAGTTTCGAGGAGCATGCGCGGCGTGCCATCTTCATCGGGAGTCAGTTGGCGCACGGCGCGATCGTTCTTTTCACCATTGAGGGTCACGCCACGCATCCGCACCCAAACAGGAGCTTGGATGTCAACTACGCCTTTGTCAAAGGCCAACAAGGCTTCGTCGCTGTCGGTAAAGACTTTGCCAGCACCCTTAGCGTCGTCACGTACAATCGTCAAGTAGAAACAACCCAACACGATGTCTTGGGAAGGGGTGATAATCGGGTCACCGGTGGCTGGCGACAAAATGTTGTATTTGGACAACATGCGCAAGCGTGCTTCTTCTTGGGCTTTTTTGGACAACGGCACGTGTACCGCCATCTGGTCGCCGTCAAAGTCGGCGTTGAAGGCCGTACAAACCAATGGGTGTAATTGAATCGCCGAACCCTCGATCAAATTTGCTTCGAAGGCTTGGATGGAAAGGCGGTGGAGCGATGGGGCGCGGTTGAGCAACACCAAGTATTCCTTGATGACCTCTTCGAGGACGTCCCACACTTCGGGTTTGACGCGTTCGACTAATTTCTTGGCAGCTTTGATGTTGCTGACAATCCCGTTGTGTACCAAGCGTTGCATCACGAAGGGCTTGAACAACTCCAAGGCCATCTTTTTGGGCAAACCACATTGATGGAGCTTGAGATTGGGTCCAACCACGATGACCGAACGGCCGGAATAGTCGACACGTTTACCCAACAAGTTTTGCCGGAAGCGGCCTTGCTTGCCCTTGAGCATGTCGCTGAGTGATTTGAGGCGATGTTTGCCTTTACCACTCACCGCCCGCCCACGGCGACCATTGTCGATGAGGGCATCGACGGCTTCTTGGAGCATGCGCTTTTCGTTGCGCACGATGATATCGGGGGCATTGAGTTCCATCAAGCGCTTGAGACGATTGTTGCGGTTGATGACCCGGCGATACAAATCGTTGAGATCTGACGTGGCAAATCGGCCACCGTCGAGCTGCACCATTGGGCGCAAATCGGGGGGGATGACTGGGAGAACCGTCATAATCATCCACTCGGGTTTGTTGCCACTCTTGCGGAATGCTTCGACCACACGCATGCGCTTGGTTAATTTTTTGCGCTTGGGGCTATTGTGCGAGCTACTGATTTCGGATTGGAGTTGTTCAGCCAATTCGTCGAGTTTGACGGTGCGTTCAATCAACCCACGAATGGCGCTGGCGCCCATTTCGGCCTTGAAAACGCCGGTGCTCTTGGGGGCTATTTCGCACAAATCACGATAATCGGATTCGCTGAGGATACGTTTGAGACGAATCGCATCGAGTTTGTCGAGGCTCTGCTTCTTTTCTTTGAGGAGCAGATCTTTTTCGCGGTCGAGCTTTTCGTCGATACGGTTATGTTGGTCACGCGCTGCTTGTTCGCGTTGTTCACGGGCAGCACCGCGCATCAAGCTGTCGTCGTTTTGGCGTTGGATTTGGGCATCGAGAACCGTTAATTCACGCTCGTAAATTTCATCGAGTTGATCGAGGGTCGCTTCGCTGATTTTGCGTCCTTCTTCAACCAATACCACGCTTCGGAAGAGCACTTCTTCATCGGCGATTTCTTCATCGCGGATTTCGAGGTCTTCACGCAGTTTTTCGTAGTCTTGTTTGAGCAAGCGCTTTTGGGCGTCGATGTTGCTGAGCACGCTATCGGGAGCCACTTCTACTTCGACATCAACCCGAGGCACGTCGATGCGTTGCAGGTCGGTGGTCAGACCGGTCGCAATGGCGCCTTGCTTGTCTTTGGCGTCGATTTCGAGGCTGGCGATGCGGTCATCGTACTTGGCTTCGAGTTCGGCCCGGATTTCGGCACGGGCTTCGTCGTCGATATGCGTGACAATGTAGGCCGCAAAGTAGAGCACGCGCTCCAGGTTGCGGGGGGTGATGTCGAGCAACAGGCTCAAGCGGCTGGGTGAGCCTTTGACGAACCAAATATGGCTGACCGGAGTGGCCAGTTGGATGTGCGCCATGCGTTCGCGGCGGACTTTCGAGCGGGTGACGGTGACGCCACACTTGTCGCAGACCACACCGCGGAAGCGTACCCGCTTGTACTTACCACAGTAACATTCCCAGTCACGGGTAGGACCGAAGATCTTTTCGCAGAACAAGCCATCACGCTCGGGTTTGAGTGTGCGGTAGTTGATGGTTTCGGGTTTGGTAACCTCACCATGTGACCACGCCAGAATCGCCGCGGGCGACGCAAGGCTGATACGAATCGAGCTGAAATCGTTGATCTCGAGCATACGTAATGCACTTCCTAGGGATAACCCCTGCTATTCGTCGCGTTCCCGACCAGAAATGTTGATGCCGTCGAGCTGGACCATGTCGCCATCGGCGTCGTCGTTGAGCTGGACTGGTTCTTCGTTTTCGGACAAGACATCGACCGATAGACCCAATGACTGGAGTTCTTTGATCAAAACCTTGAATGACTCAGGCACGCCGGCCTCTTGAATCGTCTCACCCTTAACGATGGCTTCGTAGGTCTTGACACGACCAACCACGTCGTCGGACTTGACGGTGAGCATTTCCTGCAAAATATAGGCAGCGCCATAAGCTTCGAGCGCCCAGACTTCCATTTCGCCGAAGCGCTGACCACCAAACTGTGCCTTACCACCCAACGGTTGTTGGGTAACCAAGCTGTAGGGGCCAGTCGAACGGGCGTGGATTTTGTCTTCGACCAAGTGGGCCAATTTGAGCATATAAATATACCCAACGGTGACCGGGTTGTGGAATTGTAGGCCGGTACGACCGTCAAACAAGCGCACTTTACCGTCTTGGGGCAAGCCGGCATCACCCAACCAGGTTTGAATGTCGTCTTCGCTGGCACCGTCAAACACGGGGGTTGCGATCCGCATCCCGAGCTTTTCAGCCGCCCACCCAAGGTGGGTTTCGAGGATCTGGCCGAGATTCATACGGCTCGGTACACCGATGGGGTTGAGGATGATGTCCACGGGGGTACCATCTTCGAGGAATGGCATATCTTCGACGGGCAAGATGCGGCTGACCACACCCTTGTTGCCGTGACGACCGGCCATTTTGTCCCCTGCCGAAATTTTGCGCTTTTGACAAAGCAAAATCTGGACTTTTTGGTTGACGCCGACGGCCAAGTCGACATCGCTGTTTTCGGTGCGGTCAAAGCGCTTGACGCCGATGACTTTACCGCGCACGCCGTTTTGGACGCGCAACGAACTATCTTTGACTTCGCGGGCTTTTTCACCAAAGATGGCGCGGAGCAAACGCTCTTCTGCCGTCAATTCGGTTTCACCCTTGGGGGTGATTTTGCCGACGAGGATATCATTGGGGTGGACTTCGGCACCGACATAAATAATACCGCGGTCATCGAGGTTGCGTAGGCTTTCGGGGCCGACGTTGGGGATGTCGCGGGTGATTTCTTCGGGTCCCAGTTTGGTTTCGCGCGCTTCGATTTCGTAGCGTTCGATGTGAATCGAGGTAAAGACGTCTTCGCGTACCAAGCGCTCGCTGACGAGGATGGCGTCTTCGAAGTTCCCACCTTCCCACGGCATGAAGGCCACCAGCACGTTTTGACCGAGGGCCAATTCGCCGTTTTCGGTGGAAGAACTATCGACGATGACTTCGTTGCGCTTGACCCGTTGGCCACGCACCACCGATGGGCGCTGGTTGATACAGGTATCTTGGTTCGAGCGCATGAATTTGCGCAAGCGGTAGGTGTCGGTGACGAGGGCGTTTTCGTCGTTGTAAAGCAGATTACCCTGCAAATCACAGCGATTGATGACGATGGTGTCGCCGGTCACACTGGCCACGATACCGTCGTTGCGGGCCACGATGACCTGACCACTATCACGGGCGGCCAAATGCTCGATACCGGTACCGACAATTGGCGCATCGGGGCGCAACAAAGGCACCGCTTGGCGTTGCATGTTGGAACCCATCAAGGCTCGGTTGGCGTCGTCGTGCTCAAGGAAGGGGATGAGTGCCGTCGAGACACTGACCACCTGCTTGGGTGACACGTCCATGTAGTCGATTTTTGAGACTTCCATGTCTTCGAATTCACCGTTGTACCGGCACGATACTTCGTAATCGATGAATCGACCTACTTCGTTGACCACGGCGTTAGCCTGGGCAATCGAGTAGCGCTCTTCTTCGTCGGCGGTGACATATTTGACGTCGCGTGATACGACGGGGTCGATTTTGATGGTGCGCAATGGCAAGGCCGCAATTTGCTTAGCCATCTCATGGCTGATGTCCATGCCGGCTTCGCCAATGGTTTTGCCGGTCTTGGCATCGACAATGTCTTCGCGTAAGCGTTGACCCGTGAGCATGGCGGCCGAGGCGAAGGTGAGGATGTCGGTGTCAGTACCATTATTGATACCACCACTCAACACCGATCCCAATGCAATCAACAAATCACCCGTCGACAAGTTGCGATATTCGCGGGTGGCGATAATCGTCTTGCTGCCCTTGAGTTGTGCTTCTTTGGCATCTTCGAGGATACCGGCTGCCGTGGGCAATTCGCGATACACCCGGCGATAGGGTGTCTCGAGGAAGCCCATTTCGTTGACGCGAGCATAGGTCGACATCGTACCAATCAAGCCGATGTTGGGACCTTCGGGCGTTTCGACGGGACAAATCCGACCGTAGTGCGAATGGTGGACGTCGCGGACTTCGAAGCCGGCGCGATCGCGGCTCAAACCACCAGGTCCAAGGGCCGACAAACGACGTTTGTTGGTGAGCTCGGCCAACGGGTTGGTCTGATCCATGAATTGTGACAACTGCGAACCACCAAACCACTCGCGGATGGCCGCTAGCACCGGTCGGATGTTGATTAACGCATTGGGGGTGGCACTTTCGGATTCGACCAATGACATGCGCTCTTTGATGACGCGCTCCATGCGCAACAACCCGACGCGAAATTGTTGTTGAATCAATTCACCCACCGTGCGTACGCGCCGATTGCCCAAATGGTCGATATCATCGGCCTTGAAGGCGGGGTGGTTGTTGTTGAGCAAAATAATCCGCTCAATGATTTTGAAAATGTCGCGGTCAAGCAATACCCGGATGTCGAGGCTGGGCGGGTCGGTGACACCGTCGCGCTCGTAGAGGTTTTTGTTGAGTTTGTAGCGACCTACTTTGGCCAAATCATAACGTCGTTCGCTGAAGAAATAAGACTCCAGCAATGATTTGGCGTTGTCGAGGGTCGGTGGATCACCTGGGCGCAAGCGCTTGTAGAGCTCAATCAACGCTTCTTTGGAATTGCGTGTGCTGTCTTTGTCGAGCGTGGTGCGCAAATATTTGTGGTCGTATTTTTCTTCGAGGGTGCCGAAAATTTCTTCGACGTGCTCGCTATGCCCGTGATTGACCAAATCGCTGTCGTCACACCAGTGGCCTTCGCCGTTGGGGCCTGCTTGCCATGCCAAAATCGCCCGTAACAATACCGTTACTGGCATCTTGCGCTTGCGATCGACTTTGACCGAAATAATATCGCGCTTGTTGGTCTCGAATTCGAGCCAAGCACCGCGGTTGGGAATCAATTTGGCGGAGTGCATCTTGCGCCCAGTGTTGGCATCGTCTTCAGCACTAAAATAAACACCCGGTGAACGAATCAACTGTGAAACCACTACACGCTCGGCACCGTTAATCACAAATGTGCCGTTTTCGGTCATTTGCGGGAAGTCACCGAGAAAGGTGTCGCTCTCTTTTATTTCGCCCGTGCTCAAAATGCGCAATTGGACATTCACGCGCAATGGCGCCGAGAAGGTCAAATCATATTCGCGGCATTCATGTTCGTTGTGGCGGGGCGTGCCGAAATGGAAATCACCAAAACGTAATTCGAGATTTTTGCCCGTGAAATCAGTAATAGGCGAAATCTCACGAAACAGCTCCTTTAATCCTTCGGTGCGGAACCAATCGAAACTGCGCATTTGGGTTTCGATGAGATTGGGCACCTCGATGGCATCGCGCTCTTGACCGAATGTGTGCCGTGGAACCTTTTCACCCGTGGGCATATTGGGTAATACCAACGGCGGTAGGGCAACGTGACGATGAGTAGGAGACATGGAAACCTCGCTTTGTTCGGGCGGTAACCAAGGGGTAACAAATGTGCATAAACACACGATAATGCAAAAAACACCCTACCCGGCGCTTTTCGTCTCTGATTGACGGTACTGCCTGGTAGCTGTTATCTGCGATTCATCGTGCGCGGTTGCTGTCATGATGGTGTACGAAGTGTACTGCCATATACAGCGAATTAGAATAATACTATAAATTGATGCTTTCGTCAAGCATAATCTGTGAAATCAACGCCAAATAATGATTTCTGAAAAATGACTGATACGAAAATGCCATATTCATCACTAATTTTACACTATTTTGCGCTCTTGTGGTAGCTTCACTATGGAAAATATCAGTTTGGTGAGATGTGTTACAATAATGCACACCTACATAGGTCACGTTGTTGATGATATAGATTGTGTTGTAAAGGGTAATACCATGCCTATTGTTGTCGGTATCCGTTTTAAGGATTCCGGAAAAACATACTACTTTGACCCGACCCAGACCGATGCCGTGGTGCAGGGCCAATATGTGATTGTCGAAACTGCCCGGGGCCTCGAAATGGCGCGGGTCTCCGAATTACCGCACGAAGTCGAAGAATCAGCGATTGTGGGCGAGCTCAAACCGGTGATTCGCCATGCCACCCCCGAAGACGATGTGCGTTGGAAGCAACTCAACAGCCGCCAAGATGAATTGATTAAACGCTGCCAAGAAAAAATCGACGAGCACGAATTACCGATGGGGCTGGTCAAAGCCGAATATAGCTTTGATGGTTCGCGTTTGACCTTTTATTTTACGGCTGACAAACGGGTCGACTTCCGCAATCTGGTGCGTGATTTGGCGCGCACCTTCCGCACACGCATCGAATTGCGCCAAATCGGCCCCCGTGACGAAGCGAAACTCCTCGGTGGCATCGGCCCGTGTGGGCGGATTTTGTGCTGTGCCTCGTTTTTGCCCGACTACGCCCGCGTCTCGATCAAAATGGCCAAAGACCAAGATTTGCCCCTCAATCCCAGCAAAATCAGTGGTGTGTGTGGGCGTTTGCTCTGTTGTCTGGCCTATGAACATGAGCAATACATCGAAATGAAGGCCGAAATGCCCCGGCGTGGTATGTGGGTACAAACGCCCGAAGGCCCTGGTGAAGTAGTCAATGTCAACGTGCTGCGGAGCACGGTGACGGTGTTGTTGTCTGCCACGGGCGTCCCCGAAGAATTTTCGCCCCAAGTCATCCAAGAAACCACCAATGAAGTCGCCAACCAAGCCAAAGCACGGAACGCCGAAGGGATTACGCCGGCGGTATCGCATCAGCGCAACCGTGGCGAACGCCGCTTGTTGCGCGAAGAATTCGAATCATCGGATATGTTGGCCGCCTTGGCTGCCCTCGAAGATAAACCAGACGAACAAGCACGGGGCGACGATATCGGCGCTGCCGTCCGTCAGAAGCTGACCGACAATCGCCGCGACGACCGTCGTAATGCGCCATCGATGCAAGACCGCCGTGGCCCGGACAACCGCCCCACTGCCGATCGGCGCCCAGGCTTCACGCCGAACGATGCGCGCGCACCGCGCCCCGATGCCCCACCGCGCCCCGATGAACGGCGCAATGCACCGTTTACCCCCCGGCCACCGCAAGGCGGTGAGCGCCGCCCCGATGCGCCACCCCGCAACGAACGCTTTGTACGCCCTGATGCACCCGCCCGGAGCGACAATCCGGTGCGTGAGGAGCAGATAACCCCACCGACAGAGCGTCCCGAGCGCCCAGCCTTGCAACCCGAGCGCCGCCGCATGCACCCCGATGCGGGCAATGCCCCAGCCCGTGATGAGCGGCCAGCCCGCGACAATCGCACGTTCGATCGCCCTGCACCCCGCCCACGTGACGAACAACGCCCCGAGCGCCCACCCTTGCAGCCTGAGCGCCGCAGTGTGGCGCCACCGCCGCCCGCACCGGTGAGCCCCGATGTGAAGAGCGCTGATGACCAATATTCGGTGCCACAAGTGCCACCCGTTGCGCAACGCAATGACGGTGATTTGCTCCGGCGCCGGCGCCGTAAATTGGGCGGCAACGAGTAATTCGTGACTAGTAGAAACCCCCTCATTCACATGCTGTGGATGAGGGGCTGTTTTGCACAATACACACCGAAGCGTGCCGGTTATTCTGGTTTAGCGCTGGCTTTGGCTGCTGCCACGATTTGTTGTAGGTAGGCTTGCCAGGCGTTGCGATTGGCGTAGGCGATGCGGCGCACCTCGACGATGTCGCCGCTATCGGCGGCTGCCACCGATTCGGCCAAGGTTTCTTGGAAGGTGCGCGCCATGTCGGCCACGGCTTTGCGCAATTCGGTATTCATGACTCGCTGGCGCTCGAGTTCGTTTTTGTAGTAGGCCTGTAGGCGCTCGGCTTCGTCCCGTTGTGCGACTAAATCGTCGTGAGTGGTCATTGAATATCATCCTTTGTGTGCCATTAAATGGGGAGGCGCTGTTTGATGAGCCGATAGACGAGGGGCATCAGCACCTGCGTATAGGCCGGCAAAAAAGAGACTTCGGTGCCGCCAAAGCCTTTTTTGAAGCGAATTAGTCCGGCCATGGGGGCCTCGCTGCCGTCGGGTGGTGCGTCGTGGCTGGGGTAGGGAATCCCCCATAGGTCATAGGTGTGGCACCCCAAATCGCGGGCCCAGCGCATGGCGTGCCACTGGATGAGGTGATTGGCGCCACAGCTAAACGCCTCGGCTGCCGATCCGCCATACAGATAGCAGGCAGTGGTGGCATTGGCGAGGATCAACGCCGCCGCCACCGTTTGCCCTTGGTAATCGGCGAGCAGCAAGGTGGACCGCCCCAGACTGCCAAATAACTGCCAAGCATCGGTGTAGTATTGCGCACTATGCACGGCAAAATCAGCCCGGGCACCGGTGGCCTGCATCAGCGCCACAAATTGGGCCATATCGGCGGTATCGTGGCCGGTGCGGATGGTGACCCCGAGGCGCTCGGCTTTTTTGATGTCGGCCC
>CANFUF010000059.1 GCA_947450095.1 Roseiflexaceae bacterium
CCACAGGCAATGTTTTCCCACACGCGAAACACCGGCACATCGAGCGGGTCTTGGCCTACCATGCCAATACCGATTTGCACAGCGAGACGGGGAGTTCCCAACGTGACTGCGTGGTCATTTATAAAAATTTGCCCGCTGTCAGGTTTATAGACACCCGACAGGAGCTTCATTAAGGTACTTTTGCCGGCACCATTCTCGCCGAGGATGCCATGGATTTGCCCAGCGGCGAATGCAATCGTGATGTCTTGGTTGGCGCGAACAGGTCCAAACGACTTATTGAGTTGCTGAATGCTGACGTGCATTTCACTCCTTTGTGATGTGAAAATACCAGGCTCCGAGTATTCGGAGCCTGGTCATCAGAATCATGGTTACTTGCTTACGCTTTGACCTTGCATACCTTCGAGTAATTGGGGCATGTACCATACTTGCTTGTCGGTGGCGACTTCACCAGCCTTGAGGTACGCAGTACCATCTTGGAGGTTGATCGGGCCGGTCCACAAGTTGAGGCCGCCAGCCAATTCGGCAATAAAGGCATCGAGCTTGGTGGCGTTATCGGCAGTCAAGGCTTTACCCTTCACGAAGCCAATGCCACTTTTTTCGACGGCATTGATATCAGCCCAGTCTGGTCCAAACATGGTGAATTCTGACTTCCATGTTTTGGCTTTGACATCGTTGATGAGCTTGGTGTAGGCAGGAATCCAGTTGAAGTAAGGCACGCCCAAACAGGCGGCTTCGCCCTTGGCACAGGCATCTTTGAAGTCGTACGGAATGGCAAAGACGGCCTTACCGGCGGCTTGAGCTTTGCCGGCTTCGACGATGGCTTCGGGGGTATCGATACCCGAGATGACGACGTCTGAACCAGCGGTGAAGAAATCGTTGACGACTTTGGTGGGGTCGAGGGTAACGCCGGGGATATTGAACCAGAAGCCAATCCAAGTTACGTTGAACTTGAGAGCGGCCGGGTCACCACCACGTTGAGCCCAGCAGTGTTTGGCACCGAGGAAGGCGGAGTCGGCCAAACGGCGGGTTTCGTCATTGACCAAGGGTCCAATGAACGAAATATTGCCATTGGCGCTCTGCAAGGCAGCAGCACAACCAGCAATCATCTTGCCGTATTCCATGCGCCCCATCATGTTGCCAAGGTTGGCTGGTGCTTTACCCGTCAACACATCGTCACCTGAAGCATGCACAAACGTGACATCGGGGTGGGCGATGGCTGAGGCACGTGTACCATCTTTGAAGTCATCTGACGTGGTGACAATCAACTTGGCACCCTTGGCGATGAGCTCGTCGACAACTTGTTCGACTTTGACATTGGGGCGATCGGCGGGGTTGACCTTGTCAACATAGACCATCTGGCTACCGGGGATTTTTGACTCGACGTACTTGGCGGCGTCGTAGTGTGCTTGACTCCAGCCACCATCGTTGATGGGGCCGACCAACACGAGACCGAACACGAACTTCTCATCTGCTGCCGGGGCACTGGACTTGGCCGCACAGGCACTGAACACCAGTGACAAAAGTGTCACCACAATGAGCATCATTGTGCGTGACGTACGACCGCTGACCATCTGCTGCTTCATGCTACTCCTCTTACCGTATGATTGGCCGATACTTCCCCAAAATATAAAAAGGCCGACTGCGTCGACCTTACTGGGGCGAACTTATGGTGATGCGACAATGCATCGTATTTCATCTGTGGTTAATAAGAAGTATATAGAGATTTCATACACTGTCAAATCACCAATCAAAACAGCCTCAAACACTCAACTATACGGTTGTAATGCCAAATACATCGCTTCCAACGCCTGTTGAAGCACGCTCCGTTGCGTCGCCAATGTCAGACGAATGTAGCCATCACCAGCCGAACCGAAGGCACTACCATCGCCTAAAGCCACCTTTGCATGTGACAGAAACATTTCTTTCGGATTCGTAGGTAAATTGGCTTGACGACAATCAATCCAGAGCAAATAGGTCGCCTCAGCACGGTTGGGGATGAGTTGTGGCATGTATTGACGGATAAATCCAATGGCATAATCACGATTCGCTTGATAATATTCCAACACCTCACGCAACCATTCATCGCCATGTTGGTAGGCTGCCAAAGCTCCCGTATACCCGAAAATCTGCGGACTGGCAACCAACCCTTGCATGGCTGCCACATATTGGGCACGAAGCTCAGGATTCTGAATAATCGCAACACAAAATCCCAGGCCCGGGATATTAAAGGTTTTGCTAGGGCTCATCAACGTAATCGTCTGTTGGGCGATTTCGGGCGAAATTGTAGCGATGGGGATGTGTTTGGCACCATCAAGGGTAATTTCGCAATGAATTTCGTCGGAACAAATCACGACAGCGTTAGCCACACAGCGCTCCGCCATAGCGGTAAGCTCTGCACGGTCAAAGGCTCGTCCGGTGGGGTTGTGTGGATTGCACAACAAAAAAAGCCGCGTCTGCGCATCCATGGCCGCCATAAATGCGTCATCGTCGTGCTGGTAGGTACGCAGGCCGCTGGCATCCAATCCTTCGCGGAGCGCTGCAAATTGACTCTGACGGCCTTGGTTACCCGGTGCTTTGGCAATCGGGCCATAACAAGGCGCGTGCATCAGTACGGCATCACCAATTTGTCCCACAGCACGGCAGGCAACATTGAAGCCGGCCACTACACCGGGGAGATAAACCAAGTCGTCGGTGGTGATGTGCCAATCATACAAACGGCGCATCCGCTCGACGATGACCGCGCCGATTTCGGGCAATTCCCAGCCGGCACCAGGTGCGGAGGCATGGCCAATCGCAGCAGTATAGCCAAAAATCCCATGGGCGACCCGGGCAGCCAAGGCATCGGTGACGGCTTGGGGGGGTTTGAAGTCGGCTTCGGCAATCCACAACGGTAATACATCGGCGCCGTAGAGATTCCACTTCACACTATCACTGTCACGCCGCGCAAAATGGGTGTCAAAATCATGGGGCATATGCATCCTCCTCGGAACTTGATAATCAAACGGCACCCCACACTACGTGCAGGGTGCCGTTACGCAACGAAGGAAATTAACTCAGTGGTTCGAGGGCCTTACGCATCATTTCGAGGCCGTCGGCCAGCAATGAACGCGGGCAGGCCATGGTAATACGCACAAAGTCGCCGACTTGAGAACCAAAGTTACGGCCATCACCCAGCGCTACGCCGAATTTCTGGAAGTATTCTTTGGGGTTGCCTTCAATACCCGCCCGGCTACAATCGACCCATGACAAATAGGTCGATTCGGGGTTGGTGATGTGCAACTGGGGCATATGTTTTTTGACAAAATCAATGGCAAAATCGCGGTTGCCGGCATAATGCACCAATGATTGATCCAACCATTCTTGACCATGCTCATAGGCCGCCAAGGCACCCACATAGCCAAAGATTCCGGCGTGAGGCACCATGCCACCCATGACTTTTTTGTATTTGGCACGCAATTCGGGGTTTTGGATGATGGCAAAGCTAAAACCAAGGCCTGGGATGTTGAAGGTTTTGCTGGGAGCCATCAACGTGATGGTATGTTGGGCAATCTCGGGTGACAGGGCCGCGGTGGGGATGTGCTGACGGCCATCGAGGATGATATCACAGTGGATTTCGTCGGAACAAATCACCACGCCACGCTCGATACAGGCATGGGCCATAGCGGTGAGCTCTTCGCGGTTCATCAAGCGCCCAGTAGGATTGTGGGGGTGGCACAAGATAAAAATCTTGGTGTCATCGGTTATGGCGCCGGTAAAGGCGTCCATGTCGAGGGCATAATCGATAACGCCGTTTTTCTCGACTAATTTGAGTTCAGCCGTTTGGGTAACCATGTCGTGGTTGGCGGCAGCATTCAAAATCGGTGGGTAGTTGGGGGTTTGCACGAGCACACCACCACCAGGAGTGGCTACGGCACGCGCAGCAATATTGAAACCGGTAACGACGCCTGGTACATAGACCAAGTCATCAGTGGTAATGGTCCAGTTGTATAAATCTTGCATACGCTTGACGAGTAAATCAGCCAACACTGCCGGTGCCCCAGCATAACCGTAAACACCATGTTGGGCACGTTTGACCAAGGCATCGATGACAGCCGGCGGTGATAGCACATCACCATCCGCAACCCACATCGGCAAAATCCCGTCACCATACAAGTTCCACTTGATGCTGTCCCCACCACGACGATCGACCACGGCGTCAAAATCGTAACGCATGTGTCTGCTCCTTGATAAAAATTGGTTCGCTGTAGTATACCATATGCATTTTGGCATTCAAACGTATGCGAATTCCCATTAATTTGCACAATACAGATTGCTGTGCGCTTTTCATAACTCACAGTATAATAAAACTCAGTGTCAATATGAAACCAGAGATTTGTAGCAACTCATGAAAAGCACTTCTTTTTCGGCCATCCAAGCGATTGCCACAACCATTATTCGCCGGCTCTTTGCCCAACCATTCCTCTTATTCGTGATTTGGTTGGGGTTTACGGTGGCTATTGCCCTCACCGTTAGTATTCCCGTGTATGCCGAAGCCGCCGGTTATCGCATGCTCATCAGCGCCATCAGCACAAGTAGTGACAAAGGCAATAATTTACCGCCGTTTTCACTCATCTTTAAATTTGGTAGTGCGAGCACCAAACCCATCAGCTACGATCAATGGCAACAAGCCGATACACTTATGGCCAATTTACGAGGCTATGGTGTTGATTTACCGACGCCACCAACGGTGCGCTATGGCGCTAGTGAAAAACTCGAAATCCGCTTCCCTGATTCCAAACCCATCACTCCATCTATTACTCGTGCCCGCATCGGCTTCCTTACTGATTTCGAAAACCACATCCGCCTCACCTACGGACGAATGCCTGAAGTGTGGAATGGGACCGGACCAATGGAAGTCTTGGTTGCCGATAGCCTCGCCAACAAAAGCACAATCCTCATCGATGATCAATTTTTGGCACACAAACGGGGTGGCAAATACGGACTCGATGTCACCGTCAAAATCGTCGGCATCTGGCAAGCCCGCAACGACAACGATCTCTATTGGTTTACCCCTGCTGCCGCCTATAGTGACGTCTTTTTTGTACCCGAAACCACGTGGAGTAACCTCGTGCATCAGCCACCGGCCGAATTCGTCGAGCAAGCGGGCTGGTACGCAGCCTACGATGGTACCGGCGTCCAAAGCAACAAAACCGCCTTGTTGAGCACTACAATTACCACCTTCAACAGCGAAATGGGCCAGATTTTGCCAGGGGTAGAACTCTACAAATCTCCCCTCGAACAACTCGCCCACCAGCGTGATGAAGTGCGCAAATTAACCGTAACATTGCTCTTGTTTGGCGTGCCCTTGATTGGTCTACTCTTAGCGTTTGTATGGCAAATCACGGGGTTATTGGTGGCACGTCAAGAATTAGAAATCGCCGTGCTCCGGAGCCGGGGTGTCACCCGCGCCCAATTACTGGGTATGTCGCTGTGCGAAGGCTTATTTGTGGCCACCAGTGCCCTCGTTGCCGGTGTGCCGTTGTCGCTTTTGTTTGCCCGGGCAATTGCGTTGACGCAATCGTTTTTACGTTTTGATAGTCTCAATGTACCAACCCCACAACTGATGCCGCAAAGCTGGCTTCATGGCACCATCATCGCATCGTTCGCCATCCCGGCCCTGCTCTTGCCTGCTATCTCATTAACCAAAAACACCATCGTCACCTTGCGCCAATCCCAAGCCCGCAATAATCGCCCTACATGGGTGAGTCGCTTATACCTCGATGTGCTGTTACTCATCCCCGCATGGTACGGGTACCAACAGCTAGCATTGGGGAAATCACTGGCAGTACCAGGGGTCAATGATACCCAATCACTCAACAATCCCTTCCAAAATCCATTGTTGCTGTTAGCCCCGGCATTGTTTATCGGCTCAACCAGTTTGATTTTGATTCGTATCTTCCCCGCGCTCGTTCGTATCATCGCGAATCTCATCCAAAACATCCCGGGGATTGCCTTAATTTCGTCGTTACGTCAACTATCACGTAATCCTGGTACGTTACGGGGACCGACTTTATTACTGATACTTACGATTAGTTTGGCGACGTTTACGGCCTCGATGGCACGCACCCTCGACCAATACAGCATTGACCGCGCCAACTACCGCAGCGGTGCCGATTTCCGCATGTTGCCACGCACCTTGACCGTCACCAGTGCCGACATCGCTGGTGACGTGCCCAACCTCCCCAATCCCGACTTATTGCAGGGTGGTGGTACGCTCACGAGTACGAGTGGCGAACAGTCGGCCAGCATTTCGATGGATTATTTATATGTGCCACTCGACGACTTCAAAACCATACATTCTATCGATGCCGTCACCAATGTCGCCACCAACAATGTCGATTTCATCGTCAACGGTAACGACAGCAAAGGCATCTTGTATTCAATCAATCCATCGTCGTTTACCAGTGTAGTGGCGGCCACATGGCGCCAAGACTACGCAAATACATCGCTGGGCGACATCATCAACCAAATGTCGAGTAGCATGGACCAAGCTATCATTTCCAGCAAATTTGCCACCGCCAATAATCTGCATGTAGGAGATCGTTTTACGGTGATGGCCGACTTCCTCGGGACCCGCACCGAAATCTCGTTGACCGTGGCGACCATCATCAGCTATATGCCAACGTTGTACAACGAAGGTCCGGCGTTTGTCATTGCAAACTACGCCTATATTTCGGACGAGCTCAATGGAGTGTATCCCTACGAAATTTGGTTACACAGTAATGGTCAACCCGACGAACAAGCAGTCCAAGCCGCCGCCTACCGCAACAGCCTGCAGGTGATGCCCTATACCCCCCAAGCCTTTATCAAGGCAGATATTTTGCAACCGCAACGCCAAGGATTATTTGGATTGCTTTCGGTAGGATTCCTGGCCACCGGAGGAATGTCACTGATTGGCTTGATGGCATATACGTTGCTAGCCCTCCGCAAGCGGAGCGTCGAGCTCGGTGTACTACGGGCAATTGGCATTAGCCAACAATCGCTCCGCAGTATTTTGACCATTGAGCAATTAATTACCATTGGATTTAGCACCATCAGTGGTATTACCATTGGCGTTATCACCAGCAAAATGTACTTGCCGTTCCTCAAAGTCCAAGATGGCATCTACCCCAACACACCACCATTCTTGGTGCAGTTTGCCCAAACCGACACGACGCTGATTGCTGTCACCGCGCTCATTTTGATGGGAGGAATTGTCTTCCTAGAGCTCTGGATTGTACAACGAATGCGCATTGGTGAAGCAGTAAAACTTGGTGAGGCCGTCTGATTTGTGGTACTATGCGCACAGTTAATTACGACGTAATATTTTTTTGAAGCATATTTAGAGGATTGATTTATGACAGCTCCACGCCCAACCCCCAAGTTCGTCGGCGTCGACACCTATCGGGATGCCCAAGGACGCTTTAGCGTACGTTACCCCTCTAATTGGCATCAGTTCGACATCGATTTTGGCCGCGACGGTCGCTTGTTTTCGCCGTCTGACACCAACACCCAAACCTATGTGGCGATTTGGATTGACCAGTTACAATTTACAGCCGAAGCCAACGATGCCAGCGATTTAGCGGATGCCTTCGAAAAAGGCTTAGCGCAACTCCCTGCCTGTACCATCCTCGAACGCGCCGATACCGTGATAGGCAACCTCATCAAATTCGAACGATTTTACACCTTTGAAGAAAACGGCGTGACCCGCAAACGCAAAGTATGGGCCATGTACGTCGACAAATGGTTGATGGTCCTCACCTACCAAGGTGAAACAGTCGACGAATGGGAACATTGGTACGGCATGGCCAACCAATCATTCCACCACTTTGTCATCCCCACCGAGCTGTGGTTTGCTACCGACCGCGACATCAACGGTGCTGGCATTCCCGTCCCTGCCAAAACACCCCGTGGCAAAGCCAAAAAATAACACCACCCAGTGCACATCACAAACCCCCGTCGCATCACTGCGACGGGGTTTTGTGTAGACAGATTAGGCGTGATCAGCCCATACCATATAATCAGCCAGTGACCCATTGAAGTAGACATGCACCACTTGGTTGAAGGTCACGCGATTGGCGGCATCAAAGACTTCGTCTTCGCCATCACCATACGCCACCAACATGCCCCGTTCGGGGTGGTACTCATCTTCGCCGGGGGGTATCACCAACGCCAGCCACTTACCCGGGTAGCGCGATTCGATGGCATAGACATCCTCGACCGCACCGCGCTCATTCATCCCCGTATAAGGGCAACCACAGCCACAATCAGGACCACAATCATTCCCAGGCGTACCACACGACATCGTCGTGCCACCATGGTCTGCCGTGGTCAAGCGAATTACAACTGGCATTTGCAGGCCCTCATCTTACATGTGAATAGCCGCACCCTCTGCAGCAGCATGAGCGGCTTCGCCCAAGGCTTCGTACAGGGTGGGGTGCGCATGAATCGTGCGCATCAACGATTCGGCGGTGGCCTCGTGTGACAAAGCCAAGGCGCCTTCGGCAATCAATTCGGTGACCTTGGGGCCAATCAAGTGCATCCCCAACACCGCGTCGTACTTCTTCTCGGCGACGATTTTGACGAAGCCTGAGCGTTGGCCGAGGATGGTTGCTTTGCCGTTACCGGCAAACGAAAACTTGCCGACTTTGACATCATACCCTTGTTCGCGTGCTTTGGCTTCAGTCAAGCCCACGCTAGCAATCTCTGGACTGCAGTAGGTACACGCCGGGATGATACCGTAGTTGATGGCCTTGGGGTTGTGGCCGGCAATCGCTTCGGCTGCCAAAATCCCTTCCGCAGAAGACTTGTGGGCCAACCATGGCGTGGTAATGGCACAGTCACCAATGGCATAGACGCCTTCGGCGCTGGTTTTCATCATGGCATCGACCTGCACAAACCCACGTTGGTCGAGGGTGACACCACGTGATTCGAGGCCCATTTCTTTGGTATTGGGAACGATGCCGATACCAATCAACGCGCGTTCGGCATCGATGACCACTTCTTTGCCGGCGGCATCGGTAATCACGGCCCGCACACCGTCACCATGATGGGCGACGTTTTGTAGTTTGGCGCCGGTCATAATCGTAATCCCGCGCTTGCTCAAGGCCTTGGTCAGCTCGGTGCTGATTTCTTCGTCTTCGTTAGGGACAATCCGGGGCAAGGCTTCAACCAAGGTCACTTTGCTGCCAAAGGTGCAAAACATCGAGGCAAACTCGACGCCGATAGCACCCGCACCAACAATCAGCAACGACTTGGGGATAGATTTCATGCTCAAGGCCTGCCACGACGACATGATGCGCTCACCATCAAAAATCGCCCCTACTTGGGGGATTTCACGGGGCTTGGCGCCAGTAGCAATAATCGTATTTTTGGTGGCGATGGTCGAAGATGTGCCATCGGCACCGGTCACTACGACGCTACCACGATCGCCCAGTTTGGCGGCACCCATGATGACATCGACTTTGTTTTTCTTCATCAAAAACGACACGCCTTGGGTCATTTGTTTGACGACGCCATCTTTGTTCTTGATCGAGGCATCCCAGTCGAGGCTCACTCCGCTGGTATTGACGCCAAACTTTGCACTCTCGTGGATTTCTTCGAGCAAATCAGCCGTATGCAACAAGGCTTTGGTGGGGATACAACCCACATTCAAACAAACGCCGCCCATCATCGAACGCTCGACAATCGCGACTTTCAAGCCGAGCTGGGCCGACCGAATCGCCGATACATATCCGCCAGGACCAGCCCCGACAATCACGACATCATATACTTGATCACTCACAATATGCCTCTTTTACTTTGACCGAAACCGAACTCTATTCTACCACCAATCTAAAATTAGCGTGAATCTAGCTTGTATGCGCGCGATACTATTCTTTTTTTGAAAAAAACACCCGGCGCGACGTGAAGTAGCCGGCACACAATTCCACGATGCGCTGGTTTCCCCGTACGCCACACGAAAACTGCACATCCAGTTGTCCCATCCAACACTTATTCACGTCCGTGCCCTGATTTTTTTGACAAAAAACAATTCAAGCACAACTCAACCACACCAACAGTTATTTGGGTGCCACTATGAGTTTATCGGTGCCCTCATGGTGTGCTTCTTCCATCATGGCGATTTGGCGGGCTACTTCGTCGACGGCGATGCGTTGCTTGCGGTACAAATCAGATTCGCTCATCGCCAAGCGGTCGGCGGTATCACGGATTTTGCGCCCCTGCAGGAAGCGCATCTCTAAAATGTTGTAGAGGATCGATTCGTTCGCTGTGGTAGCCACGCTACTATCGGGGCGGATGTCGTCGATGGCTTGGCGCAACACCAGTTGCAACGCTTTGGTGGGGCTGACACCTTGAGATTCCCGCATCCGTTTCACCGATTTGAGTCCCAGTAATGGGCTGTCTGAAAGCTTGGGGCCACCCCAATAGTGCGTCAACGCATCGCGCACCAGTTGTGTAAATTCGGGCATCATCGCCACATCGTCTTCGAGCGATTGCAAGGCATCAGGGGTGGCTTGTTCGATGCGTGAACTCATCTGTTGCAAGGTATTCATTTCGGGAGCCATGGTGCGCAAGGTGTCGATGAGGCGCTGTTGCATCGTCACCATCACCAAAGCGTGTTCGACTTGGCGCGTCAAGGTGGCTACCAGTTGCTGCACATCGGGGGCTGTAATGCGATCTAAATGATACAACCCCAAAATTCCTACGATTTGGCCATCGGGGTCACGCAAAACCGCTATACCATAGTCATTGAGAATGAGTGGTTGCGGGCTTTGATGTTGTTGTAACTGCACCATCAAGGCATCGAGCGGTACTGCGTCAAAGAGTTGGCGGATACGCCGCCGCCCACCAACGATCATTTTGACGGCATAAACACCAAAGTCATCGGGGGCAGCCACAAACGCCGAATCACTTTGGGTGGCGCCACACATAACGGTCAACGAGTTTTCGAGCAGGCGCCGCAAATCGGTCTGGGTAAAGGTGGTACGGGGCAAGGTGCGCAAGTAATCGATGTCTTCATGGTCATTGGAATAGATCAGGTTATCGAGGTAAGGGCGGATTTGATTGACCAAAATCGGCATGATGACCGTCATCATCATGATGCCAAAGACGGCCCAGATTTCAGTGGGCAGACGTGAAATAGCCGCAAACACCGGCACCACTTGCAAAAACAAAATAATACTCACGCCGATAAATGGGCCATACAACCACCAACGCAAAAAATCATGCTTGACGATGCGATCGGGCTGTGGTGAACCGACAAACGTGGCGCTATAGGCCGTCACCATCATAAATATTGCGGCGATAGGGGCTGCCACAATCCCTAGAATCAGACTCATAGATTCGGGCAACAGATAAGCCGCTGGTAACAATGATAATATCGGAAAACTCAACATCAAAGGACCATACCAACTTGCCACCATATAGGTCATGCGACGACGTAAACTAGGAGTCAACACCTGCGCCCGTACCCGCCACAACAATATCCAGGCCATCGTGACGATCCCAAAAGCAAATACCGCCAACCACCCAAACAATGGTTGCGGGGTTAGTGCCGGGACACTCCCCGTCCGCATCGGCAATGAAACCACCAGATTGGTCATCACCACACACAGCACGCAGACGATTCCTATGGCATAACTCACCCACACAATCCACATCCGTGGCTTGATGATTTGGAGTTGGATGGCTAACGCCATCACCATGTGCAACATGCTTGTGGGTACCAACATGATACCCAGCCACGACCAGCGCAATAATATTTCTAAAATAGTGACATCATGGGCCACTTGGATGAGGACATCTGCAGCCACAGCAGTAAATACCCCAAACAACATAATCATCAAGGCCCGGGCCACTGCGCCACCCCACGAACGAATGGTGAGATAGGCCCATAACGAAAACGTCACAATCAAAGTGACATTGCTAACCAGACGATTTAATTGGTGGAGTAAATTTAGGAGCACTATTCACCATCCCTGCGGCACGCAACCCACGAAATCCGCGCACGTTGTGAACTTCATTATACCAACAGCGATTCACTCTGTGCGACGCGGATATTTTTCGCTATAATTATTTCCATCACGCCAACCAGCATCCAAATTGATCGTTACACGAAGGGTACTGTATGAAATATCTGGCACACACGCTATTGTTGATGACCATCATGACGGTATTGCTGATTATAATTGGCAGAAGTATTGCCGGCCCGGTTGGTGCATTTTTGGGACTTCTCGTTGCCATGGGTGCAAATCTGATTTCGTACTGGGCCAGCGATACAATTGTCTTACAAATGACTGGTGCCCGACCATTCGGCGCCAACGATAACCCCATGGTTCCCCAGCTCGTCGTCGAGCTCGCCCAACGCGCGCAAATTCCCACCCCCAAAGTCTACGTTCTAGAAAGTGCCGAACCCAACGCATTTGCCACCGGGCGTGACCCCGAACACGGGATTATCGCTGTGACGACTGGCATCATGCAGACCCTCAATCGTGAGGAATTGGCGGGGGTCATTGCCCACGAATTAACGCATATCAAAAACCATGATACGTTGATTGGGGCGATTAGCGCAACGCTCGCCGGGGCAATCACTCAATTTGCATACCTATTTCGCTGGACGAATCTACTGGGCTATAGCAACCAACGCAACAATAATTCCAATATCATCAGCTCACTCGCAATGTTGATTGTGGCACCCATTGCCGCAACACTGATTCAAATGGGCATTTCGCGCACACGCGAGTTTGCGGCCGACGAAGGGGCATCCCAAATCACTGGCAAACCATTGGCGCTCGCCCAAGCCCTCACCAAAATCGATACCCAAGCGCACGCCACGCAAACCACAACGATTGCCGCAAACCCCGCGACAGCATCGCTCTTTATCATCAATCCGTTCATTGGTGGGTTTGCGGCGTGGTTTAGTACACATCCTCCCACTGCCGAACGAGTAGCCCGCTTACACGCACTTGCCCAACAACACCCATAAATAACCTCGAGATACCATCGTTGGCACCTCGAGGTTGTTATTTCTGGTATGTATTAATACTTAGGCGCGCACAATCATGAGTACCGCCACGGCAAACAAGATTTGCACGACGACCGAGGCACCTTGGAGCAAACGCGCCACCAGTTTTTCGAAGCGGAAGCACAACATCGCCCCAATCAAATTGACGGCAGTCACTCCCAAGGCTGCTAATGGCAAAAAGAGTGCTTGATAGCGGGGGCGTAATTCACTGGCATCACCAATCGCATCGAAGTGCATATGGATGGTATCGTGGAGCGTCGGGTAATACCATGCCAGCAACCCCACCGCCAACACATTAATTAGAATGGCCAAGCCAAGTAACAGGGTACTACTATAGTCATTCCAAAACGGAGTATTAAACCACGGACCATATTCGGTTTCGGGAATTAAGCGTTTAGTAGCACCTAAATTACTGCGTTGTTCAAGGTCTTGGACAAACGCCTCGATTTCGCTGGGCGAAATCGCATACGTGCCACGAGCCGTCAAGATAAACAAACAGCGACTCATCGGCAATGTACTACGGACATATACTGGGGTTTTATCTAGGTCGGTACTATCGCCCCAATAACATCCAATCCCTTGGAGCAACGAGCGCGGTAATTTGCCAACTTGTATCCCGAAATCCAGTCGCCGGATTTGATCGAGGGGCACTAATTCGCGATTCCCTAACGAGGAAATGTACACGGCATTGCGATCAAGGCCATACCACAACGTTTGTGCTTGGACAAAACGCATCCACGCCGAGCCAGCACACACGAGCATAGCGAGCATTGCCAAAAATTGGAGATAGAACTCTAAATTAACCGTCCACTCTGCAGGGACACCACTAAAATGTCGATGCGCAAGCATCGCAAAGGCAATACATCCACCCGTAAAAACCACCGCAAGCACAAGCGCCAACCAGCGGCCAGGCGATGGGTATGGCTTCCAGCGACGCATATTGACCTCACATTTACACTATATCGCGCTGACGATGGGGGATGCCCATCGCCAGCGCGATAAACTTTAGGGTTTCGCAGTAGCAGTAGCGGTTGCAACGACCACTGGGGTAGACGTTGAAGTCGGATACCCAGCCAACGGGGCGGTAGGTAATGGGGCCGGTACATTCGTCGCTACCGGTACAATTGTCGCCGTCGGAGCCGTCGCATATGACACAGGGTACTTGGCCGCCAACGCGGTAAACCACGTTTCGTATGCCTTGGTACGAGCATTGCGAATTTGTTCATCAAATGAAGGCACTGTCGTCCCATTCAGCTTGATGATATGCCAACCAAATTCCGTGCGCACTGGAGCGGCGACCACTTGGTCTGGCTTCAACGCCACCGCAGCAGCCACATACGCCGCATCAAACTGACTCCCTGCCACCGATTTACCCGTCAGGTCAAACGCATCCATTTTGCCACCATTTTTGCGGCTGGTGAAGTCGTCTGATTCTGTTTGGGCCAAAGTTGCGAAGTCTGTACCTGATTTGAGCTTGGCGATGATGTCATCAGCACGGCTCTTTTTGGCAGCGTACAAGGCATCTTTGTCTGACGCACTGGCATTTGCTGGCACGTCAACCCGTACAAAAATCTGGCTCGTATCGATCCCGGTAGGATCGGTTGATGCGGTAAATTTGTCAGCAGGTAAAAGTTTTTCTTTGACGCGTTCCATCAATGCTTGGCGCACATATTGGCGATGCAACGCTTGCAAGAAGTCGTCACGCGTCAATACCGGCTTTACCCCGGTTGGTTGCATGGCCGTGGTGTAATTCGTGAAAATCGTGTCGACGATTTTGCTCGCGACATCCTTGGCCTTTGTTTCGTCAGGGGTAGCAGTCGGCGGCACATTGGTCGGTTCTGGTTGGGCGGTAGCCGTCGGGCCACCTGGTGTCAATGTCGGCGCCAGTGTCGCAGTAATCGCTAACGGCGTTGCAGTCTCACCAAAGACCATACCATAATCCACAACAAGTGCCTGATCGGCTTGCCCTTCGGATTCACCCAATTGATAATCAGCCTTGGCTGCTTGCCGCAATGATTCGTTTTGCACCCACTCGGCAACGACTTGACCATCGGGTTCTTCGCTGTAGGTCGTGCCAGAAATCTGTGATTCGAGATACGGGTTTTGCTGTTGGAATCGTTCGGCAAACTGGCCACCAAACGACGCCAAAAGCAAGTTTTGCGCCATATTTGCGGCAAGCGACAAACGCTTTTCGCGGACATACATGGCACGCGATAAGTTCACATTCCCAACGGTCGCAACCGTTTGGGCAGGGACGATTACTTTGTCATACAGCACACCGCTGATCACGGCGACCAACGCAATAGCTACCGCGACGGCGGTCGTTATTATGACCAATCGACGCCGTTTATTTTCACGTTCGCTTTTTGTGATATGGCGATTAGCCGCCACGCGACGCGCTTGTTCACGTGCGTCATTTTTCGATTGTGTCATGCCCAACCTCTCTTGAATGGAAGGAACAAACGCAGATAACATGAATGCGGTGCGCCGTTCGACGCACCGCATTCAGTGAATGATTTTAATTGCGGGAATTGGCGCCGACGAAGGGCAACAACGCCATTTGGCGTGCACGCTTGATGGCAACCGTCAATGAGCGCTGGTGCTTAGCACACGTACCACTGCGGCGCCGTGGCAAAATCTTGCCCCGCTCTGATACAAAGCGTTGCAAGCGCTTGAGGTCTTTGTAGTCCACCGTATCGATTTGATCGACACAAAAAATACAAACCTTGCGACGCCCGCCAAACTTGCGACGCTGGCTATTCGATTTACGCGTATCTTCCGTCATGTTTCACCTCTATGTGTGGTGCGTTATTACGCTTCTGATGCAGGGGCTTCTGCGGCGGCGACAACAGGGCGAGGCTCTACTTGCGTCAACAAATAGCGCAACACAGCCTCATTCAGCTTGAACAGACGCTCCAACTCACGAATTTGTACTGTTGGCAACGTACAACTAATCAACACGTAATACCCCTCGGTGAAAACGCGGCGGCTTGCTTCGCCTTCGGCATATTCACGCATTGGGTAGGCGAACTTGCGGCGCCCCCATGGTGACGTCTGCTGGACATTGTTGAGCACACCACCCACACCGGTGATTTGCTGTGAAACGCGTTCGATCGTGGCAGAAATTTCTTCTTCCGATGAACGCATGGGCGAGACGATGAACAATAACTCGTACTCACGCTTACGGTCGCGCATTGTGCCTCCTCTGGTGTTGCCCCACTCAGTGCATATACCTGCGCTGTGTAAATGATGGTGGAGCAGAAGTTAATAATCCCAATAGCGGATTATACCAAAGCTCACTCCATATTGCAAAAAAATATTTGACAGCCTCTATTCCCCGTTATTTTGGCGATAGTATTGCATCTGGTACACTTATCATATGAACACCCTGATTGTTGATGTACAACTCATTCGCAACGCCCAACAATACGGAATTGCCGATGCACTGACCTATGCCATCGCAGATCAGCACACAATTCCCCAGCGGGGTCAAGTTGTGTATGTCCCGCTCGGCAAGCAAATTGTGGTAGGCGTCGTAATCTCCGACGCCCGGATTACCACCACATCCACCTTTAAACCAATTGCTTCTTGGGCCGAAATTACCCTTACCCCGCACCAAGTTGATTTGGCACAATGGATGGCGCGCCATTATGCGACACCAATTGCCGCAATTTTACCCTTGTTCATCCCGTCAGGTGCTATCGGTAAACCAACCAAAATGTGGCACATCACCGATCAAGGCAATATTGTCGCCCTCCATGACTTACCCGCTGACGAACGTGGATTGCTCTATCTGTTACGTCAACATGCAACCCTCAGCGACGAATCCATCCAATCACAACTCAATGGCACTACACAACGCACCGCCAAAACGCTTTCGTGGTTACTCGCACGGGGATACCTGTCAACCACATATACGGTCGCATCTGCCACGACTCAACGCCATACCATTGCCGTGGCACAACTCATCCAGCAACCAAGCACCGAAGCACTGCAATCGCTCGCCCGCGCCCCCAAACAACGAGCCCTCATCAACCAATTATGTCAGGCAGCTGACGGTCAAATCCCGTTAGCGCAATTTGCGACGCCAGCCCAGCTTGCCCCATTGATTACCCGAGGTTGGGTCAAAATTCAACAAATAATTGCCCCACCCCAGTCACCACCGCCCCTCCCGGTGGCAACCACCCTGACCAGCGCCCAGCAAGCAACCGTCACGACGGTGGCTGCCTATATCACCACCCCGCACCATCAGACATTTTTACTCGATGGAGTCACCGGCAGTGGCAAAACGGAAGTGTATTTTGCCTTGATTCGCCACGCAATCGCCGCCGGCAAACAAACCATTGTCTTAATTCCCGAAATCGCATTAACCACCCAATTAGGCCAACGCTTCACCAATCAATTCCCCGGACGCGTCGCAATTATCCATGGGCAATTGACGCCCAAACAACGGCTCGAACGCTGGCATGCAATCCAATCACACCAAGTCGATATCATCATTGGTCCGCGCTCGGCATTATTTGCCCCAGTCCGCGCACTCGGGTTGATTGTGGTTGATGAAGAACATGATGGGTCATACAAAAACGAATTTTCGCCCTATTATCATGCCCGTGATTGCGCCGTCATTTACGCCAAACTCAACAGTGTCCCAATCGTACTAGGGAGTGCTACCCCTTCAATTGAGCTCCTGTATGCCGCAAACCAACAACGCATCACCAAACTCACCCTCCCCGAGCGAATCGACACGAGTCGTGACGTAATCGCACTGCCCCCGATTCGCATTGTCGACATGCGCATCGAAAAAAGCATCGATCGCTATGGGCTGATTAGCACCACTCTCGCCCAACAAATTACGACATACACACACCAACACCATCAAGTACTACTGCTCCTCAATCGACGTGGTACCAGTGGATCACGGCTCTGTCGTAACTGTGGGCAAGTGGCACAATGCGCACGCTGTAGCGCACCGTTGGTCGTCCACATGCGTGCCGGACAAACTATCGGTGTCTGTCATACCTGTGGACAGCAACGCTATATGGAAACAAATTGCCATCATTGTTTCCATCATGATTTTTTGGATATTGGCAGCGGCACCCAACGAGTATGTGAGGTAATTGCCTCCCATTGGCCAAATATGCCGATTATCCAATGGGACCGTGATACCGCCGATAGCGCTAGTGATCATGCCCAATTACTCAGTCGTGCAAATGCGCTCGATGCAGCAATTATTGTTGGCACCCAAATGATTGCCAAAGGGCTCGATCTCGCCAAAGTACGTCTCGTCGGCGTGGTCAATACCGACACGGCACTGCAATTACCCGACATGCGCGCTGCCGAACGCACCTACCAGCTCTTGACCCAAGTTGCAGGGCGAGCCGGGCGCCGTAGCGGTGGCGCCGAAGTGATTTTCCAAAGCTATCAACCAGAGCACTATGCCATTCAAGCCGCAGCACGCTATGATCGCCAGTTATTTTATGACAACGAAATCAACTTTCGGCAACGCCTAGACTACCCACCGTTTACCCGCCTGATTAAACTGGTCTGGCAACATCAAAACAGCACGATTTGCCAACGCAATGCCCAAAATGAGGCAAGCCAAATCACCACCGCACTCGAAGCACTTGCTCCTGATACGCGGATCATTGGACCGGCACCGTGTTTTTTTGCACGTGTGCGTGACCGCTATCGTTGGCAATTATTTATTGTGACCAATCAGCCCCGTGACGTCATCCAACGCATTCGTGATTGTCATCATGCTATGATAGATGTAGACCCGTTATCAATGTTGTAGGGATGTGTCATGGAATTACGAAAATATGCGTGGATCTCGCTGGCAGTAGCGTTTTTTATGATTGCCGCCAAAACTGCAGCGTACCGTTTAACCGGCTCGGTAAGCTTACTTTCTGACGCCATCGAATCAATCGTCAATGCGCTCGGCGCAAGCGCCGCTATTTGGGCACTGTCATTATCGGCCCGCCCACCCGACGACGAACACGCCTACGGGCACGACAAAGCCGAATATTTTAGCAGTGGCTTCGAAGGTGCCTTGATTGTCATGGCCGCGGTCGGCATTATTTATACGTCTGTTATTCGTTTGCTCAATCCCGAACCAGTGACCGCATCGTATATTGGTATTGGACTGGCATTAGGCACTTCTGCAATCAATTATATTCTTGCTCAATGGATTAAAAAAGCTGCCATTGCCAACGACTCGATTGCGCTTGAGGCTGATGCGCATCACTTGATGAGTGATGTTATTTCTTCGTTTGTGATTTGTATCGGGGTGATTGTCGCAACTAGCACCCCTTGGTGGTGGATTGACCCCATCATGGCCATGCTGGTGGGTCTCAATATCATCCGTATGGGCTGGGACCTCGTACGCCGCTCAATGAATGGCTTACTCGATGCCAGTTTTGAGGATGCGGAATTACAAGCGCTACACAATGTCCTCAAACAATTCGAAAGCGACGATGTCATGTTCCATGCCATCCGCACCCGGATTTCTGGGGCGCGCAAATTTGTCTCGATGCATGTACTCGTTCCCGGCAATTGGAGCGTGGCCCATGGTCATGAACTACTCGAAAAAATCGAAATCGCCGTCCATTTGGCATTTAGCAACACCAATGTGATTACCCACATTGAGCCTAACGACGATCCCTTGTCATTCGAAGACATTCAACTCCATCGTAATCCCCAAACATAAACCGATAACCTTGATTGCTAGTTGACGCCCATTATGAACTTTGTCATGATATTTGTGCAACCAAAAAATCAGCAAAGGATTCATAATGAACGTCAATTGGATTATAACGGCTTTTGTGATCGTTGACACCACATTTACGACACTTGAACACCAAAG
>CANFUF010000060.1 GCA_947450095.1 Roseiflexaceae bacterium
GGTGCGGTAGCCGCACGTGCTCCAGCGGGCAATATTACGCATGGTGATGGTGTGGGGCGCACAAAGTGCGCCGGCAATGATGTCGCTCAGCTGCCGGAGCAGGGTGGCGGAGTGGACTTGACAAAAGGAGCGAAACAGTGCGAATATATCCATGGCTTTTCCTTATTTTTTGATAGTGAGATACCAAAACTATACAGGAAAAGCCATTTTTATGCCACGTTCAATTGGCGTAGGTATTGAATAAAGCCAATAATTGCCATTTCAGCCGAAAAGAGCCTGCGTGCAACTCACCAACGCCGTTATCATCGTCACCGGTGCCAGTGCCGGCATCGGCGCGGCCTGTGCCACCGCCCTCGCCCAGCACGGGGCCCATGTCATCTGCGTGGCACGGCGCCACGAACGATTGTTGGCGCTACAACAAACCCTCCCCGGCCAGCACGCCATCTACGCCGGCGACATCAGTGACCCCGCCACCATGCCCGCAGTCGTGGCCCTCGCCCTCGCGCAATTTGGGCGCCTCGACGCCATCATCTGCAACGCCGGCGTCGGCTTGAGTATGCCCGTCGCCCAGTTGCAGTGGGATGATGTGGTGCGCTGTATGAATGTCAATGTGGGTGGTGTTTTGGCCGGTATTCAGGCCGTATTACCGCATTTTTTAGCAAAAAAATCAGGGGCAATTGTGGTCATTTCGTCCGTGGTAGGGGTGCATGCACTGCCCTACAGCGGCGGCTATGCCGCCAGCAAAGGCGCCCTCGAGCGCCTGTGCGATGCCTTGCGCATTGAATTACGTGGCAGTGGTGTCAAACTGACAGTGGTGCGTCCTGGCACTGTTCAAAGCGAGTTTTTTAGCCAGCGTATGGGCCAAAACCACGAAGTGCGCCGCACCCGCACGCCGGGCATCCCCGCCAGCCAAGTCGCCACACAAATTATCACTGCCCTCACCCATCACCCACGCATTGTGTACACGCGTTGGCAAGATCGCTTGTTGCTTTGGGGGAGTGCATGCTTCCCCAATTTGGCCGATCGCGTGTTGGCCAACATGATTGGCTGGCAGGATGCTGATTCAGCCAATCCTCATTAATTTTTTGGAAAAAAACTCCAGCGCATCGTGAATCGCACAAAAACCACCCTATATGCAATCACCGTTGCATATAGGGTGGTTAATCGTACCGTCAGCGCGACGCGCGCAACAATGCCAACAACCGCGCGACCTCATCGGCGGCGATGCTGCCATCGCCACACAACGATTCGTGGGCGCAACGCTCTGCCAAGGCAGTACTCACACTCGTCACCGCAGCACGTACTGCAGCCAGTTGTGTAATCACATCGTGACAATCACGCCCATCACTGAGCATACGTTGCACACCGCGAATTTGGCCTTCGATGCGATTGAGACGCGTCACGACATCGGCGCGGGCATCATCGCTCAGCTGAAAAGAAGTATCAGCCATGCCGCCACCTCGATTAGGAATTGGCAATGGTTTCAAAATCGCGCTTGAGTTCTGATTTGGGTTTGACGCCAATCACCCGTTGCACTTCTTTGCCACCCTTAAAAAAAATCATCGTTGGGATTGCTTGTACACCCAATTGAGCGGCATACTTTGATGATTCGTCAGTGTTGACCTTGATGACTTGGACTTTGCCTGTGTATTCGCCGGCCAATTCTTCGAGAATGGGGGCGACTGCCCGACATGGGCCACACCATGGTGCCCAAAAGTCTACCAATACTGGCGTATCTGATTGCAATACTTTCGCTTCGAACTCGGCATCACTAATGTTGACGACGTTACCCATTTGCATTACTCCATTTCATTCATTATATATACCCCCCGGGGGTACGTATATTGTAGTATAATGGTGTATCGGTTGTCAAGGTATGTGGGTAGTTGCAGACAATGGCACGTTACGAAGTTTGCAATTGCGTTTGACATCAGGCACGACAATCGGTATACTAAACGTTGGTAATTTAATCCACTATTTTGTGTGGATTTAGTCATTTGAAGTTGCGGCGCCAACGGTTTTGCCGTTGGGAAATGCAGCGGCAAGGGAGAAGACGTTGTACGCCATCATACGAGATCGCGGTATGCAATACCGCGTACAAGAGGGGCAAGTGCTCGACATTGCCCTGCAGAGTGAAGCCGCAGCCGGCAGTGAAATTGTATTGAACGAAGTATTGCTTGTCGGTGGTGAGCAAACGGTCGTCGGTGCACCATTAGTGGCAGGCGCTCAGGTAACCGTCAAGGTTGTCGGGCTTGTCCAAGACGACAAAATCGTCGTATTTCGTTACAAGAGCAAGAAGCGCTATCGCCGACGCACGGGGCATCGCCAAGATTTGACTCGGGTGCAAGTCACCAAAATCGAAGTAGGTGTGACCGAGACTGTCGCCGTCGTCGTAGCCGAAGAAGCCAAACCAGCCAAGAAGAGCCGCGCCAAGGCAGCCGCCAGCGCGTAAGCAGTACACATTTAAAGGAGTATGTCGTCATGGCACATAAGAAGGGTGTTGGTAGTTCACGCAACGGTCGTGACAGCAATCCAAAGATGTTGGGCGTGAAGCGTTTTGGTGGCGAAACCGTCGGTGCTGGTGAAGTATTGATTCGCCAAAACGGCACCAAATTCAAGCCAGGCGAAAACGTCGGCTTGGGTCGCGATTACACCATCTACGCAATGATCCCAGGCAAAGTGGTGTTTGAGCAATATAGCCGCACCCAGAAACAAATCAGCGTGTACGCCATCGAGGCCGCACAGTAAGGAGCATACGGTGAAGCAGGGAATTCATCCAAAAACCCATAAAACAGTATATACATGTGCTGGTTGTGGGAGCACTTGGCCAACCGTATCGACCAAAGAATCGTTGCGCCTTGATGTTTGTTCAAAATGCCACCCGTTTTATACGGGCGAGCAACGCTTGCTCGACACTGCCGGTCAAGTTGATCGCTTCATGAAGCGCCTTAAGGTCAGCCAAGACCAACAGGCCGAAGCTGCCAAACGCACCGAAAAGAAGAAATAACCCTCCCAGTGGTTGGGTTGACGCCGTGGCGCACATGCGCCACGGCGCTTCGTTTTTGCAACGACGCACACAAAAAAAATCCCCCCCGTGTATGTAACCCATACACGGGGGGGATTTGTACAAATAGCTACACTAACCCTGAGAAATGAACTGCCAACATAATTACCACAAGCAACGAACCCCAAATTGCAATCCGGCGTAAGTCGTGGGCAATCACATGGTATTCGGCAGTGTAATCGATAGAATCAGCAACATTACGTGCCAACACCCGGCGGGTCGTCCGCACCGTACGGGGGGCTTCTACAACATTCGCTACTACGACATTGCTCTCAGGAGCGTCATTATTGGGCGCTTCGGTGCGGCCTGTTGCAGGCACGTTACGTGCGTTCAGACGGCGGCGATCAGCGCGTGAAGGTCGTGCCATGATGGACTCCGTCACTCACAGTATGCAAATTCTGCACTCTTGGCGTATTATAACATACAGAATCAGAATGCACATACGGTTATTTGTTGACCACCTAAAGGATTTTCGATGCCCTACCGGAACACCATTATGCCATTTCTGATTGCGGTTATGGCAAGTATCATCCTGTTTGGGGGGATGTGCATGATTCCTACCCGCCATCATATTGATGTAGGTGGGTACGACAGCGCCTATGTGCAAGGTTTTTTTGATCAACAACTCATCCCGCCTGAATTTACACAATCAGGCAATGCCCGTTGGAGTGGTAATGCTACAGCTATCATCATTCCACAGTTAGGTATCCCCACGCAATTCGCAATCACCGTTATTGCCCCCACACCCAAACAACTCACCCTGCGGGCCAACAATGCCACCACCATCAGTAGTACTGCAGTCACCACACAGTGGCAAACCATCACCGGGACGATCAACGGCGGACAAAGCAAACCTTTTTCTCTTTTTATCACATTCGATACTCCCACTGCCCCGTGGCAAAAAGGTGACCTGCGTCAAGTCGGTGTGTTGGTTGATAGTGTCGATGTCTGGACACCATGGTTTGCACTGCCGTACCCAGCCCAAATTGTTTGGGTTGGATTACTTAGTCTGCTCCTCGGCATCTGGACCAAACCATTGTTAACCCGCAAATATTGGTATATCACCACGATTATCTCACCCACAGTCATCGCAGCAGTCACGTGGCGCTGGCAGTTACCTTACCCCTACCCTATCCCGAGTAGTTTGGCCTATGCCAGTGGCATTGTTGCCGGACTCATCGTATTGCGCCAATGGTCAGTCATCGCCCAACGCTGGCCCTGGTGGAGCGACGCCATGGTGGGGATTGGGCTCAGTAGCTGGTGGGGGGTATTGATATGGGTCCAACACACCCATGTGACATTAGCCGTCCCTGGTGTCGAAAAAGACTTTCGTTCATTTGTCACTCGGAGCGATACCCTCGCCCATGTATTCCACGCAGACCCTTTTTACAATCTTGGCTACCCATTGATTTTATGGGCGATCCAACAGCTAACCCATGCTAGCGCATTTGATGCCGCACGGTGGTGGGCTGTCGTCGTCGCAGGATGCGCACTCCTCAGTAGTTGGTGGCTGGCACGCACACTGGTCGGGCGCGGCTGGGATGCGCTGATGGTACTGTGTGTGGCAGGCAGTGGGCTATTTGTGCAATACAGCCTACTCCTCGGGAGCGACATGACCTTTACCTGGTTATGTACATTGACCTTGGCCATCATCGTCTCTGCGCCACAGCGGACGCAATGGTGGTGGCTCGGGGCTGGGGTTACCGCCGGTGCAGCCTATCTCGTCCGTCACACTGGCATAGTATTGGGTATGACCTGTCTGATTTGGATGCTATATCAACACCGTCAAGCCGCCCTCACATGGCGTCAGATTGGCTTATTTTGTGGGGGATTATTGTTGATTGCAGTACCACAGTTATGGGTAAATTTGCGTGATACTGGCGTATTGCTGTTTAATTATCAAGCCAAAAATAGTTGGTTAGCCGTCTATGGCAATTTGGATTGGGGGCGCTGGGGCGATGTGCCTGATTCGATTTCGCTAACGACCGTCATCCTCAACAACCCGAGCCAATTTATCACTTCTTGGTGGCAAAACATCAGCAACGTCATCGGCAGCGGTGCCACCAATGCCGAATTCGAACGTGCCATCTGGCAACGCCTGCTTAGTGTGCCGGCGAATTGGGCAAGTATGGCAGGAATCGTTGCCATCATTCCTGTAGTATGGCAACGGCGGCTCGGTCGGAATGGTGAACTGCTCCTGCTCTGGGCCGGGTTGTTCGTAGTAATCTCGGCAATTGCCTTTATTCTGCCGCGCTTCTTGTTGCCACTCGTGATTGTGGCGGCCTATAGCGCCACGTGGGTAATGCACCGCTATCACACGGAATTTCGTATTGGCTGGCGGGCACTGATTTTCGCTGCAATCTGTTTATGGCAACTTACGAGTATCACCACCGCCATCCAAACAACCCTCAGTCAACAACCAGCCGATGAGCAAGCGGCGTTGCAATACCTCGTGGCGCACCATCCCACCGCTCGCCTCGCGTTTGCCGCCCCTAGTGAAAGTCCAATTGGCAAATATTCGGCATTGGCCAACCAACGCGTTCACCGTACGACTGTTGCCTTGGTAGATATGCCCGCATTATGTCAGAGCAAGCCTGATTTTGTGGTCTGGTCGACTGAACTCCAAGATCCACCCAAATACCCAATCGAATGGCGAAGTGGACGCTATATTGTTTTTGCAGGGACATTATGTGATTCCATCCACTAAACAATAGCGCCCAGAGCGAATTTGGTATAATGCAGGAAGTAATGCGTTCGCGCAATTTTATGATGGTACAAACCGCAAGGGGGTTGCATGTCAGAGCCACAACGTTGGCCGTTTACGATTAGTGTGGTTATCCCAGCCCACAACGAAACCCACACTATTGCCGAAGTAGTCCGCGGTGTGGCCCACGTCGTGCCCGATGCCGAAATCATCGTGGTCGATGATGCCTCGAGCGATGATACCGCCACCAAAGCGGCAGACGCAGGTGCCACCGTCATCCGCCGGCCACACAACGTTGGCAATGGTGCTGGTGTGAAAACAGGCGTGCGGGCGGCCCATGGCGAAGTAGTCGTCATTCTCGATGCTGATGGCCAACACAACCCCGCCGATATGCCCAAATTATTACAATACATTGGGCCGTATGACATGGTGATTGGTGAACGCAATCGTGCTGGCCAACAAAACACCACCCGCTGGTTGGGTAACACGATTCTCAACCGCTTAGGGAGTTTTTTGATCGAAATGGACATGCGCGACTTGACCTCGGGCTACCGCGCCATGCGTCGCGATGTCATGATTGAGTTCCTGCACTTGCTCCCCAACAAAATGTCATGGCCGACCACCAGCGCCCTCGCATTTGCCAAAGCGGGCTATCATATCCGCTTTGAACCGATTCCCGTCGCACCCCGCCGTACCGGTCACAGCGCCCAAAAGCTCCTGCGTAATGGATTCCGGTTTACCGGGATTATTTTGCGCATTACCACCTTGTTCGCGCCGATGCGGATATTTTTTCCCGTATCACTCACCATGGGTATATTGAGCCTATTGTCGTTTTTACTGAGTTATTTTGTCACTGATATCGGTCGCTTACGCATCCCCAATTCGGCAGTGGCGTTATTTGTAGGTGGTATGGTTATTTTCATGTTTGGGTTACTCGCCGAACAAATCGCCGGCTTGCGCTTCCAACGCCGCGACCATCTGGAGAAGCGCTAATGCAGCGTACAATTATTCGTTGGAGTTTGCGCCTGATAGGGCCCCTATTATTTGTACTGTTTTTATGGCGCACCGATTTACACGTATTGGCAGCGGCACTAACCCACGTCAATTGGTGGCCGGTGGCAATCTCGTTGGCGTTGATGCCTTTTTTTATCATCGTCAAGGCGTGGCGCTGGCAAATCATTATGCGTGAATTAGGGCTCCAACCACCTCACATCTGGATACTTTGTCGCATTTACACCGTCGGCTTATTTTTGGGTGGCACCACCCCTGGCCAAAGTGGTGATTTCGCCAAAGCACTGTATGTGCGTAATGCCCAAAATCCCATGCCTAGCCTGCTGTTTAGTATTTTTGTGGAGCGGCTGTGTGATGTGGCCGCCATGGCGGTACTCGCATTTGTGGGCTTAGCTGCATTGGCTGATAGTCTCGATGCTAGTAACAAAGCCAGCATCCAACGGGTGACGATTTTGGTGGCCGTGGTTATTTTTGCGATGTTGCCCGCATTATTGATCCGGCGGAGTCGTAATTGGGGATTTGGATTGGTACGAATTATCGTCCCTACCCGCTGGAAAGCACGATTCGATACCATCACCCAACAATTTGATGCCCTCGATATTAGTGGGCGAGCTGCAGCGGCACTCGTGCTTACCACCTGCGGATCAGCATTGTCGACGGCCATCCGTATCGCCTTGTTGTTTACTGCCATGGATTTGACCCGCATCCCACTGGCGGCGGTACTTGGCTCGACTGGGCAAATCGCCTTGTTGCAAGCCTTGCCGATTAGCGTATCGGGGCTCGGTATCCGCGAGGCAGTATTGATTGGACTGCTCAATGCGCATGGCTACGCCAGTGCCTATGCAATTGCGTTGTCAGGGTTGTTTTTGATTATCAATGTCGAGCATATTTTAGTGGGATTTGCCGTATCGTTGCGCTATCCCATCCCCAGTGAGGTACCCCCCAATGCCTAGGTTGTTGCTGTTGGTATGCATCATGATGGCAAGTTGGATCTTGGGAGCCTGTGGCCAAGCGGTGCAATATCAGGCCAACCAAGCCAACATCAGTGTGACGGTGCAGATGGCGAATGCCCCCCAAGCCAATCAATCACAACCCGCCACGCTGACATTCCACAAAGACAATACGCCCGTTGTCGTACAAAATGTCGTCTGTGACACCAAAATGGTGGGGATGACGATGGGAAGCAACCGCCCCATAGCCGATGCCAAGCCCGATGGCAGTCATATCTGCAATTTGTTATTTACTATGGATGGCGAATGGATGTTGGTTATCACGGGAACGGTCGACAAGCAACCAATACGCTTGGTAGTGCCCAAAATCATTGTCGCCAAATAGTCAGTGTTTTTTGTAAAAAATATTCCTGGCGCAAAAAACCGGTGCAGGGCCTAGGCCCTGCACCGGTTTATGCTACCACGATCGATTAATCACCAAAGGCAATACCGATACCCTTGGCAGTGCGCACTAAATCACTATGGGGACGAATAGTTTTGAGGTGGCTGACGGCCTCCGCCATGGGGATAGTGGTGATGTCTTGGGCGCTGAGTGCCACCATCTCGCCGGTAATCCCATCGTGCAAGGCCCGTACCGCTGCCGCACCAAAGCGGGTCGACAAAATCCGGTCGTAGGGGGTGGGGGTGCCACCACGTTGCAAATGACCAAGCACCACACAGCGTGATTCTTTGCCGGTGAGAGCTTGGAGTTGTTCAGCAACCATTTGACCGACGCCACCCAACCGACCATCGCCAGCATAAATGGGCTTGGCACCTTTGGGGAAAGCCCCTTCGGCGACAACCACAATGCTCGAGGTCAAACCGGCGTGCTCACGATTGGTGACATGCTCGGCAATCACGTTGATATCAAAGGGGATTTCGGGAATCAAAATAACATCCGCCCCACCCGAAATACCGCAGTGCAAGGCAATCCAGCCAGCATGACGCCCCATTACTTCGAGCACCATCACGCGGTTGTGGCTGGCGGCAGTGGTTTGCAGGCGATCGAGTGCTTCTGAAGCGACTTGCAACGCTGTGTCAAAGCCGAAGGTACGGTCGGTACCGGCCAAATCATTGTCAATGGTTTTGGGGACGCCAATCACTGGAGCGCCCATTTTGCTGAGTTCCATGGCAATGGTTTGGGTGCCTTCACCGCCGATAGTAATCAAGCCCGAAATACCCAACTTGGTGATGTTGTCATAGGCTTCGAGGTAGGGATCATCGATGGCACCAACTACGCGGGGACCACCAAAATGACCGCGGTTGGTTGAGCGCAAAATCGTGCCACCACGGGCCAACAAATCGCGCACATCGACATCGGTCAAGATACGGTAGCGGGGGGTGGCAATCAAGCCTTCGAAACCATCTTCGATGCCCAACATTTCGTAACCCAGGGATTCACCCATTTTGACGGCGGCGCGGATGACCGCATTGAGGCCGGGGGCATCGCCACCACTGGTAAGCATGGCAATCCGGCGTTTTTTGGTAGGCATAGTGGGACCTTTCTTGGCACGTGTCATCATCAAATCTTTCACAATTGGCGACACTGCCAAGTGGGCATACGTAGCCGCATGACGCAAGTTGCGCCGATTATACCGGTATTAGTAGTTTTGCGCAAGCCAATTTGCCACAGTGGTAATGTCAGCCATTTCGTGCCACGTACGCTCATCTACCGGCACATCGACATGTTCGTGTTGCCAAGTTAAATGATAGGGCACATGGATGGCGTGGGCACCAAGGGCTACTACTGGCAAAATATCCGAACGCAACGAATTGCCAATCATGACAAATTCACTGGGGTTGATGTCGTGACGTCGCAAAATGCGGGCATAAGTCGAGCTATTTTTTTCGCTGACGACTTCGATGTGGCGGAAATAATCGGCTAATCCCGACCGGGCTATTTTGGCTTCTTGGTCAAACAAATCACCCTTGGTGATGAGCATCAAGCGATAAGTTTGCGCGAGGGCGGGAATGACGTCTGCGACATGGGGGAGCAGGGTAAGCGGGGCATGCACCATTTCGCGGGCGAGGTCGATGATTTGGCCGATTTCGCGGCCGGTGATGGCACCATCGCTTATCTGGATGGCGGTTTCGATCATCGACAGGGTGAAGCCTTTGATGCCATAGCCAAAGTAGGCCAGGTTGCGTTGCTCGGTGGCATGGAGCTCTTGGGCATCCCAATCGTGCCGGTAGGGTGCGAGGAGCGCGGTGTAGCGGGTTTGGGCGGCCACAAAAAGGTCTTCGTTGGCCCAGAGTGTATCGTCGGCATCAAATGCCACGGTAGTGATTGTGTGTTTCATGGGGATATTTTAGCGCAAACAATGGGTTGTGCCAACCACCATTGTTTGTGCAGGGGGCTACGGCGGGGATTGTGATGGTGCTTATTCACCGCTGTAGCCGGTAGTTTTTTACAAAAAAGCAAAATACACGACCATAATCATCCAAAATGAGATTCGATTCCTTTGTGACGTCCACATTTGTGACGTGTTGACGTGATATCGTAAGTACAAGGGCAATTTTTCTGCCAAAAGAGGTTATTATGCGTACAAATTCATGGTTGCGTACGGTACTCACATTCGTGTTACTGGTGGGAATGTACATTCCCACTGCAACGATTAGTCAGGCATCGTCAGGGTCGTCGGCACCGTTGTTTGACACCACGGGTACGAGCACGCGCTTTGTGGATGTGGTCGTTGGTGATAATCACACCTGTGGCTTGCGGGCCAACGGCACGGTGATGTGCTGGGGCTACAACGGCGAAGGACAGTTGGGAACAAATGATCCATTGACACGGTATAGTTTGTATCCTATTGAAGTATCGGGACTGAGCAACGTCACTTCAATTGCGGCTGCTGGTGGGCAAACCTGCGTCATCAAACGTGATGGGAGCATGGCTTGTTGGGGCTATGGCTATCACGGCAACAACCTCAATCCTGAATCACGCTGGGTACCGACAACGGTTGCTGGTATGCGTGATATTGTCAGTATTGCCGTCACCAACCTTGGTATCTGTGTCAAAAACACTACTGGCTATCTGATGTGCTGGGGGTTTAATGCCCAATATAATGATTTTTGGTTACCGACACCGAGTACCGGCACAGGTGCAACCTACTCACCACGCATCGTAGCGAGCACTGATGTAGGTGCATTTGCCATCCGAAACATTGATTACAACACTTACAGTCGGCGAATCTGCTGGATTCGCTTTGACGGTCGACTGACCTGCATTGGCGCGAACAGCGATGGAGGACTGGGAATCGGCTTTAGTTCGGCATATAGCCACAACGGATTTTCGGTGCTTGGGCTGGGTAATTACGTTGCCAAATTTGCCGTCAGCGCCCAAGGGGGCTGTGCAATTTTGACCGATCAAACGGTAAGTTGTTGGGGCGGCACGTTTGGTGTACCGGCCACAAATTATCCCGTGCCAGAACCGATGGTAGACGTCTATGGTTCTACGGCCAATCGCCATTATTTCAAGGGTGTATCAGGCAAAGTCTATGGCGTCGGCGACAATCTCAACGGAGTATTGGGCGTCAATAGTGTGATTAATCCATGGAACATTCTTACCGAAATGCCCGAAATTTTTGGGGCGACACGTATCGCCAGCGCCGGTGTCGGATCGAGTCAACATGGCTGTGCGGTACTCCCCAGCGGTCGCATCCGCTGTTGGGGGCAAAACCCGTGGGGGCAATTGGGGACCGGAACCCAGAGTGGCTCGTATGTACCCATCAATATCGCCTTGCCGGGCGAACCAGTGGTGAGTAGCATTACCACCGCCGAAGATACCATGAGTGATTTGTTGAAAATTAAACGGCATCCCGAAGATGGTCCCGAGACGGCCTATATGCGGATTACCCGGGTGGTGGGTGGTCGGTTGTTCAAAGCTGATGGCACCACTGCCGTCGCTGCAGGTAGCTATTTGCCGGTGAGTGAAACCGAGCGGGGCTTACGGTTCCTGCCCGATGCCAACCTCAATGGCCTCGGCGCCGGCGCGGTGACGGTACAGGCCTCGACACAACCCAATATCACCGGTGTCAGCCCGGTGGTGGTCACCGCCACAGTCAATATTACGGCAATGGCCGATCCTCCGCTCATCAGCAATGCCGAAACCAGCGAAGACACGCAGTCGTACGACGGCTTGGTGATTACCCGTAACCCGGTTGATGGCAACGAAGTCACGCATGTCATCATTAGTGGCTATAGTGGTGGTCAACTCTATATGCCCAATGGCACCACGCCGATCGCCGCTGGGAGCGTGATTGATTTGGTGACTGCCGGCCAAGGCTTGCGATTTACGCCAAACAGCAACAGTGTAATCGCAGGCAGTGTGAGTGTGCGGGCAGCAACATCGGCCAATGGTGACGGGGCGAGTGCGGTGGGCACGGCGACGATTACGATTAAACCAGTACCTGATGGGGCGCCGGTGGTTACCGGCACCACTACCAAAGAAGACGAACTGAGTCGGGCAGACATTGTGATTACCCGCAATGCCGTCGATGGCGACGAAATTCGCTACTTCCGGGTCATCACCAATGCCCCCGGCCGGATCTATCTGACCGACGGCGTCACCCCTGTCCTCAATGGGGGCTTTATCACGGCCAGTGCAGCCAGTGCTGGCTTACGCTTCCGCCCCAACCCCAATATTTATGGTAATTATGTATTCCAAGCTCAAGCGGCTACATCACCAACGGTCGAAGGGATTGGTGGTGATGTGGCGAGTGCGCCCATCATCATCACGCCGGTAGCAGATACCCCGCGCATCAGCACCACCAGCGTCGATGAAGGCACGCAATCGACCAGCGGACTAGTGGTATTGCCTAATAGCAACGATGGCACCGAAGTGAGTCACTTCCGGATTGCTGCGATTATCGGTGGGACTTTGTACTTACACGACGGGGTGACCACTCTGAACGTGGGGCAATATATCACTGCCGCCCAAGGTGCGGAAGGGTTACGCTTTACACCGCCACCCGCCTCGATGGGGAATGGTCAAGTCGACGTACAAGCGTCGATTGGCGCCAACCCGCTCTATACTACCAGTACGCGGGCCAGTGCCTATGTGACCGTCAACGACAAAACACCTCCCTCACTGTTGTTGCCCTATGACATGATTTTGGACGCCTACTACGATAGTGGCGCAGCGGTGAGCTTTAGTGTGACAGCTAGTGACTTACGTGACGGCGACGTAACGGTGACCTGTGACAAAAACAGTGGCATTATGTTGCCAGTGGGAGTCCATACTATTACCTGCACAGCCACCGATCGCAGTGGTAATACGGCTAGCGAAGGATTTACCGTCATCATCCAAAAAGTGGTACCGGCAGTGCAATTGAGTAGCATCGATGCGGTATCCGGGCATGATGTGCCCTTGCGCTGGAGCTTGGCGACCCCGATTAATCAAACCTACAAATACGAAATACAACGGCGGGCGCTGCCCAGTGGCGAATGGATGACGGTCATTCGTGAATTAAGTACCCGTGACACAACGATTCGTACGATTGGTGAACTCAACTATGCCTTCCGGGTACGGGCCTATCTCAACGATAGTACGGTCGGACCTTGGTCGAATGTGGTCAACACGACCATCGACGAAACGCCACCACAAATCCAGGCCTGGATCAACCGTGGTGTCAGCACGGCACGTAGTGCCGAGGTTACGACGTCGAACCGGGTTCGCCTCAGTATGCAAACAGGCGGCGGTGATCCGGCAGTGATGTGGCGCTGGAGTGAAGATGGGATTAGCTTTAGTGCCTGGCAAAGTTACACCACGCGCAGTGACATCGTGCTCAGTGCGGGCGATGGCTATAAAGAAGTCCGTATCGAAGCCCGTGACCGCGTCGGCAATGTGGCAACCACTTTCACCGGGATTATCGTCAATAGCACGATTCCTGATATGTATGGTATCCAAATCAACAATGGTGATGAGTTCACCTCAATCAACAATGTCAATTTGGCCCTGAGTATCCCACTCACCACTATCCCACCAATTGCCGAAATGCAATTCAGCAGTAGCGGCATCTTTGGTAGTCAGGCATGGGAGCCCTTGGCGCTGGGGCGGGCCTGGACGTTTGACAGTGCAGATAGCACGTTTTATCGCATCTATGTACGCTTCCGCAATGTCGATGGAGCGATTACGCAAATCAGCCAAGACGACATCATGGTTGATCGTACGGCGCCCTCAGCGGTGCTAAGTGTGCGCAGTAATACCAACGGCAAAGTGTTGGTGAATGTCGTAGCCAGCGATCGCCCCACCACTAGTAGCACGACGGGGTCTGGTATCACGGCCATGCAAATCGCTACAGCGAGTAATTTTGCACAGACACCATGGCAAACCTATAGCACACAAGCGACAGTTGATATGGGAACACGTAGTGTGGCGACCAACGCCATCTATGCCCGCTTCAAAGACAAAGCAGGGAATGTAAGTCAAATTAGTTGTATTACCAGCACGGCAGCCAAATGTACTGCTGACCAAAATCAAGCCACCAATACCCTACCCATCATTACGATTGATCATCCGTACCGAATTGATGCCGGAGCAATGGTTGCGCTTGACGAGCATGTAATTCTGGCTCAAGACGAAGAAACACCGCTCAATCAATTGGTATTTACCCTGCAATCAGAGCCGGTCAACGGCTGGTTACTGTATGGAGGCACCCGCATGAGTAACGGTACGCGCTTTAGTTATGCCGATATCGTGCGCAAACGGATTATCTATCGCCAAAACGGCACCACCCAAGAACACGACCGCATCATCATCCAAGCCAGCGACGGCACCGATAATTCGCTCCCCGCGACTATTTGGTTCTTGCTCAATGGTGTCGCTGATCCAGAGCCCACCCCCAGTTTGACCCCAAGTGCCACCACCATCCCGAGTGCGACGAGTACTGCGACGCCAACCATTACCATGACTCCTAGTCGCACGGCTACAGCAACCAAAACAGCTACGCGCACTCTGACAGCAACCATCACCCGCTCGACGACCCGCACGCCGAGCCCAAGTCGGACAATCGTGATCAAACCAAGTAGCACCAAACACCCCTAGTATTTGCAATTCTTACAATACGTTAACAACGCTACAAATCGACTACCCACAAAGTAGTCGATTTGTCCTGTTTTGCAGTATTTTTTTCATCAATTCTGCGTACTAATATGATTTTTGGTTAATCAACACCGTTTATTTCATACGACAAATTCAATTTTTTACCACTACAATAAGGTTTTTTTGTATATTTTGCAGTAATTTCAGTGTCGGTATATCAAATTCAGTCAATTTCAATCAACCATTATCTTATATTTGCATGATTATTACATTATGTAGTAGTATAAATATACTTAAATAGAAATGATTGTAGGGGGGATAATTACATGGAAATCATGGCAATGCAATTACTGCCGATTATTTTTACATTACTAGCGCTATGGCAAGTACGTTCATTAGCTGGGCGACGGAGCGCGATGCGCGAGGGATTAGCAACGAGCGGCGCAGTGGTTATTATTGGTGGTTTGCTTTGTAAATCATTCATTCTGAGCAGCTCGTATCGTGGCTTTATATCTCAAAACATTGCATACCCACTATTAGGCGCAGGGTTTATCTTGTTACTATATGGCTTTGTGGGGTGGGACCGCATGACACTCCAGCGCCCCGGCTGGATCAAACCCATCAGTGCGATTATCGTTGTCGAATTGTGTATCATTAGCCTCGCATACATGGGATCCCCATGGTGGCATTATGTAGCAATTGGGGTCGTCGTTATTTGTGTGTTGTTAATGGATCTATTGTTACTAGGGTATGCCTTACGACAGCGTTTTTATATAGCGAGTCCATTTTTGCTGTTGCATATGGTGGCGAGTTGTATTACGGCAATGATTGACTTGAATGGTCACAGCGACCCCCGGATTATCCAGGGCATCGTGTTGACCGCCACCACTAGTGCATTGTTATTTTATATCAATGCACGATTGATAAACCAGCATACATACCGTGGTCGTATGCAGATTGTGTAGTAGATGCGGTGTGATAGCGGGATATATAGAGGATAGTAGGCAATATTGCTCATTGGGCAAAACTCGATTTGACAACGGGGTATTTATCCGCTATACTCCTCATTCGTAAGTGACGAACGGATTGAGTGAGTGACTTGCCGGAGTGGCGGAATGGCAGACGCGATGGTCTCAAAAACCATTGAGGGCAACTTCATGTGGGTTCGACTCCCACCTCCGGCACCAATTCAATCGGGGCGTGGCTCAGCCTGGTAGAGCGCAGCGTTCGGGACGCTGAGGTCGGAGGTTCGAATCCTCTCGCCCCGACCATGATGTTAACCGGCTCCGTAGGGAGTCGGTTTTTTGTTGCATTTAATTTTCACCTCACAGAGGCCATGTATGAGCACATCAACTCCACCGGTACCCGCATCGCGTAACATGTGGTTACTTGCCGCCTTGCTTGGGCATAGCGCATGGGGCGTCTATCCTGTGTTAGCGCGCTATCTGCAACTCGACGCAAACCTACCGGGGATGACCCTCTTGATGGTCGCCAATGGATCGGCGTTGCTGGTGATGGCGGTAGTAGTGTGGTGGCGGGGCGAGCTCCACCAATTATTGGTGCGAGCCGGCTGGCTAGTGGCGTTATTTGCGGCACTCAGGGCCATCACCAACGTGCTGGCGGCACGCTATGCGCCAGCAGCACAGGTAACATTAATTGGGTTGCTGACACCACCCCTCGTAGCTGTGCTGGGGCGGGTGTGGTTTGATGATCCACCGCCACCACGCACAACCTTGGTACTGATTATTTCGTGTATCGGGGCGCTAGTGATGTTGAGTGGTGATTTGCAACAAGCGAGCTTTTGGCAAAGCAGTGGCAATAGTAGTTGGGTGGGCATCGCTTTGGCCACGAGTAGTAGTGTATTGTTGGCGCTCTACATGTTATCAGTCCGGCGCACGTACAAATACGGTATTTCGAGTGAGGCGACGTTTTTGTTGCAATTGATTGCCGTGGTTGGTACGGCCATCCCGCTGAGTATCATTCAAAAAGACAATTGGCAGCCGTGGTTGCATTTGCAACCAAGCCATTGGGTAGCATTGGGGGTATTTGCGTTTGTGATTGTGATTGGGGCTAACCTGCTCCAAGTCTATACGTTGCGCAAATTGGGGGCGCCACTGGTGACGTCGGTACAGGCTTGGCGCTTGCCGATGGCGGCGATTGTGGCGGGGCTGGTGCTGGGGGAATGGATGCATACGCCTACCGAGTTCATCGGAGCAGCGATTACGGCTGGCAGTGTGACCTGGTATTTGCTCACGCAACGCAAATCAACTTGACCGCACCCCTTGGGGGTGCTATCATTAGAACTAATGGCGCTGTAGCTCAATTGGATAGAGCATCACCCTCCGAAGGTGAAGGTTGCTGGTTCGAATCTAGTCAGCGTCACCACTATCCACGGTGCCCAGCCAAAAGCTGGGCACCGTGTTTTTTATGTGAGGTGTAGCATGATCGATGCCCAAGGGTTATACAAACAATTTGGCACGGTACAGGCAGTCATCGACCTCGAGCTACAAGTTCCCGAAGGGAGCGTGTACGCCCTGCTCGGTCCCAATGGGGCCGGCAAAAGTACCACCATCAACATGTTGACGACGTTGCTCCGCCCCGACCGTGGCACCATCGTGATTGCCGGGCATGATGCCGTGCGCAACCCCGACGCCGTACGGCGGGTGATTGGTGTGACCTTCCAAGATTTAGTGCTCGACCGTGATTTAAGCGGCCGCGAGGCGCTCGATTTTTATGGGCGGTTGTACGGCCTCGACGCCGCCACCCGCACCCAACGCACTAAAGAATTACTCACGCTGGTCGAGCTCAACGACGCCGCAGACCGCCTCACCGGTACCTATTCGGGGGGGATGCGCCGGCGGCTCGAATTGGCACGCTGTCTGATGATGCAACCACGTATTTTGTTCCTCGATGAACCCACCCAAGGGCTCGACCCGCAGCACCGGGCCATGATTTGGGATTATCTGCGCATGCTCCAACAGCAACACGGCATGACCATGCTGATTACCACCCACGCCATGGACGAAGCCGAAATCCTGGCTCAACAGGTGGGCATCATCGACCATGGGCGCATGGTGGCTAGTGGCACGCCGGCAGAGTTGATTGGGCAGTTTGGTAGTGACATGGTGCGGATTACCGCCAATTACCCGGCAGACTATCAACCCAGCTGGTTACAAGCCGAGTGGGTGCGGAATTGGGCTATCCAAAACAGCGAATTGCGGGTCGGTGTCGACCACGGCTCGCGGCGCATCGCCACCATCCTTGATGGCCTGCGTGCCGACGGGTTACTGGTCAGCGACATGAATATGACGCGACCGAGCCTCGGCGATGTCTTTTTGCAGACCACGGGGCGGGCATTACGCGATGAGGTGAAATCATGATCAATGCAACTTATGCGATTTGGCTCCGGCACATGCGCAAGTTTACGCGCAACCGTGAAGAATTGGGCGGTCTGCTCATCCAACCGATATTGTGGGTGGCCTTGTTTGGGGTAGGTATGGGGCGGATGTTGCCCGGCCAAAGCAATTACCTGAGCTTCATGTTGCCGGGTATCTTGGCGTTGACGGCGCTGGGTGGAGCTGCCGGCGGCGGCATGATGTTTCTCGACGAACGCTTGCGTGGGATTTTGCGCGAATACATGGTCGCACCCATTCCTCGCCTGAGTATTTTGTTGGGGCATATGTGTGCCACGGTCAGCAAAGCATTTTTTCAAATTATCATCGTGGTGATTGTGGGCGTACTGGCTGGGGCACAGCTCGGTGGCAGCGTGGTGGCCTGGCTCGGCACGCTCATCGCCTTGATTTGTTTCACACTGGGGTTTGCCGGGATTGCCTTGGGCGTGGCGGCCCGTTCCAAGAGCATTATGGGCTACCACGGCATGATTTTTTTGTTTAACTTACCGTTGTTGTTTGCCTCAAACGCCCTCTACCCACTCGACAACGCGCCAGTCTGGATGCAGTGGTTGGCCAAAGCCAACCCCGCCACGTGGTTCATCGATGTGGCCCGCAGTAGCACCCAAAGCACTGATATGAGTGCCAATCTGCTTAATTTGGGATTGCTGATAGGCTTTGCGGTGGCAGGGACGTGGCTGGCGTTACGGCGCTTCCAAGCCGTCACCGCCAACTAATCACAAACGTACTTTTGACACAATGCTGTGCCAAGAATCGGACGTCGATTCGGCACAGCCTCTTTTTTTCGATTATACTTACAATAGCACATATGTGCATATAAGCGGATAGGGAAACAGCGATATGGCACGAGATAGTATTGTCATCCGTGGGGCGCGCGAGCACAACCTCAAGGGCATCGATCTCACGATTCCACGTGATAAATTAGTGGTGCTCACCGGCGTTTCGGGGTCGGGCAAATCATCATTGGCTTTTGACACATTGTATGCCGAAGGGCAACGCCGTTATGTCGAGTCTTTATCGGCCTATGCCCGGCAATTCCTCGGCCAACTCGAAAAGCCCAAGGTAGATTTCATCGGCGGCTTGTCGCCAGCAATTGCCATTGAACAAAAAAGCGCCTCCAA
>CANFUF010000061.1 GCA_947450095.1 Roseiflexaceae bacterium
CCCAGGAGATTCCACGCTGAGGTTGCCAAGGCAACCGGCATGGAATGACGCTGGGGGGGGAGCATGCCTCGCACCCTGAATCCGCCTCGTGCGCCCGAGCAATAAGCCGATGAATCGCGCACCGCCCAATCGCACGTGCGATGGCATGCCTCGTACGTGCGATGGCATCGCCTCGCACCCTGTAGCATGCCTCGCACCCTGAATCGCACGTGTGATGGCATCGCCTCGCACCCTGAAGCATGCCTCGCACCCTGAAGCATGCCTCGCACCCTGAATCGCACGTGCGATGGCATCGCCTCGCACCCTGAAGCATGCCTCGCACCCTGAATCGCACGTGCGATGGCATCGCCTCGCACCTACCCCAACACCCCCGAGGCATGGAAGGCCGCGATTCTCGCAGCATCAAAGCCAATCTCGGCCAAAATCTCGTCGGTCTGCTCACCCAACAGCGGCGGGTGGTGGCGCACCGTGGCCGGGGTCTCGGTCAAGCGATAGGGTGCACCCACCACCTGGACATCGCCGGCGGTGGGGTGAGCAATCGTCAAAACTTCGTCAAGCGCTTTGACCTGCGGGTCGGCAAAGACACTAGCCAAATCGTGGATTTCGCCGATAGGCACGCCAGCGGGAATAAGTTTGGCTTCGAGTTCACGCACCGTATGTTGCATAAAAATATTGTCGAGTGCGGCGTTCATTTCGCGGTAATTCAACGAACGATCATGATTGCTGGCAAAGCGCGGATCGTCGAGCAGCTGTTGCGCCCCGACCGCTTCCAAAAAGCGTTGCCACAACACGTTGGTGCCTACCGCCAAATTAAACCAACCATCTTTGGCTTGATAAACGCCGTAGGGCGCGATTTCGGGGTTGTGATTGCCGGTACGCTTGGGCACTTCGCCCGTCGCCAAAAAGCCCGCGGCGTGGTACGACAACATCGCCAATTGCCCCGACAACAACGACGTGTCGATGTATTGGCCAATCCCCGTACGCATGCGGTAGATGGTCGCCGCCAAAATCGCATAGGCGGCATTCATGCCACTCATCAGGTCCGACAAGGCAATCCCTACCCGCATCGGGTTGCTATCGGCATACCCCGTCATACTCATAATCCCACCCAAGCCTTGGATGACTTGGTCGTAAGCGGCTCGCCGGTGGTCAGGCCCTTTTTGCCCAAATCCCGAAATCGAACAGTAAATAATATCTGGCTTAATTGCCTTGCAGGCGTCGTAATCAAATCCATATTTTTGCATGTGGCCAGGCACAAAATTTTCAATCACAATGTCACTCTGTGCCACCATGGCCCGCATGATTTCGGCACAATCAGGGTGGCGCAAATCGAGGGTGATACTGCGTTTGTTGCGGTTGATACTCAAAAAATAGGTGCTCTCGCCCCCCACAAACGGCGGCCCCCATGCCCGCGAATTATCGCCCACATGGGGTTGCTCGACTTTGATAATATCGGCACCCATGTCGCCCAACATCTGCGTACAATAGGGACCGGTCAAGGCCCGAGTCAGATCAAGCACGCGTAAATTTTCCAGTGGCAGGGTCATTGCAATTGTTCCTTGTGTGCGCAACTCAGGATTATCCTGCGGAGCAATATTCTCTATAGAATACCACGGCGCTATACAATCCGGGTTCCTTCCGGAATATGAATGCTCGCCAACGGCGTATCACGCAAATCACTCAGGAGCTGCCGGCGGGTCTTGCTCCATGGCCCGTGCAAGGCACACGGATTGGCTTCACTACAGTTGCGGTCAATCAACACACAATGCGTGGTGTCGGTGGCACCCTCGATCGCCTCAATCACATCGAGGATGCTGATGGCCGCAAGGTCTACGGTACACGTGTAGCCCCCCGTCGGCCCCGGGTCAGAACGCACCCAGCCTTTGGCCACCAACGGTGTCATCACCTGCGACAAAAACCCCGTGGTCGTCCCTACCGCCTCCGCCAACTGACTCGCTTTGGTCTTGGTACCCAAACGTGCCAAGGCCATCATCGCCCGTGTCGCAAGATCTGTCTTGCGGGTGATTTCTAATCGCATACTGTAATCCTATAGGTTGAATATTATGTATACCCAACAACATAATTCCTACCAGCATACTCGCCGCCCATTTGCGCATTATCCTGCGTAATTGCGCTATTATACCCTTTTTTTATAAAAACAGTTAACACGGATGAAATATACAATAAAAAATTGCATTTATTCGCACAGTTTTTTTTAAAAATTGCTATTGACAAATATTTCACAATCGTATAGTATGCAATTTAACGATTTACAAATTAAGTAAATCGTACTGCTTCCAAGGAGCATAATCATGGACACACGCATTGCGGGGAACACGCTTGGAACCATGGTAAAACACATCTGGCTGGTGATGATTTTGATAATTGCAGTGGGGTTAACCAGTTGTGCGAGCGCCCCCACCAGTAGTGCGGCACCAGCCACGGCCAGTGCCGTCATCGAATTGGAACTGGGCGACATGTACATCAAGCCCGCCAGTATCGACGTCCCCGCTGGTCAACCGGTAACACTACATATCAAAAATGTCGGCGCCATGGCGCATAACGTCAAAGTCAACGGCGTCGATGGTAGCAAAGATTTGGCCACCAACGAAGATCAGACGATTATCGTCGGGCCATTTACCACGGCCACCCACGCGTGGTGCACCTTGCCCGGCCACAAAGATTCCGGGATGGAGATGATGATCAATATCATCGGGGCTACTACCGCCGACAGCCATACTGCCGCCGCTCCTGCCGCTGACAGCGCTGCGGATGGTAATGCCAAAATCGACGCCAAAGCAGTACCCGCCGAAGCATGGCAAGCACGTGATCCCATATTACCGGCCAAGGCCAGTGGCACCGTTCACGAGATTGCCCTCGATGCCACCGAAACGCTCATCGAAGTGGCACCCGGTGTCACGCAGATGATGTGGACCTTCGGCAACACCGTGCCCGGCCCGATTTTCCATGGCAATATCGGTGATACCTTTAAATTCACCTTGACCAACAAAGGCATCATGGGGCATTCGATCGACTTCCACGCCGGCAAAGTCGCCTGGAACAAGAGCATGCGTACCATCAAGACCGGCGAGTCCTTGGTCTATGAATTCAAAGCCGATTACGCGGGTGCCTACATGTACCACTGTGGCACTGCCCCCGCCTTGCACCATATCGGCAACGGTATGTACGGCGCCATCATCATTGACCCACCCACCTTGGCTCCGGTCGAAAAAGAGTTTGTTATCATTCAGAGTGAACTCTACCTCGGTCCCCAAGCCAAAGAAGGCGATTTGCGCAAAATGTTGGCCGAACAATGGGACGCCGTGGTCTTTAACGGCTACTACAACCAATACAAGTTCCGCCCCATTCACGTCGACAGCAACAAGCGCTACCGGGTGTGGGTAGTCGATGACGGCCCCAGCGAGAATTCTGCCTTCCACATCGTGGGCACCGTGTTTGATACCGTCTACAAAGAAGGCAGCTATTTGCTCCAGCCCGACGCCCGCCAAGGGGGATCACAAGTCCTCGATTTGCAACCCGCCCAAGGGGGATTCGTCGAATTCAGCTTCGCCGAAGATGGCCTCTACCCGATGGTCACGCACAAATTCGCCAATGCCAGCAAAGGTGCCCTCGGCTTCTTTGCCGCCGGCGCCGTCGATACCAGCATGGTGGGTGGGCATTAGTCTCATCACCTACACCACAGGGGGAGTGGCAGCTGCCACTCCCCCTGTGGTATTTCTACTTATGCCGCCACTACAATCCGCAATTGGATGCCTACGCTATCACGTACCCACACCACGCCCGCTTGGACGGTATGGGGGTGTTTGGCGGCCACCAATCGAGCAATCACAGTGTTTTGGGCATCGGCATCAGGCAAATTGACCGTCCACCATACCAGACCAGTGGCATTATCCGGGGCCGGCGCAATGTTTTTGCCACGCCACAGGTTATAGCCGAGGTGGTGGTGGTAGCCACCCGCCGACACAAATTCGGCTTGACCACCGTATTGTTGCACCAAATCAAAACCAATCACATCCACATAAAATGTGCGCGCAGCCGCCAAGTCAGCCACATGCAAATGCATGTGCCCGACAATCGGCGCTTGGGCATCGTCGGGTTCGGCCAGCAACGACGGGAAGTCCAAGGGGTCGGTGGTCATCGTCAATTGGCCGTTTTGGCTGGGCCAAGCGCTACGTGGGCGATCGACGTACAATTCAATGCCGTTGCCTTCGGGGTCGCTCAAATACAGCGCTTCGCTGACACCATGGTCCGACGCGCCTTGGAGCTTCAAGCCGGTGCTGACATAGGTGCGGATGGCCGTGGCCAAGGCGGCCCGGGTGGGATACAAATAGGCCGCATGATACAACCCTGCGTTGCGCGGCGCCGGTACGGCGGTGGCATCGGGGATTAAATGCAACAGTACCTGGGTCTCGCTGCCGAGCAGGCAGGAGCCATCGGCGTCGGATTGGGCGTGCAACGTCATCCCCAAGGCTTGGGTATAAAACGCATACATGCGTTCGATATTGTGGACACGCAAAGCCAACGGACCGAGGGTTAATTGGGCTGGTAACATGACGGGACTCCTGTGATAATCGATTGTCTTTACTCTACCAAATATGTATACACAATACCGTGAACAATCAGTGTACAAAAAAAACGGTACCCGTGATGAAGCATCACGCGTACCGTTGCGATTACCAGGATTACTGGCCTTTGACGGCAGTCCAGACATCGCTAAAAATCTTGGTCTTTTCGTTGCGGACGGCCCATTCGAGGCGCTTCATGACTTCGGCATCGGGCGCAAAGCCTTCGGCGTACAAATCACGGACTTTTTGATCCATCAACGGAATGGCGTCTTTGTTGGGGGGCAAGTAGCCGATATACGAGGTGTTTTGCGCGGCGACTTCGGGGCGCATCATGTAGTTCATAAACACATGTGCAGTATAGGCATTGGGGGAATCTTTGAGGATGGTCATATTGTCCATCCAAATCATGCCCCCTTCTTTGGGCATCACAAAGCCAATATCGGGATTGCCGGCGAAGGAATCCCCCAAGCCGTTGCGGGCTTGCATTGCTTGACCGCTCCAGGCCTGGGCCATCACGTATTCGCCACTCGACAATTTGCGATTGACGTCGCTACTGTTGTAGGCCGCCAAAAAGGGCTTTTGGGCGATAAGCAATTCTTGGGCTTTTTTCATGGCCGCCGGGTCGGTTTCGTTCAACGAAAAACCGAGGTAGCGCAAGGCAGCGCCGGGGACTTCACGCTCGTCGTCGAGCATACTAAACTGCCCCTTGTATTTTTCGGCATTGGCCAAATCAAACAAGGTTGACCAGCTATCAGGAGCGGTCGGGAAGGTTTTTTTGTTGTAGGCAATCCCGGTAATTCCATACATGTACGGTACCGAGTATTTGTTGCCTTCATCGAAGTATTTGTTGAGCAGGGTCGGTTCGTTGTGCACGATATTGGGCAACAACGATTTGTCGAGTTCTTGGAGCAACCCGGCCCGCCACATAATGTCGACGGCATAATCGGATGGCACCACGATGTCGTAGCCCGAGCCCCCGGCACGCACTTTGGCAATCATGTCTTCGTTTTGGTCGTAATTATCGACGATGACCTTGACGCCATATTCTTTTTCGAAGGCCGTCAACAAGGCTGGGTCGATATAATCGGTCCAATTATAGACATGCAATTCTGCCGACAACTTGGTTTTGTCGACTGCAGCGCCGGTTGAGCTAGTAGTAGCCGCCGGGGCATCGGTGGCTACAGGTGCCGCCGTATCAGCTGGGGCCGTGGGGACGGCAGCGGGAGCCGCCGTCCCACCACAGGCCATTAACAGCACCACAAATACCAACAATGCCAAACTACGCAATAATTGCTTCATCAAATCAACCCTTTCATCGAAAAACCAAAAAAACGTCTATCCCTTAATCACTACCGTGTGATTAATCTCGTTGGCGTTGCACAAATTGCGACAAAAAGACCAACGCCATCGATACCACCAACATAATAGTCGAAATCGCATTAATCGACGGCGTAATCGCCCGTTTGACCCGACCATACACCTCGACGGGGAGCAAGTTGGTGCCTGGCCCTACCGTAAAGAAACTGATAATGAAGTCATCGAGTGACAACGTAAAGGCGAGTAGCGCCCCGCCAATCACCCCTGGCATAATCAGTGGCAAGGTAATCCGCCAAAAAATCGTCTGGGGGTCGGCACCCAAATCAGCGCCGGCTTCTTCGAGGCGCATATCAAAGCCTTTGAGGCTAGCGCGCACCACCACCACCACAAACGAAATACAAAACGCTACGTGCGATACAATCACCGTCCAGATATTCATGCGTAATTTGATACCGGTGAGTGATTCGAGCAGACCAAAGGCAAACGAAAAGAATGCCAGCAACGCCAAGGCCATCACGATTTCGGGGATGACGATGGGCAAATAGAGCAAGGCATCCATGCCGTTACGCCCGCGGAAGCGGTAGCGCTCCATGGCTAATGCCAACAACGTGCCACACACCGTCGAAATAATCGTTGCCACCAAAGCCACCCACAACGTATTGACGGTGGCGTTAATCATGCGGGTATCACGAGCGAGGCGCAGGTACCAATCAATGGTAAAGCCGGTCCAACGCACCCCAAAGGTGTCGGTGGTGAACGAAAACAAGACCAAAATTACAATCGGCGCATACAAAAAAATATAGGTCAGCCAGGCATGCAACCCAAGGATGCGCCGCCCGGCAGTGCTGCGGTTGGCGCTGGGGGGACGGGTGGCAGAGACAGGTACATCGATCATCGATCTTCCTCCGTGGTGGTGCGAAAGTAGATAATCACTATCAACGTCAACACAAACATAAAGACCAGTGCCAACGCCGATCCAAGCGGCCAATTGGGTGGATTGGAGCGGGTAAACAGGCGTTGCAACAGGTTGCCCAGCAAGTCCACTTTGGAGCCGCCAAGTAGGTCAGAGACCACAAATTGCCCGACCGTAGGAATAAACACCAACACCGAGCCAGCCACCACGCCGGGTACTGTCAAGGGGAACATAATCCGCCAAAAACTGCGCCAGCGCCCGGCGCCTAAATCAGCGCTTGCCTCCATCAAAGTGAAATCAAAGCGTGCCAGCGAAGCAAATAACGGCAATACCATAAAGGGCAAATTACCATAAATCAAGCCCACCAACACCGCCCCTGCGCTGGGATAGAGCAGTTGTTTGGCAAAGCCTAGCCACTGCAACAAGTCGTTGATGAGCCCGTTATTGCTCAAAATAATCATCCAAGCGTAGGTACGTACCAAGAAGTTTGTCCAAAAAGGAATCAACACCAAAAACAGCAATAAATTACGTTGCTTGGGTTCGGCTAGGGTCATATACAACGCCAAGGGATAGCCAACCAACAAGCAGATTACCGTTGTCTGAAGCCCCACCCACAACGAGCGGTAATAGGCGTTGAAGTAGAGATCTTTGCCAATGAGGGTGATATAGCTATCGAAGTTGAATTGCCAAATCACGTTGCCGGTAGGACCGGGGGTGGCAAAGCTATAGAGCATTACAATCAGCAACGGCAACACAAAAAAGAAAAACAGCCACAAGGCGCCTGGCGCCAGCAACAACCATAAACGCAGGCGTTGTTGGCGTTGGTGTGCGAGAGGCGTTTCGTCTGGTGCTACGACAGTCATCGCCACCTCCTATGCCGTCAAAATCAAGGCGTTATCGGGATTCCAGGTCACAAAGCCTTGTTCGCCCCGTTGCCAATAGGCGTCACGGTCAAGGGTGGAGCGATTGTTTTGTTCCCAGACATCGAGGGTGATAGTATCGCTAAGGCGCACAGTCAAGCGGGTATCGCTACCGATATAGACCACTTGCTCCACCTTGGCCGCCAGCGTAAAGACATTTTCGGGGGCTTGCATCGTCAGACGCAGTTTTTCGGGGCGAATGGCGATAGTGACGGCGGCACCGACGCTGGACGCCCCTTGGAGCATTCCTTTGAGTTCGAGGCCGTTACTCGCACGCACAGTGCAATAGGGTGCGCCGATGTCGGTAACCACGCCATCGATGAAGTTGGCTTCGCCGATAAAGTCGGCCACAAAGCGGCTACTGGGGCGTTCGTAGATTTCGGTGGGGGAGCCGACTTGGAGCAACTTGCCTTGATGCATCACGGCAATTCGGTCGCTCATGGTCAAGGCTTCTTCTTGGTCGTGGGTGACATAGATAAAGGTAATGCCTACTTCTTGTTGCAGGCGTTTGAGCTCGATTTGCATCTCTTTGCGGAGCTTGAGGTCGAGGGCGCCCAGTGGCTCGTCGAGGAGCAACACTTTAGGGCGATTGACCAGCGCCCGCGCCAAGGCCACGCGCTGTTGTTGGCCACCCGACAATTGTTTGGGGCGACGCGCACCATAATTCCCCAGTTGCACCATCGCCAAGGCGGCGTCGACGCGCGGTTTGATGTCGGCCCGCGGGACGTTTTTCATTTCGAGGCCAAAGGCGATATTTTCGGCAACGGTCATATGGGGGAAGAGCGCATATGATTGAAACACGGTGTTGACATTGCGCAAATGCGCCGGAACTTTTTCCACCTGTGCACCAGCAAGCGAAATCACACCCGAGCTGGGGAACTCAAAGCCGGCAATCATCCGCAAGGTGGTGGTCTTGCCGCATCCAGATGGCCCAAGCATCGAAAAAAACTCACCATCACGGATGTCGAGGTCAATCGCATCAACAGCAGTCACATTTTGGAAGCGTTTGGTGACTTGTTGCAGCACAACGGCAGATGTGTTTGTCACATGCACCTCTTTCCTGCGTTATTCATACCCACAAAAAGGAAATATGGCGCAATTATAGCATATGTCCGTATTTTTTTGACGCCTATTACAATTTTTATACAAAATCAGTCACACGCCTTGTGCATATAGAGTAACGCACATTTACTGGCGGTCGGGGAGCTGCAGGATAAGTTGTTCAAAAACCAGTTGAGGGTTGGCGTTTTCGCGTAATTGCCGCACCGCCAATACGAGGCGCCGCACAAACGCGGCGGCAGGTACCACACCGGTACCACGGGCCACGCGGGTCACATCGGCGTGCCGATTGACCCAGGTAATCGCATCGGGCACGCCGGCAGCCACCACCAGCACATCGCGCCACCAGCGTTGCCACAACAACAGCGTGTCGTAGACGGCGGCTTGTTCGCCCCCTCGGAAGGCTTTGCCTTGTTCTTCGACCCACTTAAAACATTCCACCAACGGGCGTTGCGACAACGACAACAACTCGTCGAGTTGGGCTTGGAGCTGCCCAGCCGCTTCGGGGTTGTGGGCATATTGATGCGCGAGGCCCGGTAGACCTTCGCTCCAAGCCGCATACGTGACTGCATCGCGCTCGCTCACCCCTTGCGTCATCAGCCACGGGGCAATGGCGTCACGGGCGACGGGACGTAATTTGATGGCTTGGCAACGCGACACAATCGTCGCCATCACATCACCGGCGGTATGGGCAACCAAAATAATCGTGGCGTAGGGGGGCGGTTCTTCGAGCACTTTAAGCATGGCATTGGCGGCCCCTTCACTCAAGCGCTCGACATCGTCGAGAATAAACACGCGCCGGCGCCCTTCGTAGGGGCGTAGGTTGATGTCGGCCAGCCACGTGCGTACCGTTTCGATACGCACATCACGTTGGCGAGCGGCTTCTTCGGCCTTGAGGGTGGCGCCTTGGGTGGCCAGGCTGGCGATGCGCACATCGGGGTGATTGCCTTTGGCGATCCGCCGGCAGCTACGACACTCGTCACACGGAGCATCACCCGCCTGCTCGCAGTTGAGCGTTTGCGCCAAGCGCAACGCCAGCAACGACTTACCGACGTGCCGCGGGCCACTAATCAGGTAGGCGTGGGCTGGGCGCTGGGCGGCCACAGCATGCCGAAGCATGTCGACTGCCCAGTGATGCCCCACAATCCCCCATGAATCGTGACCAATTGTCTGCATGATTACTTCCAGCGCCGCAAGGCGATAACGGCATTGATGCCCCCAAAGCCAAACGAATTACTCAAGGCCACATCGATTTTGGCGGGGCGGGCCACGTTGGGCACATAATCGAGGTCACACAAGGGGTCGGGTTGCTCGAGGTTGATGGTGGGGTGGATGATTTGATCGCGCAACGTCAGCACCGTAGCCACTGCTTCGACAGCGCCAGCCGCGGCGGTCAAATGACCAATCATCGATTTGGATGCGGTAATCGGGATATTGTAGGCATGCGCCCCAAACACCTGCTTGATGGCGGCCGTCTCGACGATGTCACCCACATGGGTGCTGGTGGCATGGGCATTGATGTGGTCGACCTGCTCGGGCAGTAATTGGGCGTGCTTCAAGGCAATTTGCATGGCACGCACCGCCCCGCGCCCTTCGGGATGAGGCGACGTGACGTGGTAGGCGTCGCTAGTCGAGCCATAGCCGATGACCTCGGCCACAATCCGGGCACCACGCCGCTTGGCATGACTCAGGCGTTCGAGTACGAGTACACCAGCGCCTTCACCAAGCACAAAGCCATCGCGATTGACATCGAATGGGCGTGAGGCGCGTTGGGGCTCATCGTTGCGCATCGACAAGGCTCGGGCTGCGGCAAAGCTGGCCAAGCCCAAGCGGGCGATAGGCGCTTCGCTGCCACCGGCCAATATCACGTCGGCATCGCCCCGCAACAACACATTGACCGCTTCACCAATCGACTGGGTGCTGGCAGCACAAGCCGTGGCGATGGTGGTGTTATAACCCGTCAAGCCCAGTTGGATCGACACTTGACACGACGGCATGTTGGGTAACGACAAGGTGATATAAAAGGGATTGACTTTGGCAGAGCCCCGGGTAACGATGGTCTCGACGGCTTGTTCGGTATCGATGGCCGATGACGAACCGTCGGCAATCATAGCGCCGATGCGGTCGCGGTTGGCGTCGTTGATATCGAGTTGGGCATCGGCGACGGCCATACGGGCAGCAGCCACCGCCAGTTGACTGGCCCGTGAGATACGCCGGGCTTCTTTGGCATCCATGAATTCACGCGGGTCGAAATCTGGCACTTGGGCGGCAATCCGCACCGCGGCATCACCGGGGTCACAAACGGTCACTGGACCAACTCCACTTTTGCCCGCCAGCATGTTTTTCCAAAACAAATCGACACCCACACCATTGGGTGCAGCCACACCGAGGCCGGTGACGACGATGCGCAAATCATCGGGGTCGACACTGTCGACTGTCGCTTCGAGGGCGGATTCTAGCGCGACACCACGCAGCCCCAACGATGCGAGGCGTTGGCGCAATATTCCCCGTGTATATTCAGTATGCATACCCAACCCCTTTTGCCACTCCATTTATACAATGCTCATACACTACCCACCGGGTAATCAATTACAGTGCCGAACGCAACAAATTGATTACCCGATGTACATTGTTTAACACTCAGTTAATTATGGAGTATACCACGGAGTGTCCTTAACCACGCACGAACCACAAGCCAATCACGATAATTGCCATCACAATGCGATAGTAGGCAAACCAACCGAAGCCAATCCGGCGAATCCACTGCAACATCAAATCGATAACCAACCAGCCGACCACGGCCGACGTGACAATTCCAATCACTACCGCAAATACTTCATTACCATGGATTGCCAAAAGGTCTTTTATTTTCATGACAACTGCGGCCAAGGTAATCGGCATACTCAACAAAAAAGAAAAGCGCGCTGCAGCTGCACGATCGAACTTTAACGCCCGCCCCGCACTCATCGTCGCCCCTGAGCGTGACACCCCCGGCATCAACGCCAAGGTTTGTGCCAAGCCAATCCACACGGCATCGCGCCAAGTGAGCGCCGGCAATTCACGGGTAGCGGCGCTCCGCCGATCGATGAAGGCAATCACGATTCCCATCACTGCCAATAACACGGCGATTTGTAAGGGTGAACGAAAATAGGCTTCGATTGGTTTTTGGAATAGGACTCCTGCAATTGCTGCCGGAATGGTCGCGACAATCACGGCCAACAACATCATGGCCGGTTGCGACTGTTGCGGGCGGGCGAGTTGCGGCACCGCCTTGAGCAATGACATCCAATCGCTCCAGAAGTAGGCTACCACTGCGACCAACGTGCCGACGTGTAAGGCCACATCAAAGGTCAATGAATTGAGCAAGGGGTCTTGCCAGCCAAACAACCACGGCAACAAAATCAAATGGCCCGATGATGAAATAGGCAAAAATTCAGTCACCCCTTGCAATGCACCCATCATAAACGCCGCAGATTGCCCAAGCATCACCGCAATCACTGCCAACACCACCACTCCCACCACAAATACTTTTGTCAACCGTGTCATTGATGCGCCTCTGTTTTCTGTTGGTGCGGGTGACTACTTGCCGCACGTTGTTGGTTGCTCTGCTTGGGCTCGGACTAATTTATATTCTGCAATCATCTGGGCAGCTAAACTAGGGCTATGGATAATAAGCAAATTCTCGTCGTTGTTCTGTTCCGCATTTTTGGTGAAATTATACGAACCAGTAATCACGATTTCATCATCGATGATGATTGTTTTGTGGTGCATGATATAGCAATTACCATCTTGCAAAATATCAACACCAGCCGATTGTAAGGCAGGGAAGGCCGAACCAGTCCCTTTGACGTTTTGGGTTTCCATCACCCCTTGTACCGGCAAATTCCGTTTGTGTGCAGCAATCATCGCTTGGCTTATTGCTTTGTCGGTATACGAAAAAGCCAAAAAGCGCACGTTCTTTTTGGCGGCATTAATTGTTGCCACCACATGTTTATTGACGCCATCCACCGGCGAAAAGAAGAAAGTATACTCACCATCTGGCAATGGAAAGGTTGGATACGGCGCATGACTGACTTTTTCGACGCCAAACTTCCCACTCATCAACTGGTCGATTTCTTGGTGGTAAAGCCCTGCCATGGTGCTATTGACAAACCGCCACGATTGATTATTGTTGCGGTAGGTATCATTAAACGTCAGGTTCCACGAGCCAGTCCAGACGATGTTGTCATCAATGGCAGCGACTTTTTCGTGCATGAATGGGGGTCTCCCATCGGCAACCACCGGAATTTTGGCGTCTTGCAAGGCGCCTACCAACTGCGCCACGCGGGCATCGGTAGCATTGGTATCGTCGTAGGCCAAACGCACCGTCACACCCCGTTTGTGGGCAGCGAGTAAGGCATCACGGAGCTCGGGTAAATCGATATCAAACACTGCAATATCAATTTTGGATTTAGCGGCAGCGATGTCGGCCAAAAACGCTTTGTAAATCGGTGGTTGTTTGCGGTTCGCAGCGACATCGGGATAAATCAATGATGACGTTGTTGTGTACAACGTTACCCCTTTGACCGGCACAATTGGCGCCGATGGGTCGATGGGAGTGGGACCGGTCGGATTGGTATCGGGATTGGTTGGGTTATTGTCAACAGTAGGAATAGGGTTATTTACGTCTGGCTGACTGGTAGGATTGATTTGTTGCTTGAAGTACAACGCAATCAACAACACCACGGCAATCAACAGCAAGACACGCCAATCCTTTGGCAGGTTATTCTTGTTCATTATTTGTTCTCTTTACGCCAAAACGATACAAAACGTTGCCATAAACTGGGAGGAGCAGGAGGTTGAATCGGACGCAGCGGAGAAGTGCGGATGGCCATGGTACGGTCAGAGGCCTGTAACACTTGGGCAAAATTTGCTTGGGCCTGGGTAATATCGCCACCATTGGCGGCAGTTACTCGTGCTGCCGTGCGAATCGCATTGATTTGCGTCGCTACAGCTTGGTCATCGAGGTCTTCCCGTTGCGCAATTGATTCAGCAGTCGTAGCGGCCCATTGGCGTAACTGGGTGGCTTGATCGCCTTCGAGGTCACCAACCAATGATTCGTCTTCGGATATGCGTTCAAGCATTTGCATACGCGCATCATTCATTGTTTTTACTCTCTGTTTGCACTATCAGCAGGCACATCTAGGAAATATATACAATTATACCGTAAACAGTTAGTTTACGATTGCAGTATTTGCAATTGCCTGCAAGAAATGTGGCACAATTACCCGCCAATCATAGTTGGCCACCACAAAATCACGGGTAGGCTTGGTTACCGGAGGGTTCGCCAAGGTATCGACAATCGCAACCGCCATGGCTTCCGGTGTATCAGCCACCTTGCAGTGGGAGTCGTTGAGTCCATCAATCCCTTCGACACCGAGGCTGGTACTCACAATCGGCACCTCGAGGGCCATCGCTTCGAGGACTTTGAGCCGCACGCCGCCACCAATTCGCATCGGCACCACATAAGCATGGGCGCCACACAGATAAGCCCGCGTATCGGGCACTTCACCCGTCAGCGACACCTCGCCGGCGGCTTGGAGTGCCAATAATGCGGGAGACGGACGCCGTCCCACCGCCACCAACACTACATCAGGAACGGCCTTGCGCACCAACGGCAACACCTGCGCCACAAACCAGCGCAAGGCATCAATGTTGGGGCGGTAATCCATTGTGCCACTAAAGACCAAGGTGGGACGCACAAAGGGGTGCGGCACTACCCGGCGGCGGTCGAAATAACTGGTATCGACGCCATTAGGCACCACGTACGGCTTCACCGTCGGCACCAACTGGGATAACGTCTGGGCATCGCCCGTCGATACCACCGTCACCCCATTCACCGTCGCCAGTATGTTTTTTTCAAAATACTTGAGCTTTTGCCATTGAATCAGCGAATACAAGGCCCCGTGCCAACGCAAGGGATTGGCGGCATCGGTCATGGCTGCCCGTTGTTGGATGACATATTCGGCATTGAATTCATCAAACAGCGTCGGAATCCCGTATGTTTTGGCCATCGCCAAATAAGGCGCCATCTCGATACTAAACGCAATCACCACATCAAAATAACGTTGTTGCAACAATACATCGAGTTGCTGGCGATAACTCACATCCACATTGCGCAACGCCATGTCCGGCAAGGGGTCTGTTAGTGTTTGGACGGCGCGCTGGCGCAGGGTGCGTGTGGCAGGACCAGCCACGCCAATCACCGTCACCGGCGCTACTTGAGCCTGCACCGCAGCTTGATCGGTAATATTGGTGACAAAAGTCAAGCAGGTCACACTATGCGTATGGGCAATCCCACGGAGCAGTTGATAGATGCGCATCGTGCCACCACCATAGGGTGGCCACGGGGCATAGGGGGTCAAGGCTAATATTTTCATCATTTCATCCATTGATAAAGGGGAATCACCAAAATCCAACCCGCTACAGCGACTGCCGTCAGTGCCGCCAACAACACGCCACCCGCGGCGATATCTTTGGCACGTCCAGCCAAGGGGTGATATTCGGGGCTGACCAGATCGACCACGGTTTCGATGGCGGTATTGAGGCTTTCGGCCACCAGCACCAACCCCATCGCCACACACAATATCGCCCAATCTTGGGTACTACAATGCACAAAAATCGCCAAGGGTACGACGACCACAATCGCCAGTAAATGCAGTTGGAAATTGCGCTCACTACGGGCAACCAACCAAATCCCGCGGATGGCATACCCAAACGACTGAGGCAAGGTGATATTGCGGGGGGGCAGTGGTGGTGTCATACAGTTATGCTCGGGGTAATTGCAAGATACCCATGATATCGTCTTGGTGTTGGCGCATCACGGCATCTTCTTCGGGGCTGCGTTCGTGATCAAAGCCCAGCAGATGCAACATGCCATGCACCGTCAAAAATGCCAATTCGCGCGCTTCGCTATGCCCATACTCCGCCGCTTGGCGTTGCACATGCGGCCACGAAATCGCAATGTCACCCAAATAACGGGGCATGCCAGGAGGCAAGACAAAACGCGGGTCGCTGTCATCATCGGCAAACGACAACACGTCGGTTTGGCTGTCGATTTTGCGGTAATCGCGGTTGTATTGGTGGATTTCTTCGGCAGTCGTCACATAAACCGTTACTTCGACGGCACCTTTGGTTTGCTGGTGCGTCAAGGTGGCTCGTACCGCCTGCTCCACCAAGACGGCATCAAGGACGACACCTACTAATTCATCGGAAGTTTGTACATCAACAATCACATTGCTCATATGTGTCCTTGCGGTTCTACAACAGGTTCACCAATAGGTTTTTTCACGGGAGAATAATCGACGCGGGGGTGATAAATCCCTTTGAGCGTGGTAATAAATGCCTCACGAATACGCGTTATGTCATGCAATGTCACTTGTCCATCGGCCAATTGACCGTTTTGGATGCGCTCGTCGATGATTGACGTCACCAACGCATCAATGGTTTGACCTTCGCCGATTTTGGAGGCTACCGCACCACTCTGCACCTTGGAGCGCACCGTCGCTTCGACACTATCTGCCAGCATCATAATAACCTGCTCGCGTGAGGTGGGGATGGGACCAGGGTAGGTGAAATCGGCAATGTCGGTGCTGTCATCCACTTCGAGTGCTTTGTTGTAAAAATAGCGTACTACCGATGTGCCATGATGAGTAGCAATGAAATCGATGAGCTTAACGGGTAATCGCGCTGCCCGCGCCATCACAATACCATTACGCACATGATCGATGATAATCTGGGCGCTTTTGTGGGGAGGTAAACTATCGTGCAGGTTCACACCGTCGCTTTGATTATCGGTGAAATAAAAGGGGTGTTCGACTTTGCCAATATCGTGATAATACGATGCCACCCGTAGCAGCAAGCCATCGGCGTTAATTGCTTCGGCGGCACTTTCGGCCAAATTTCCCACGGCAACACTATGATAATAGGTGCCCGGCGCTTCGCGTACCAAACGTTGCAATAGTGGTTGGGCCGGGTGGGCTAGTTCGAGTAATTGGAGACCAGACACCATACCGGCGAGTGTCCCAAAAATCCCACACAGACTCAAGGCCAACAACGCCGACAACAAGGCGCCACCACCACTAATCGACAACAGCGGCCAAATCGCATTCCAGTCGGTTTGATGTTCGATCATCAGTAGCACGCCAAGGGTAGTCAACATGCTCATCAGCATGGCCACGCCCCCCGCCACCACAAACGCCAACGAACGTTCGACCCGACGGGTCATAATGCTCCCGACAATAGCCGCCACAAACGGCGGCAAACCCAGTGCCAATGAGCCTCGGCCAATCAAAAACACCGCGAAACCCACGGTAATGGTAACCAGCAAGGCACTGCGGAGCCCATAAAACGTCGACACCAGTAGCGCGGCCATTACGAGGGGCGATGCGGCGACCAACATAGGCGCCACACCGGCCCCAATCCGCGTCAATACCACCGCCACCACCATCAAGACCACCAGCGCCCATAATTCTGTAGCGCGGGTGGCCGCATTACGGTCGACATGCCACAGGGTGGCAGCAAACAAAATCGCCAGCACCACAGCCATCACAATCTGACCGATGATTTCGTACCAAGTGACGCGCATCGTCAATACGCCGAGGGCAGTCAGTTTTTCGAGGATGACGGGGGTCACCACATCACCGGCCCGTACGATGTTTTCACCTTGCTGGATGGCGACGGTCACCGGCGCAACTTTGGCACGGGCCGCGGCTTGGGCTTGCTGGGTACGCGCCTTGTCAACCGCTACATTGATTTGGATAAACGGCGTAATAAACCGCAAAATCAAGGCGCCCCGGGCGGCCGGCGTATTGGCACTGATATACGAGGGGATAATCGACGCCGTCAGCAACTGCATCGAGCGCACATCGATGCGATTGCCTACATCATTGAGTGAGCGGTCATAGATAACCAGAATCTGGGTACGCAGTTTTTCCCAATCAGCCACACTCAAATCCGCCAATTGTTGGGCGATTTCGTGCGAAATGACATCGACATCAAGGGTGGTATCGAGGTCATCGAGCTGCTGCATGCGGTTTTTCCATGGTTCACCATTGCCCCGTATTTTTTCGATGTTATCGAGCAGACTCACGAGTTGCACGCGTTGATTGAGCAACAAATACGGGTCAATAGTGGCTTGGATGAGTTCGGGGTCGCCAGCCGCCGTCGCTTGGGCTTGGGCGGTGAGCACATCACTGACAAACGTCACTTGACGTGGTGCTTGCACACTCACCGGACTAGGACTCCCCACCACAATCCCTTGTACCGACGCCGGTTGTATATTAAACACTGCCCAAAAAGAGAGCGCAAGTACACCCGCCGCCCCCCACAACAAGCGTTGTGAGGGGACAATAAACGAGGTAATTGAGGACAGTGTGGGCATTTTCATGCTTAACTCAACAACTCGCGCACCACCTGATTGAGGATGCGGCCGTCAGCACGGCCTTTGAATTGTTGCATCACCACCGGCATGACTTTGTTCATGTCGCCGGCCCCTTTGGCGCCTGCTTGGGCAATGATGGCGGCAATCTGGGGACGGAGCTCGTCTGCACTCAACATGCGGGGCAAATAGGCTTCGAGGATGACCACTTCTTTTTCTTCTTTTTCGGCCAGCTCTGGGCGATTGCCTTTGCGGTACATGTCCACCGATTCGCGCCGGCGTTTGACTTCTTTGATGATGATATCGATCATCTGCGCTTCGCTCAGCGACACGGCATCGACTGCCGCCTGACTTGCTGCCATGTTTGATTCACCACCGGCAGCATCGTAGGCTTGTTTTTTTTGATTATCAAAACTGCTTTTGATAGCATTCATCGCCATCCGCAACGTATCGACCCGCAATTGGTCGCGGGCCCGCATGGCGTCTTTCATGTCGCTTTGGAGGCGTTGGTGCATATTCAGCATAGGGTGACTCACTTTCGTTACTTACAGCGCGATACGCCGGGGGCGAACGCGTTGTTGTTCTGCCTTTATAATAGCCTGAATTTGCGCAACCGCATCATCGAGGCGTTCGGCGCGGTTAAAGACCACATAATCAAAGGCCCCTACTTGGGCCATTTCGCGTTCGGCATGGGTCAGCCGGCGCGCAAATTGTTCGGGCGATTCGGTGCCCCGCCCCAGCAAACGCTGTTTGAGTTCATCCATACTGCCCGGCGCCAAAAAGACCTGAATCGCGCCAGGCACCAAGCGTTTGAGGGTGGCCGCCCCTTGCACGTCGATGCGCAAAATCACGTTGTGCCCCGAATCAAGCCCCG
>CANFUF010000062.1 GCA_947450095.1 Roseiflexaceae bacterium
AATTCATGCGCCGCTATTCGCCGTCGTCGTAGGGGCGAATCATGTCGGCGAATTCATTCGTCGCTATTCGCCGTCGTCGTAGGGGCGAATCATGTCGGCGAATTCATTCGTCGCTATTCGCCGTCGTCGTAGGGGCGAATCATGTCGGCGAATTCATGCGCCGCTATTCGCCGTTGATGCGCCGTGGAAAACCGCCCACGATCGATCGTCGTCGTAGGGGCGAATCATGTCGGCGAATTTATGCGTCGCTATTCGCCCTTGACACCGACAATCCTATTCAAACTCCACCACACTAAAGCTCTCGGGGATGTGTGAATCATACACGCCGTGTGCGTTGAGGCTCCAGCCCGGGTTTTGTGGCAATGGTGCCCCGTGCAAGCGCAACGCCTCAAAGCGCGAAAAATCGCAACGCAATGTGCTCCCCACCGCAGGCGCCCCACTCCGCCCATTGAACATGAACGCCAAACTTTGCCACGGGATGGCCAACTCGACCGTCCAGCCCTTGTCCACGTCACTGCTATCGTTGATGCTCCCTTGCACCTGCACCGCAGTCTGCAACCCAGACATGTCGAAATCGAGGAAGCCCCAGCGTCGTCCACGGGGGTGCTTGCCATAACGTCCATCTTGAAAGCCGGCTAGCAAATCGACATTGCGGCTGTACAAATCAAATTGTGGGGTGTCAAAGCGCCCGCCCTTGCGATGCGCGTCTTGCCAGATAAAGAATGCCTCGTACACCGTGCCAAAGGCATTGACTTCGAGTTCATAATAACAATCGTCGCCACCGATAAATAATTCGACGTCGTTGTCAAACCAAATAAAACCATCGCGTTCGGTAATCGTGGCCGTCACAAACGGCTCTTCGATCCAATAGGCCACATAAAAGTGCGTGTCGTCGTATTGGCAGGCCACCCGCGTGTCATAGTAGGCCGGCTCACCACTCACCATGTCGACAAAGCGCGGCGAGCGCGTTACATCACGCCAGGCCGCCTTGCTCAGGTCGCCATCAACGGTGATTGGTTGCAGTGCTCGGGTGGCTTTGATACGGGTCAGTTTGTCAGGTGTTACCCCATAATGTGTCATGAAAAAACTCCTCGGCGCAGCGGTGAATATGTGAATATTGTAGTTTGAATCCCGCGCCAGCTCAGTGGCGCCCCACAGCGTGGTGCCCCACGGTCAAAACCTAGTCGTTGGGCGGGGTCAGTTGTGCCAACATACCGCCATCGGCATGGATGGCTGCCCCCAGCACAAATCCAGCGTCGTCACTCGCCAGCCACGTGATGACTTTGGCGATGTCGTCGGGTTGCCCTACTCGCCCAATTGGCTGCGCTTTGGCCCAGCCAGCCAGGCTGGCTTCGACCCCGGCACCGTGAGCGATGTCGCTCCGCAACATGGGGGTGTCGATGGCGCCCGGCACGATACAATTGGTGCGAATCCCCTTGCGCCCATAGTCCATCCCCATTTGGCGTGTGAGCGACACCACGCCCCCCTTTGACGCCGCATAGGCGGCGATGTTGGTGGTGGTGGCAAACGAATGGGGCGAGGCCAGGTTGATGATGCTCCCGCGCCCGTTGCTGAGCATATGGGGGATGACGGCGTGACTACACAGATAAATACTACTGAGATTGACGGTGATGACGCGATTCCATTCGGCAAAGCTGGTTTCGTGCAACGGCTTGCTCAGCAAAATCCCGGTGTTGTTGACCAACACATCGACGGTGCCGTAATGGGCGATGACTTGGTTAACCATGGCATTGACCGCCTGTTCGTCCCCTACATCGCAGGTGATGGCCAGGTGGTTACTACCGCTACACATGGCGATGGTAGCGCTGGCGTTGACACCATTGATGTCGGCCGCGACCACCCAATCACCCATGCTGGCAAACCGCACGGCTGCGGCTTGGCCAATCCCCGATCCGGCGCCTGTGATGATGACAACGCGTGACATATAAGACTCCTTTGTGATTACCCCTGCCCAAACAGGCGGTGTTGATTGTCGTGTAACAGTTGTTGGGCGATCTTGATGGCGTCTACTTCGCTCAAATAACCCTCAGTGACTTCGGCATTGAGGGTACGGGTCAGCCATTGGCGGGTTTGGGCCACAAAGCCGACCGTCTGTGTCGGCAAAAACGCATCACCGCCGAAGCCAAAGAGTTTGTTGATGGGCACACTATGGATCCACTGCCGCACAAATTCACTACTGGCACGGGGATTGATGCCCCACGCCCAACACAAATCTACATACACATTGGCGTAATGCTTGGCCATGCTTAGTAATTCGTGTTGGTAAGGGTAGCCGATGTGCATCAGCACAAAGGTCGTGTCTGGATGGTGTTTGATCAGCCCACTCAATTGGCCTGGGCGCACCCAATCGATGGGCATGGTGCGATTACCGGCAAAGTGGCCGGTGTGGATTTTGATAGGCAATTTCAGGGTGGCCGCATGGCGGGCAACCTGGTCGAGCGCCCAGTCACCAATCCTACAGGCTTCCAATTCACCCAGGTGCGCCCCACGCATTTTTTTCTCAAAAACAGATACAACGGCAGCCTCATCGGGCAATTGCCACGCCAAGGTGCGGTCGTAGGCGTGTTGGGTTTTGATGGCGCAGGCTTGGGGGGCGTTGTAGGTGATGACGTGCTGGATGGCACGGGCATAATCGGCCAAATTGGTGATGGCAAAGCCCACGTCGGTCGCTAACTCGACGAAATCAATCGAGCCGTTGACCATGTTGCAGACGTTGATGTCGTACTGATAGACCCGGCTGTCACCAGCCCCCGCCGGTGCTTCCCACGTAAATGCATCAATCTGGATGGTGGCCAAATTTGCCACCTGTTCGAGCAGGTATTGATACTGCCCGGGCTGGGTATAGGCCTGCTGGCGCGGTTGAGCCGCCACCAGCGCCGCGGCACTGAGGGTATCGATGCCATACAAGATGTGGGCCGACAAGCGCACCGCTTCGGCATAGCCGGTCTGCTGACAATCGGCCCAGTAGGGGGCGATTAGGTGCCAACGGGCGGCGATGTCGGGGTTGGCGGCATCGAGGAAGGCGGCTAGGGTGGGGTAGCTACAGCCCGCACTAATCAAGTCGTGTTGGATGTAGGCGTTGAGCCCAAACAGCGCTACGATGATGTCGGGCGGATCGGCCAGGTATTCTGCCGGGGTAATCAGATGCTCATGGGTGTCGTAGATGGGCATCTGGGCGATGTGGTTGGCGAGAGTCTGTTTAGTCACAGATGCGCTCTTTTTGCCAGTGGAGCGATTCGTCCCATGGCGACAAGCGCAGTTGTTGTTGCTGCCAGTAGTACTTGAGTGGGGTTGCGGGCCAATCGGCGTAGAGTTCGTCCCATGTGGCGACCCGCATATGCGGCACGAGTGATTTTTCTTCGATGTCTTGGGTGGCTGATTGGAAGCGGTAATCGCACGACAAGCGCACCACCTCGGGGATTTGGTTGGGCAGCGATTTGTGGAGCAAGCAGCTGTGGAAGGTCAGCACGTCGCCCATTTCGTAGTCGTGTTCGATCCACGGCAAATCGGTGTCGCACAAGTTGGTTTCGAGGTTGCCGGCCCCTTCGGCACTACGCACCGTGAGAACCCCCAAGTTGTGTGAGCCATGGAGCACGGTCAAGCCGCCGAGGGCACGGGGCACATCGCCGACGGGCAACCAGCAGGTCCAGACCTGTTTGGTGCCTTGGATGTGGATGAAGTCTTGGTGCATGGGGGTGGGGCGGAACGACGGGCAGGGCACCATCACCCGCGCTATGGTGCGGGGGTGGGGTAACACGGCGCTGTCAAACAAGGTTTGGTAGAGTTGGATGAGGCGGGGGTGATGCTGGAAGCGTTGAAACAATTCGCGGGTTTGTAAATCGCGATAGGCTTCTTCGGTGATGCCGGTGCCACCCCACGACTCGAGGTCGTGGACGGCTGTTGCATTGACGAGGGCAGCGTCGCGGGGCGTCTGCGGGTCGAGCCAGCCCCGAATCGCCACCACATCGAGTAATTCGTTGCGGAGCGCTTGCACGTCGGCCTTGGGGAGCAGTTGCTTGAAAAAAAGATAGCCATCGCTGGCCGCCCGGGCCTGCAAGGCCGCAGGATCGGCGAGCAGGTCACTCGAATCACGGAATCCGACGATGACATTGGGGGTGGCGTGCGTCATTGCAAAGCCCTTTCTGGTAGTGGAATTGCCAATATTGTAGCATTATTCTGTTATGAAAAAATACCGCGTGTGGATGAATTCCAATGACAAAAACGTCACGGGACACGTGAATTTTCGACCTGCCCAATCACGTGACTGCCAACAGCGATATTGTGTAATTCGAGCACCTGCAGGCTCATCCCCCAGCGTTGTACGGTAGTGGTTGCGATGCAGGGGGTGATGTGGGGTGGCACGATGATACTAAGACAGTCAATCGGTTGGCTGGTGGTGAGTACCCATCTGCCGTTGGCACAATGCAGGCGGAGCTGGTCGCGCTCCATCGTCCAATCCAACCACGTATCCGCCGACACAATCGGCATGCCGTGGCGCTGAGCCGCCTGCCAATTGGCTTCGATTAATGGCTGCGAATAGGTCGCAAAACTAACGGGGTGCGAATTAATGGTCACCGGTGTGTAATAACGTTGGGCCGCGTCGGCAATCAACTGGTCAGTGACGGCGATGGCGTGGGCAACCTCCCATTTAAAGCTAAAGACGTATTCGGGGTGGATGAGGCATTCCTCGGTCCACAAGGTGGGTTGCTGGAAGCAATCGATGATTTGGCCTTGTTGGTCGACAAAGCGCACTGCCCGCCCCGAGCCACACACATAGCCGAGGTAAGGGCTGACGGCGAGGTAGTTGCAGTCGAGCTGGACACCGTGGCGGGCCAGTACCCGGGCTGCCTCGACATAGCCCAGCCAGCGTACGGCGTGCTGCCGGATGGTGCGCACTGGCGCGGTATATTCACGCTGATGCCGCCCAATGTTTTCTGCCAACATACCAGCCACAATCCGTACTTGGGGCTCGTCGGTGGCCAACCCTACCACGATGTCTTGGGCCAGGGCAGGATGCACGCTGAATGTATGGCCGGCGGCTTGCCAGCGTATGACATCGCTGGGGGTGACGCGACTTTGGGGTACCAGAAAAAACGTGCATTGCGCATCGTGACGTGCTAAACCGGCAATCAATGCCTCGAACTCCGCAATTTGTGACCAATCATCATCACTTGTCATAATCATGGTGCTGGTTTGCTGGGCATGTGGGTAGTACCAGATGCGTGGTTGGGGGGCGTGGGTCATGATGAGGTGGGCCAACAGGGCGGTGTGCAAGTCAGCTTGGGGGATGTGGGCCCGCTGGGGGTCGAGTTGATGCACAAACAATTCGCTGGGGCGGTAGATGCCGTCCAGACCTGCCGCACACAAATCGACATATTGGGGGTCGCCTTGGCGGAGCCGGGCCACACAATAGGCCACATCAAAGGCATACAACAGCACATTCCCCGCTCCGATAGTACGGCTAACAATCGCTGGCTGCTGATTGATATGCGCCAGTACCGTGGTGTCGTCGGGTCCGTGCCAGATGGCGGTTGGTCCGATGACGTCGATGGGTTCCGCTACAATCGTGGTATCGTCCACGGTCAATTGGCCATGGGGGATGAGTTGGTAGCAGGGAGTGAATCCCAACGCCTTGACCAAGTTGTTATCGGGCAGCAATGCCAAAAGCGTGCCCCCCGCAGTGACATAGTCGCACAGTAGGGTGATTTGGTGGCGATCGAGGGTGGTGCGTGGCAGGATGACGATGTCGTGCCCTGCCAACGTGGATTCGTTGAGCTTGCTGAGATTAGTCGCTTGGTAACTCACAAGGCCTTCGAGGCGCAACAACTCGGCGAGGTAGTGGCTATAGCGGCTTTGGGGGGCACTGGGGTCATGAATGATGAGCATACCACCTCCATTTCGGTTGCTGGGCGGCGCTATGATGCGGGGATATGGACCACGCCGCCACCATTGTCGGCAGATTGCAAGGCGCAAATCAGTGGGATGATGGAATCGGCTGCCTCGCGGGCATGGATGTCCGCCAAGCGATTGGCCTGGATGGCGGCGAGGAATTGTTGGGCCTGAGCGACTTCCATTGTGCCGTGCCCGAGGGTCATGGTGCGGGGCAGGCGGGGGTTGTACCAGTTGGGCACGGTGGCGGGGATCATGCGGCGGGCGCCGGCCAATTTGCGGTGGTAATAGTAGTTGGTCGTTTCTTGCATTGGTCCAGCTTGATCGCGACTGCGTTCAAACGAGCCGTCGCTACCATAGACGCTATAGTACAAACAGTAGGGGCGTTGCATACCATACGACACGGTGATTTTGCAGACGGCGCCGCTGTCGGCTTTAAACAGCGCTACGGTGGTATGGGTGGTGTGCCAATCCGATGGTTGGTTGACGTGATAGGCTTGTACTTCACCAAAGCGCACTCCCATCAACCAGCGCAAGGTATCGAGCGCATGGGGACCACCGCCCAGCAAGGTGGTTTGGGGGGTGGCCGGGTTGATGCGCCAATGATTGGCGGGGCGATCGTCGACGATGTCATGCATGTCGTGGAGGTATTCGCCTTCGCCATAAAAAAGTGGCCCGAGGTCGCCGGCACGCAGAAGGCCAGCGATGTCGTGCAAGCATTCGGCGTAGCGCACTTGATTGCCCATCTGGTAGGTCAAGCCGTGGCGCTCGCTGAGGGCAATGATTTGCTGGCATTCGGCAATAGTAAGCGCCATGGGAATTTCGCAGAGTACATGTTTGCCGGCATTGAGCGCCATGATGGTGTGTTGGCCATGCAGATGGTCGGGGGTGGCGATGACCACCGCATCGATGGCACGATTGGCGAGGACGGCGTCGATATGGTCATAGACGTGGGGGATATGGTAGTGCTGAGCAATGCGCTGGGCGAGGGCGTTATCGCTGTCGCACACGGCGATAACGGTACTGTCAGGCAACATCTGGAAGGCTTGCAGGTGTGATAATCCTTGCCCGAGGCCGATGATGGCAATGGTGCGTGTTGACATGGTGTTTCTCCTTTGGATGGTGCCATTGTAGCCGAAATTGGGCGGTGATATTTTGCGCTACAATACCGGTACCGGTGTAGTCCGATTGATACAGAGGAGTATGATGTGGCACCGTTGAATGTTGCAGTGATTGGTAACGTTGTTGAGGTGGTACATTGAGTTATTGGAAAAGATATACTGCACATGGAATATATATTGTAATTTGTTTGGTGTTATTGGTATTAGTTGGAAATATCCCAAATAAGATTGATGTGACCCAAGGTCCTGCCATCGTCACAAATATGTATGTACCAGAGCAACGAGATGCCCCGCCGTTTATGTTTCGTTGGGCAGCCCAAGATGCGACGATTACATTACCCCATCCGAGCCAAGGTTTGCAAATCATGACGTTTACGGCAACAACCCCGTTGCCGGATAGCCTTGTGACATTTCGTACCCAAGATATGAATATTGGTACATATGCGATTACCAATGGATTATTTCGTCGGTATATGGTATTGGCACAATTTTCGCCTACAAGTACCGAGACGACTATGATTATGCATAGTAATCATTTATTTCAATATGGGCGTGAACTTGCTATAGGGATAAGTACTATCTCGCTTCATGCGATTTCGCCGTTGACATGGCCATCAACAATCTATGTATTGTTGGTGATTTATACCGTGGTTGTGGTTAGTGTATGGCGTATATCGCTCCCTATGACTATTGGTTGTTATGTGCTGAGTGTCATATATGTGTGTTGGGTTTTATACGGTAATAGTAGCGTGACGGAATCGTGGATGTATGGGTATATGGTGGCAGTGGCAATGATTGTAGCGCTTGTTTCATTGTATTCAACGAGCGTGGCACCGCCGATTTCATTTGAAGCGATTACTTATCGTCCTGATATCGATGGATTGCGGGCTATTGCAGTAGGCGCGGTGGTGTTGTATCATTTTTTTCCTGCAAATGTAATAAATGGCTATATTGGAGTTGATGTTTTTTTTGTGATATCAGGGTATTTGATATCGCAGATTTTGTTACGGAATTTTGCAACGAATACGTTTACCTTTCGTGATTTTTATGCACGTCGCGTGCGGCGTATTTTTCCGGCACTCACTATCATGATGGTGATCGTATTGATAATCGGGTCGCTGGTATTGTTTCCAGATGAATTTCAACAACTTGGCATGCATATGGGCGAAGGTACGGGATTTATTCTCAATTTCGTACTTTATTCAGAGATAGGATATTTTGATCCCGCAGTAATTACGAAGCCGTTATTACATTTATGGTCATTAGGAGTTGAAGAACAGTTTTATATTATATGGCCGGTATTGTTGTATTTATTTCGTCGTCGTATTGATAGATATCAGTCACTGATTGTGACTGTATCGGCGGTATCGTTTTTTTGTTATATTGTATTAAATTCACATGATCAAATAGCGACATTCTATTGGTCGATTACGCGATTTTGGGAAATCGGGTATGGGGCATTATTGGCATATAGTGCGTTGACCGCGATTCCGTCGAATCCAATAAAGACTACGAGTATGGTGATGCTCCGCAACGTGCAAGCGTGGCTTGGATTCGCTCTACTCATCGTAAGCATTATGGGAATTGGCTGCGTAGTTATTCCTACGGTATATGCATTAGTCATACCGATTGTTGCGACGGGATTATTGATTGCGGCGGGTAGTGCAACTTGGGTCAATCGACGTATTTTGGCGAATCCACTCGCTACCGGTATCGGATTAATCAGCTTTCCCCTCTATTTATGGCATTGGCCAGTATTGTCATTGAGTGAGATTGTGAGTAATCATCAAGTCACTACGCCAATGCGTTGGGTATTGATAGGGGTAAGTCTAATCCTTGCAGTTTTGACGTATATCATTGTAGAAAAACCGCTCCGATTTGGGCGCTATCGGAGTGTTTCGCACTGGAAAATAGCTGCTACCACGGTAAGTTTAGGGATATGTGCCGTAGGGTTAGTGGGAACGGGAATTGTACCACCATACAATACCGCGGCACAATCATTTCCCATAAATGATAGTCTTACTCCACTGTTGCCTGATTCGCCATGCCTCGGTATCAATGGTATTGGTGTGCATTGTTGGAGTACGATGACTGCTAATTCAAGCGGTACAGAGTATTATTTTATTGGTGATAGTCATGCGAATGCATTGGCACAAACGCAACCATTACGCCGCAATCTAACAATCTATTCCGTATATCATTGCCTTCCATTTATTGGGGTGGAATTGTATATTGATAAATCAACACGTCCGTATGGATGTGATAATCAACAACGCTTGCCCGTATTTATAAAAACATTGGCCACGCATCCAAGCAAAAATCATCGGGTGATTTTGTTAATTGGGCGCTATTCAAAGATTCAATCCAAAGAGGGTGATCATTACCAAATGACGGGTAGTTATCAAGACTCTGCGTTGGTTGATGTTGATGCGGTGTTTCGGCAAGGATTGACCAATGTGTTGACGCAATTAACACAGTTGCCAAATACAACAGTGGTACTAGTGCATCAAGTACCAGAAATCAGCGTTGTACCACAACACTGTACGCGTTTGCAAATAATTTATGGTGCTAACGCAACAAATTGTAGTGTCCCGCGTGCGTCCATTGATACAATGTTTGCACATTATAAAGCGGTATTTGCACCAGTATTAGCGCATTTCCCTATGGTACAACAATACAATCCGATGGATGTACTTTGCACTGCAGATACGTGTGCAATTATCCAAGACAACCAACGTATATACCGTGACGATAATCACGTCGCAACGTATGGTGCAACGTTGGTAACCAATCGAATCTGGGAACGTTATCCCTAAGCGGCTATTCGACAGTCGTTAGACATTCCAATACAATACCCGTGTAGTCCGTTTGATACAGAGGAGTATGATATGGCACCGTTGAATGTTGCAGTGATTGGCGTCGGTGGGATTGCCCACACGCACATGCCCGGTTGGAAGGCCTCGCCCGATGCAAATGTCGTGGCTGGTGCTGATATTAACCCCAAAGCACTCGAAAAATGGTCGGCCGATTACGGCATCAGCCATACCACCACCGACTTCGCTGAGATTTTGCGTAACCCCGACATCGACATCATCGACATCTGTACCCCCAATATGCACCATGCCCCCTTGGCGATTGCCGCCTTGGAAGCAGGGAAGCATGTCATTTGTGAAAAACCCCTCGCCCCCACTCCCGACGAAGTACGCAAAATGATTGCTGCCCGCGATAAATCAGGCAAAAAACTGATGACCGCCCAGCATTTCCGTTTTGCAGGCGTATCACAAGCCATGAAAAAAGAAATCGCCACTGGCGCCTTGGGCGATATCTATCATGCTCGGAGCTGGATGTTGCGCCGCAATGCCTTCATCCCCACTGCTGGTTTTGTCAAAAAAGAGCTCAGTGGTGGCGGTCCTTGTATCGACATCGGCGTGCATGTGCTCGACTTGACCTTGTGGCTGATGGGTCACCCCAAGCCAGTAGCAGTCACCGGTGTGGCCCGCCGCGAATTAACCAAAAAACCAGGTGCCTTCTCGGTATGGCATCCCGGTAGTATTCCGGCTGACATGGATGTCGAAGACTTTGCGTCTGGCTTTGTGCGCTTCGAAAACGGTGCCACCCTGGTCATCGAAGTCAGCTGGGCCTTGCACCACGACACCATGGGCGAAGATATGCAAATCTGGTTGTATGGCCAAGACGGTGGCGCGCAATGGCCCAAAGCCGAGTTCTTGTCCACCAACTACGAAACACGCCAGCTCTACAATCGCCAGCTCAAAGTCACCAGCGATCAACTCGAACCACACGCCCAAGAGTGTGTCGAGTTTGCCAAGGCCGTCGCCAATGACGCCCCATCGCCAGTGCCTGCCGAGCAATCACTCTATGTGATGTCGATTCTCGATGGGATTTATCGCAGTCAACGCGAAGGTCGCGAAGTGTCAATTACCATTTAGGGTATGTATGAATCCCCACTGCGCCGTATGGCGTAGTGGGGATTTTGTGTCAACACACTACATCGTTAGGGTAATTGCACCGACCCAAGTGGCCATACGCGGAATTCTACTGTTTGGCTTGTGCGTGACATTACCGCATCCATGTTTGCGACGGTGACGGTCAATTGCTTTGGTACACCGTATTTTGGTAACAAAAACACCAACTGACCACCAATACGTGCCCCCGGCGCAATGGTTTGTGCCAGGAATTCGGTTTTTAAATCGGTAGAATTACGCAGTGCTGCTTGGGGTGGATTCCCGTCAATATCGGTTAATTGGAAGTAGGTGCGGTCGACATAGACACTCGTTGCTCCCTGATTGCGTGTATTGGCAATCGTCACCGCTAGCACCACATAGCGTTGCCCGTCGGGTGCTGGTGCCCCAAAAAATTCAGTGAGATATTTGAAACCCCCAACCGCCACATAGATGCCATCGTTACTATGCTCCCAATAGCCGGTATAAGGCATATGGGCCCGGAATGTGTCGAGGATTGGTTGTGGCAGTAATGTGACCGTTGTCTTGTTTGTGTTTGCCTCATCGGTAGCGGCGGTGGTGGCCGATTGGAGCTCGCTCCCGAGCAAGCCTAATTGGATGTGATAGGCGGGCGGGTTATTAGGGTGGTATTCCATGCGGGCTCGCTCAAATACTTGCACAACCAATGACTCCCCATTCATGACCCGCAGGTAGGGTGGGGTAAGTGGTATGCCAAACAACGCCAGGCTTTCGGTGTCACTAATTTTGGGGTTGCGATCTTGTTGGAGGCCATGTGTGTGCCAATAATTTAAAAAATCCCCACACACTTGGTAGGATGTTTCGACAAAGCGCTTGCAGGAGGTAGCTTTTATGGTGGTATGTGGGGCTACGACTGATGTGAGTGTGTTGATGTCTACGCCACTGAGCGATTGTGCGCCGAGTAGCCCTAACAAAATTGTATAGGGTTGGCTATTGTTGGGGTGAAATTCAAGGCGGGCCCGTTCGAATTGTTGACTGATAATTGTGACTCCATCTATGTCACGTGACTGACTAGGGGCGAGTGGTTGCCCGAAAATCGTCAGCCCACCTTGTTGCCGCCAAAACGTCACCAGCGTGCTATCGATGCAAATTGCATTGGTGGCACTACATTCTGGTGCGGCATTGATGTGCTGTGGTGGGGTAATCCAGCCCCATAATCCGATAATGAGCGCAACACGTTGGAGTGTGTAATGACGATTCATAATACTCATTGGACGTACGATGCGATGTCGTGCGTGGGCGCACCCAGTTACGTCATATGTTGATGATGATATATAATACACTGTATCTATTAATTAATATATACAATCAACAAATTAATCCAAAATATGAAACTGTGGTACGGTACCCAATCAGTTAATCGTTGGCCAAACCCGGAATTCAATGGTTTGGGTATGGGGCACATCTGGTTGATCTGCATTGGTATAGGTGACTATGAGTTGGGCTGGGGCGGCAAATCGTTCTATGACAAAGATGAGTTGACCACCATCTGATTGACCGGGTGTAATGGTGGTTTTTAAGAAGGCCTGATCGAGATGAATGTAATCACGGTAAACGGTTGATTGTCGGCGATTAAGGTCAATCAAGGTCATTTTGGTAGGGTCGATGGTGATTGCTGGCGCATCTGGATCGCGATTATTCCGAACGGTAATTGAAAAAGTGACGTATTTTTGAAAAGATTCAGCATCATTGCTATAAAACGAATTAATATAGCTGAAATTGCCTATTGCGATATATAACCCATCGCTACTTCCCCACCAATAGCCTTTTTTAGGCATCTTTGAGCGAAATCCATCGGTAATTGAATTGGGGAGCAGTACCACCGTAGGCGTGACTATCGGAGTCGCCGTTGCGAGTATTTCGGGTGTTGCAGTTGCATCTACTACTGTTGGTGTAATAGTAGTGGTTGTATGAATCTCTACCGTTGCGACGGGCATTGTTGGCGTCATGGATGGTTGTGGTGTGATGTGTATCGTTGCTGTGGCACTACTGGTTGGAATCGGTGTTGGTGTAATACTCGGTGTAGGTACCATCGTGACCATCTGTACTAAATCAGCACGTTCAAGTAATGCGAGTACTACGTCGGCTGCTTGAGTATCGTTTTGTGGTATGCGTGCCGTTGCGCCGTTACTATTTATCACCGGCGTTGTGGTCGGTCGTACGCGGCGGGGGATTTTGATGGGCAACCCAAACAATGCTAATCCTTGGGTACGTACTTTGGCAAAATCGGCCCCAAATTGCCCTAACATGTTTTCTTCAACACGCGTGGCTGGGACAAATAATGTCAGCATGATGGCAAATACCACAAACAAAATAACACGATTGGCCATATGCTCACTCATTGGTATGATTATTGAAGGTGAATATCGTCATTGAACTGCATCATTCACAAACGATAGTTGTGTATGTAGTATATGAATATTTTGGTGAGTGATATGCAATAATTGCAAACAATATGATTACATTTTTATTTATTTATTTATACATAAATTGCAGTATTTGCCACATAAATCAATGAATTGTACGGGATTTAATTATTGCAGAGCTAATTTATTGTACGATTGGCCAAACGCGTAATTCCAGCGTTTGGTTGACGCGTGACAGATAATCATCCAAGTTGGCGACACTTACCGTGATTTGGGCCGGGGCACTATATATACCAATCAAAAACACTAATTGCCCACCAATCGTTTCACCTGGTGCTAATTCGGTGGCCTGCATGGGTAAATTTAAGTCGTCGCTTCCAAGCAATGCGTTGTGTGTTTTGCCATCAAGATCAATCATCGTGAAATTGGTGCGATCGACGTAGATGTTTTTGCTTCCTGGTGCCCGGGTATTTTTGATGGTGACAGAGAGGGTAACATATTTTTGTTTTTCGGGGGCATCGGCACCATAATAATTTTTTAAATAGTGAAAGCTGCCAACGGCAAGATAGACGCCATCAGCATTGCTTTGCCAATATCCTTTCGGTGGCATATGCGTACGGAACCCATCGAGAATATTGCGCGGCAAAATACTAATCTCGGCTGTTGTTGATTCAACTGGTGCACTACTTGTGGGTACTACTTCTACGGTTGGCTCACTGGTGGGGACTGCTGTTGGTATTATCTCTATGGTGGCTGTGGGGATGGCGGTATGCACTGGCTGTTTGACACTTGTAGCGGTCAACGTGACTAGTTTTTGGGGGGTGCTTGACGGTGCTTGGGTCGCGACGACTGTTGTTGCGCGGGGTGTCACTACTATCTGCGTCGGCATTGGTTGATTGATTGGTGCGCTAAATCCAGCACCATATATCAACCCATATGGGAAGGTTGCAATGATAATCGTTGATGCTGCGGGTGTCGGTACCGCATTGCTGGCGCTACTACTGCCATTCCCACTGCCAATCCCAATCACGGCAAGGTTTTCATTGATATTGTGCCCAATCTGTCCAAATACTGTACGTAACTGATCACCGAAATAGGTCGTTACTCCACCACATACGGTGTGATCAATTGTGTCATTGCTGACATCGTTTTGGCATATGATTGGTGTAGGGGTTGGGCTGGCTGGCGGGATGGGTTGTGGTGTCGTGCCAAAACGCCCCGTGAATATATGCTCGATGCGTGCTGATGGGAATACAACACAAAATATGATGATAAAACTAATAAATAACATTGTGCGGTATGACATAAATACCCTTTATATTTCGCTGTTGGATTGCGCAGGCAATAGGAACGGATTGTTGCATTTCACCACGGACATCACCGCATTGTGGGTTGGCGATTATGCAATCATAATTAGGTTGATTATAAATTGTTTTTTGGCATAATGCAAATAGCACAAATATTGATTTTACATGACTATAATCGTAAATAACACTACTACATATATTCGTAAATTTAGTAAAAAATATGTTACACATTTAATTGTAAATTGATTGTAAGTCTACTACTTTTGTACGTACTATTGACCACACGTGACTCAATATGCGTTTTTTATTGGGTAATTTGTAAAGGAAGCAATAGCGTTTCGTGCTATCGCGTAAATTATGTTATGATAAAATACGTAATACTGATAATAAATTGGAGTTTCATGAAAAAATACCATACACGACATGGAGAAATTCGTTTGGGTGCGCAGTTAGGCCAAGGAGGTGAAGGTGCCGTATATCGGATTACCAAAAACAAAACGACGGTAGTAAAAATATACAACGATATTACCAAATACGCTCACGAAAGCGATCAGGCATATGCGACACGTGTGCGGGCGGTGCGAGTCGGTCAAGAACAAAAAATTCTTGCGATGATTGCCAATCCTCCGCATGATTCAATGCGTGACCGTGGGCATGTATCGATTGCATGGCCAATTGATGCCATTTACGAAAACAAACAATTTGTCGGTTTTAGTATGCCCAAAGTTGATGGATTTACGGTATATGAAGTACTGCAACCAAACCAGCGCGTGACGAAGCATCCGCAATGGAACCATCATCATGTGTATCGTGTTGCCCGCAATATTGCAACTGCGGTAGATGCCTTGCATCGCAAAGGGTATGTGATTGGTGATATAAACTTCAAAAATATTATGTGTCATGCCAATACATTGGTGACGTTGATAGATTGTGACTCGATGCAAGTGCGTGATTTGCATGGGAAATTGTATCGATGCACGGTAGGGATGCCCGAATACACCCCCACCGAACTGCAAAATAAAAATTTGAATGAAGTAGATCGTACCGTTGACCATGATGGTTTTGGGATTGCGGTACTGATGTTTCAATTATTAATGCAAGGGTTCCATCCGTTTCAATGCATAAGTAAAGATCCCCACAGTGTAATCGAGCAAATTCATGTACATTGCATTACGCTGGGTATTTTCCCCTATATGGATCAAACGAAGTTTGTCCCGGCACCTGTAGCTCCCGCGTTTGAGGTATTGCCTGGAACGTTACGGAATCAATTTGTCCAAGCATTTACCAAACCAGGTCTCCGTCCATCTGCGGCATCGTGGTCCGAAATTATCATGCATGTAGAGCAGCGGTTAGTACCATGTGCAAATAATCCAGCGCACTACTTTCCAAGTGATGGTGGGTGTGTGATATGTGCCGTTACCCGTAATGTGGTGCGTTTGACTGGGAAATTACCAGTAATTGCTCCGCCTGTAACTCCGCCACCACCACCTTCCCGTCAGGCTGCGCCACGTTCACCGCACCCACTGCGCCCACCGCGCCCTACATCGCCGCCGCAACCGGTATCGATCATCGCACCGGCGCGTGTGGCACATCTGCAACAGACGTGGTGGGGGATAATTGTGCTGGTATTGATGGTTCTCAGTGTACAGGTTATATGGCCAGTCACTAAGTGGCTCGCACTGAATTGCTGGCGGTTGCTGGTTTTTTTATGGTATGGCGTGAGTATGGGGAGCACGCAATGGCTATGGCCGGCATTGAAGTGGTCGGGGCGTATCGGTTGGCGCGGATTCCGTTGGTTTGTATGGTCGCCGGGCGCACGATATCGGGTTGTAGCTGTAGTGATAAGCGCGGTGATTGCGGGAGTCTATTTCATGCCCAAAGGGTATCAATTATGGTCTCGAGTGTATGCACAGTGTACCGCAGCAGCCATGATCCAACAGCAATGGCCGATGCTTCCTCCTGCGGTGCGTACCCAAATAGAGGCAACAGAAGCCGCCACCGTCATCCCAATTGATGGCGTATTAGTTGTAAATCAAACGGAAATTCAATCGTATCGGACGCAATTTGGGCAATGTGTGGGTGATCAAGGGATGTTAACGCCTATGGTTGCGGCGACACATGTGGCGATTGCCCATGAATATGTGTTACTCGTCTATCGTCGCTCCGAATACCTAGGGATACAATGGCACCAGGCACATACAATTATGCCCGATATCGCACGTCTGTACCAACACAAGCCAGCACAGGCGGGGTTTGTACATTTACAAGGAGCGACAATCACAACTGCCACTACCCCGAATACTGCGTTTGATTGGTTACTCCCTAGTGACGGCCATTGGTTTATGGATGGAAAGCTTGCGGATAATAATCGCACTATTCATGCAGATGGGTATATCGATGGTCAATTTAGTGATTTGCAAATAGTGAGTTATCCCACCCCAAGTAGGATTGCGGTGCAATTAGCACGCAATGATGTGGTGATTGTGCTCCCTGAAGATGCGCCAATGATGGCGCAATATTTGGCAATCGCACCATTCCCCCCTGAATACAGCGTCGTCTTGATCCCGACTGGGCAAATTTATGCGGTACCGCGCTAATTATTGTTTAGGGGATGATTGGCCAGACGCGGAGCTCGATGGTTTGTTGGAAGCGACTTTGATTCGAGTCAAGATTCGCAAAGCTACATTCGAGTTGGGCGGGAATTGCATCTTCTGGGATATCAAAAATCATTTGGCCACCATAGAGTTGACCGGGATTAAGTGATATCCCGAGGATTGGGGTGGCGAGGTGCATGACGGTAGTCGTCGCTGCATACCGCCTACCAAGAGTATCGATTAAGTTGATGTAACGATAATCGTAATAGACCCCAAATCCAGACAATTCACGTTGGTTTTTGACAAGGATCGCCATACTGACAAAACGATGGTTTGTTGCTATCGGTGTATTGTAAAATATTTTCTGATAACGAAACGTACTCGCTGCGACATAGATACCTTGTGCAGAATGCTCCCAATAACCATCAACTGGCATTCGATAGCCAAAACCAGCGAGTATATCGGCAGGCAATAGCAGTGTTTTGGTGTCAGTTAAAAATGAATCACTAATTGCAGCGACCGTTTGTTGGGGGGGGGCGTTTTCACGGAGCTCCGCATTAATCCGCCCCAACATCACGAGTGGAGCGGTGGGGTTTTCGGTGTGGTATTCAAAGCGCGCTCGTTCAAATAACTGGACAATATATGTTTGGCCGTTCCGAGTCCAACGCATTGCAGGAGTCAGTGGTAAACCAAATAGTGCTAAACTTTCGGCATTGGTCACAAATGCTAAATTATCAAAATTGAGTCCATGCCCTTGATAAAATGTGCGAAATGCTCCACATACCGTGTATTGGGCATTATTTAGCGCAATACACGATGCATGTGTGCCTTGCAGTGTGGCCTCATCACTGGGCATGAGTGGGGATAATTCACTGTGATAGCGATCAAGCCATTCTTGACCAATTAATCCCAGTTGGAAGTTGTATGGCTTGGGTTGGCTAAACCGGAATTCTACCCGCGCCCGTTCAAAATTCTGGATATGATATGCTTCATGGATAAAACGATGCGCAGACTCGTTGTCAATCGGTTCACCAAATAGTTGAATGCCGTTATTTGTTTGCCAAAATGTACGCATTTCACCATTGAGACAGATGGAATTTTCACTAGGAATGCACGGAGTTGCGGCATGTAACAACGTGATGGTATAGCCATAAAACGCAACAATAATCCAAAGTATTATGATACGACGCCACATGCGTGTACTCCTCGATTCGTTTAATAGAATCTATTATTCATTTATTATTGAATAGATGATGAATCTAATCATATTTTTGATTCAATACCTACGCCAATTGAACGTGGCATAAAAATGGCTTTTCCTGTATAGTTTTGGTATCTCACTATCAAAAAATAAGGAAAAGCCATGGATATATTCGCACTGTTTCGCTCCTTTTGTCAAGTCCACTCCGCCACCATGCTCCGGCAG